>JANYCR010000013.1 GCA_025360185.1 Leptospiraceae bacterium | reverse complement strand
AGTTCCCGAGAACCCAAATTGTTGCCCATTTGCCGTATAACCAGTTCCTTGCGCACTATTATATAAATAGAGACCAGCAGCTAATTTATCAGATAAAGTAAGAGTAGCCCTAGCACCGGTATGAATAAAAGGGATTGTATTGAAGAATATATACCCTATGGTGTAGTTCATATTGTCCTTCGAGTCTAAGACCTCATTACCAATATGTGTAGCCATTTTACCTGCATCAATTACTAGACCTTTTGCAACTGGAAAATAGAAAGAAACATATGCTTGTTGCACCATTTGCATATTGTAAATAGAGTTAGAACTTTGATATGGTCTTTCTTGGTACATAATGTTTTGACCATTTTGGAAATCTAATCTAAATCCATAAGGAGTTTCCTTTTCTGGAAGTTTCTCTATTGAAAGTTTCACTGCGTTAACCGCAAATTGTTTGTTGTAAGTATGGAATGTTCCCGCTGTATCTTGCGTTGAACCTTGTCTATTATTAGCTGTGTAGTTGTAATAAACATCAACATACCCTGAAAAGTTTACCTTGTCATACCATTTAGCTTCCGCGGGCTTTGGATCAGAACCTTTTGGAGTAATGGTCTGAGCAGAAATTCCCGCAGTTGAAAAGATGAGTAGGCATAAAAGAATATTTTTTGTCTTCATCGTTTATATCTCCTGCCGTTACTAGTGCAAGATGCGTGCCATTGTCTTTTTTTTAGATAAATCGCATTTTTTATAAGTTTGGAAATAAATTTCACCATCGAGGTTCGCTTAGAAAACGTCGAACTAAAGAAAACTTAAGCATTTATCTATAACTTTTTTTTGTGTTTTTAGTATTATTTAATAAAAATGCGTATAAATTGAGCAGAATTTTATTGGGAAGGCAAATTGTAAATGCTTAGAATAAAGATTGCTCCTCTATCTTATTTTTCTTTTTAGAGAGTTCCTTTTCCTTGGCTATTCCATCTTTAGGAATAGGAGAAATGCCTTTTATATCATCGCCTACTTTTTCTAGTGGTGTATAGGAAAACTCTTCTACAGAAAACTGTTTTAGAAGTGGTAAGATGGTTTTGGGTGTGTTATGATCGGTATTTAGCCATGCGGCATAGTTTGATTTTTCAATGATAACGGGTTGGCGGAATCTATTACCGCCTTTGTTATGGATGGTGCGCATCATGGAATTTGCTTCTGTCGTTATGATGAACGCGCATAATTCTAATTTACCAGTTGTTTTATCAGGAAAGAAATTCCAGATACCTGCAAGGGAAAAGACTTCGTTATTTGATTTGTGAATATTCCATGGTAGAGTTTCCTTAACTCCTTCTAATTCTTGCCATTCTATAAATCCAGTTGCAGGAATCAGGCAACGTTTATGAAGAAATGTATTTTTCCATGCAGGAGATGACTGTAAATTCTCAGAGCGGACATTGAATGTTAGCCCATATTTTTCATTAAAAACAACGCCCCATTGCATAAGCTTTAGATTGCGTTTTCCTTTGCCTGAGTCATCGAGGATAATAGGGATTTGGCTCTTCGGAGAAATATTATAGCGGGGATTTATTTCTTTTTCGATATGAGTAGTCTCATAGTCTAATTCATATTCTTCTATAATATCTGATAGAGCCGATGAAAGTAAATACCTTCCGCACATTGCTAAACCTCAACCCACTTACTTCTTCTTCGCTTTATCCCCAAAAAAAGGAATATTGCTTTTGGGAGTTGAATCAGGTGGGGTATGCAGAACACGGGTAACGAACTCTCTGCGAAATACAACTATAATTTCCTTATCAGGATCATGCTCCGGACTGTATCTAGTTAGAGGCTTTTTGTAGTAGTGAAAGAATTCTTGTCCACTTCCATCTTGGCTTCTTTCGTCAGGTTCACCGATGGAACTGATAACTCCTAGTTTTGATTTGCCCATCATTCGGTCTTTGAACGTATCTCGAAGTTCGAGACCTGCCATTTGCGCTTCGGTGAGTTTAATCTGCTTAGCTGCGTTTTCTTTTTCCCTATCTTCGCTCCTCTTAACTAAGGCATCACATTTTTCTTTTTCTTTGATTGTTTCCATACAATCTTTATAAAAAGTTTCATCTACCTGAACTTTTTTTTGTTCTGAGGAGCAATGGCTAATTTGTAAAAAGGAAAAGAGAACTAGAAAGGAAAGAGTCTTTAGTTTCATGGGAGCCTACTTAAAATTTTTATTTTGAAAAAGTTTGACATTACAAACAACTCATAAACGTTGTTCAAAGGATAGCTTCCAATGAAAATCAAATTATTAAAAAACAAATTCTTTTTTGATTTTTTGATTGCTGCGTTCCTAGCCGTCACCCTTGTTCCTCTCAATTTAACAACCCCTGAGGATGATTTTTTCCAAGCTGTAAACCAATACCAAGACGTAGTCTCTGATTATAGTCTCTATTCTACGATGCGCGTGCAAAGTAGAGTAGGAGATATTAACGACCAATACTTCTCTAAAAATTTTGCGCTAGAGTGTTTTCAGCAATTAACTTTTGATTCCTCTATTCTTTTTACTGAACAATCTGTAACTTCCAAACTTTTATCCTATCGTCTAATTAGTCTGCCTCCTCCTTTTTTAGTTTCGTAGATGTGCAAGTAGTAGAGACAGGTCTCAGACCTGTCTCTACGATGCCTTTACGTCTACGTTTTGTTATACGCAATCAATTTGCATACCTAATCGCTAAAGGAGCTATATCTATTCATGTGGATATTATATAAATTTCAAAATAAAAAAACGTTTTTACTTCTCTCTATTTTATTTTACCTGTTTTCAACTTTGCTTATGGGGCAGGAGGTTACTAAGAATTATTCTCTTAGCCTGAAAGAGGCAGAGGAAACTTTTCTAAAGAACAATCTTCTTCTTCTTTCTGCAAAGTTTGAAATAGATGTAAAAAAAGCTGGCATCATCCAGGCTAAGCTTTATGCGAACCCAAATATTTTCATCGATCAAAATGTTTTCAACGATCGGACGGATAGGTATTTTGACACAACCCGCAATGGACAAACAACGATTCAGATTCAGCAACTTTTTTTGCTCGGTGGAAAAATTGAGAAGAGAACTAAGGTTGCCGAAATCAATAAAGCAATTAGTGAACAGCAATTTTTTGATTTACTCAGAGCGTTAAAGTTTGAACTAAGAAGTAGTTTCTTTGCCATTCACTTTTTGCGTCAGTCGATTCAATTTTACGATGGGAGCATCGCCGCACTTAGAAAGACTGTAAGCTCTCTAGAAAAGGCTTACGAAAAAAGAGCAGTATTACAAGCAGAGATGCTTCGCTTGAAAGCGCTTTTATTTTTCCTGGAGAACGAAAGGACAGAAGCAGTAGTGCAAATCAGACAAAAGGAAGCATCTCTTCGGATACTATTAAATAGCCCCGAAATGAATAACGTAAGTTTTGTCCCAAAGATTGATGCAAAGAGCTTAGATGAAGTAAGGCTGACGGACTTAAAACTAAATAAGGTTCTAGAAGATGCATTTGAAAATCGACCTGATTTAAAGGTTGCGATTCAAGCATTGAAATTAGAAGAAGCAAACCTTGCCTTGCAACAGGCTAATGCAATTCCCGATCTTTCCTTCGGACCTATGTACAATCGAAATGGAACAGCTTACCCTAACTACTGGGGGATAACAGCCCAGTTAAACGTTCCGATTTTTGATAGAAACCAGGGTAATATAGAAGCGGCTGAAAAATCTATCCTAACCAGAAGGTCTGAATTGCAAAATCAAAAATTGCAAGCAGAGAACGAAGTCAATATCGTGTTTAACCGCGTCCTCGAAAAAGACAGACTCTATCAGAGCTTTAAAAATAAATTCGCAGAGGATTATATGAATTTGGCGCAACTTATGATATCTAACTATGAAAAACGTTATCTTACTATTATAGAATTTGCTGACTTTTTTGAAACTTATCGAAGTAGTGTTCAACAAATGCTTAAACTCCAAATCGACCGCGTAGAGTCTATCGAAAATCTCAATTACTCTGTCGGAAAAAATATACTTAACATTCAACCACTTGAATAAAGGAAAACTAAAATGAAAAACAATTTTACAATCAATATACTTTTAATCCTACTTTCCATTTCTCTTTTCGGCTTCTGCAAAAAGACACAAGTCGAACAACCTAAAAATTTCCGCCCTATGATAACAGAGGAAGGACTCAAAATTAAATTTGACCCGGAAAGCCCGGGACTCGGACAAATCAAAGTATCCAAGTTCGGAGAAGGAGAGGGATTTATTACTATCGCTGCCCCGTCACGGGTAATTGCAAGTATCTCTACTTCGGTATCGGGAGGACGAATAGTTTTATTTGAATCCCCGGATATTAACGGAATGTATGCATCTTACCAGGTGAGTAAAACATCTCTTATCCGTTCTAGCAAAAACTTAGCTCGCGTGCAGGATATGTATAAAAACCAAGTTGCAACACAAAAAGACATTATCGAAGCAGAAGCTGCGGTTAACAGTGCTCAGGCGGAGACATCCGAGTTTGAAGGAAAACTTCGCGCACTTGGCTTTAATCCCAGCGAATTACAATTCGTAAACTCAAATATTGTGTGGCTAATCTGCGATATTCCCGAAACCAATATGAGCGTTGTGAAAAAAGGTAAAGAGGTAAAAGTCCATTTTGCGTCGTTTCCAGAACTTACTCTCAAGGGTAAAGCAGATGGAATCGGAGATAACGTAGATCCACTGACTCGAACTGTAAAAGTAAGAGTGTCTTTACCAAATAAAGAAAATAAATTTAAACCGGGGATGTTTGCCAAAGTGGACTTTGGTGATGAGGTAAAAGATGTTGCCGTTATCCCCTTTAATTCTGTCGTTACTGTAGAAGGGCAGGCTTATGTATTTGTTCAGACTACGCCAGGTGAGTTTGTTCGTCGTCCCGTAGTTCTTGGAAATTCTGGCTCGGATAATGTGAGTATTGTGCAAGGACTTTTTCCCGGCGAAGAAGTCGTAACCGGTGGAGCTATGCTATTAAAAGGACTAAGCTTCGGGTATTAATATGATAAAATATATTGCCACAGAGGCACAGAGTCACAGAGAAAAAAAAATTGGGAGTTTAGGAATTGATGAAAAAAAAATGATACTTGCAAACTCCTTAATTCATGTTGCTAAATACCCCCTTTTCAAAAGGGGGGCAGGGGGGATTGGTCTACTATTAATTTTGCTCTTGAACATTTCCATTTTCTCCCAAGCAATGGAACCGGCGAAAGAAGAGAAGAAAGAAAAGTCCAACATCGAAATCATGCAAGAGAATGAAGTAAATGTTGAGAAGGATAGGGCTGCGAGAGAAAAAGAGCCATTAACCGGCTATGATGCAGAGACTAACAGTAAAAAGTCTATCAAAGACAACAACGAAAAGTATAGCAATTTCTGGGTGTTAGGTGGAAGTGTTGGCTCACCTGCAAGTGGAAATATAAATGTAGGATATTATTTTACCAATTTTGTTTTGCGTGCTTCTGGAATGCGTTATTCGTCACATTGGAATGGAATCCAGGGAGATATCGGTTATTCCTTTTGGAAAACGTCGGTTGTTGCCCATAGCGTATCCCTTGTGTTCGGGGATTACAACGTTCGTCCGTTTGATCCTCAACTCCAACAGGGTGGTCAGAATAAATATGACAGAGGTGGAATTCCGGGTTACAACAATCAGCCGCAAACCTTTACAGACACTTTGATTCGTGCCTATATTACAAATCAAGATCCGACGATTGGAGCACTCCTGGATTATCAATACAGGACTAGGCAATTTGCAAATTTTCATCAGCAATATGTTGGACTTACTTATGATTTGCTTCTAGGTAATTTTTTCTTGCAAGTCGGTATGGGATATGGACAGGGTAGTTACCGTAATCCGCAGCTTCTATTGCAAATGGGTTATTTGTTCGATTTCGGAAGAAATTAAACAAAATTCTGTGGCGTATTTCGGCATGTAAACTAATCATTCTTTATTACTGCCGAAGTATTGAATCTATTTTTTTTAACCCTTCATAAGAAAGGGAAGGTTATAATACTATGACTTTAAAGTTTATTGAAATTTGTTTAAAAAATAAAATCCCGACTTTAACATTGGGGATACTTACTGTTATTCTTGGTATCTGGTCTTGGATTGATTTACGAAAAGAGGCTTATTCGGATATTGCCGATACGCAAGTTCGAATGGTAGCAAAATTTCCAGGTCGTGCTGCCGTAGAAGTAGAAGAGCGCGTAACGCTTCCAATTGAGAGGATACTCAATGCTATTCCTAAAGTGATTATCAGGCGATCTAGGACTATTAATGGTCTTGTTGTATTCCAATTTGTATTTGAAGATGGGACTGATGATTATTTTGCGCGTACAAGGCTTCTTGAAAAAGTAAAAGAAGCTGATATTCCAGAAGAGGTAGAACCGCAATTAGCCCCAATGAGTTCTCCGGTGGGAGAAATCTTTCGTTATGTGGTAGAGACAAGCGAGAATCATACACCTATGGAACTTAGAACCATTCAGGATTGGATTATCATGCCTAAGATGTTACAAATTCCAGGGATTGCGGATGTCGTTACATTTGGAGGACTACCCAAGCAGTTTCACGTTGTTACCTCCCCTGAAAAATTAATCAAATACCAGATTACATTCACGGATGTAATTGATGCGATTGAAAAAAATAATTTGAATACGGGTGGAAATATTTTAAGACAGGGAGACCAGGGATTTGCAATTCGTTCCCTTGGTGCAATCAGGTCAATCCCTGACATAGAAAACATTGTAATTAAAAACGTTGGAGGGGTTCCCGTTTTTATTCGCAACGTAGCTTCGATTGAAGTATCCCATCCTATTCCGAGCGGGTTTTTAGGTTATACAATTCAAAATGAAGAGGAAGGATTGATTGATGTGGAGTCGAGTGTTCAGGGTCTAGTCGCAATGAGACGCGGTGGTGATACTAATGAAATGGGGGAAAGAATTCGGGCGAAGGTAATTGAGATTAATCAGAATTATCTCCCGAAAGGAGTCCGTATCCGCACTACATATGACAGAAGTGATCTTGTAAAGTATACAATCAGTACTGTGACTCATACTTTGGTAGCGGGGATAACAATTGTTACCCTCGTATTGATTTTCTTTGTAGGGAGTGTTCGTGCATCTCTCGTAGTAGTTGCTTGTATTCCGATCTCGATGTTATTTGCCTTTATCATGATGAAGATGACTGGAATTCCTGCGAGTTTACTTTCTCTCGGGGCGATTGATTTTGGAATCATTGTAGATGGGGCTGTGGTTATGGTAGAAAATATCATGCGACGTTACAGGGACTCTTCTTTTGATGAAAAGAAAATAGGGATTATCCCCTTTACTACTAGCTCTGCTGCCGAGGTTGGAAAGGAAATTTTCTTTTCTATTTTGATTATTATTTTAGCTTACCTCCCAATCTTTGCATTCGAGCGGATTGAAGGAAAGCTATTTAAACCAATGGCATTTACCATTGCGTTTGCTATGCTTGGATCAATGTTATTTGCACTTACAATGATTCCAGTTATGATGTCGGTATTGTATAAGAAATACTTCGAGCTCGCGAATCCAGGTCCGATTGAGTGGCATAACCCTATTTACCACTGGATTGAGCATAAGTATGAAATTCTAATTCATTTTCTAGTATTGCATTCTAAGAGAACTCTCATTGTATCTTCTTCCATTGTAGTATTTGTCGTTATCCTCGGTGGATTTAAAATCGGATCTGAGTTTTTGCCAGAATTAGATGAAGGGGGATTTACGATAAGAGCTTATTATCCGGTGGGAATTGCTATACAGGGTGCAAAAAAGCATGTGGCAGATATTCGAAAAGTAATTTACAAGAATGAGCAAGTCGATGTTATCCTCTCCCAAATGGGAAGAAACGATGATGGAACTGATCCACTTCCTTCTAACCGATTAGAAATTTATATTGGTTTAAAAGATTATTCTGAATGGAAGGAAAAAATTACGAA
Source organism: Leptospiraceae bacterium (assembly GCA_025360185.1). Taxonomy (GTDB): domain Bacteria; phylum Spirochaetota; class Leptospiria; order Leptospirales; family Leptospiraceae; genus UBA2033. The sequence continues at coordinate 12,735 of JANYCR010000013.1, read as the reverse complement.
ACAAGAATTACTTCTTCGAATGAAAAACGATTTGGAAACAACATTCCCCGGAATTCGATTTAGCTTTTCGCAGCCAATCATGGATAACCTCTCGGAGGCTATCATGGGCACGATTGCCGACTTAGCAGTGTTTGTCTCAGGTCCTGATTTGGAAGTGATGCGCGACAAGGGAAATGAAATTTTAGACATTATAAAAGAAATGAAAGGAGCAAGTGAATACGGTATTGAACAAGAGGGAAGCTCAGCCCAATTGACTATAAAGATTAACCGTGAAGCCACAGCCCGATTTGGAATCAATGTAAATGATATTCAAAGAATGATTGAAGGTGCTGTTGGTATGGAACGTGTAAGCACTCTTTATGAAGGTCCTGCGGATAATCCACCGAAGACGGCAGCCAGGTTTGGGATTGTAGTTCGTTTCTCCAACGAATATCGTTCCAATATAAAGGCTGTTATGAATATGCCTGTCATTTCTCCGAACGGAGAGAGAATTCCACTTTCGCAGTTAGCTGATATTAGCCTCATTGATTCCCCTATGATGATTTTTCGTCAGGAAGGAAGAAGAACGGTAACTGTAAGAACTAACGTTCGCGGTCGCGACCAGGGTGGATTTGTTACTGAGCTACAGGAAAAAGTAGCCAAGCAGGTAAAACTTCCAGAAGGGTATCAAGTTAAATACGGCGGACAATACGAAAATCTTTCCCGCGTCGGTAAGCAGTTACTCTGGATTATCCCTGTAACGATTGGAATTATCTTTGGATTATTATTTATCATGTATCGAGATTTACGACAAGTATCCGTTGCTATGGCTTGCATTCCTTTTTCTTTAGTTGGTGGAATTTTAGCTATGATGTTTAGAAATTACTACTTCAACGTTTCGGCTGGTGTGGGATTCATTTCTTTATTTGGAATTGCAACTATGTCGGGAGTTCTTTTTGTATCTAGAACAAACTTAATATTAAAAGAGAACTTCCATATGACTGTCGAGGAAGCAGTGAAACATGCGGCGGTTGTTCTTTTACGACCAAGGCTAATGACGATTGTCCTCGCGCTCCTTGGGCTGTTACCTGCAACAATGGCATCGGGCGTGGGTTCGGATGTGCAAAGACCTTTGGCAACTGTAATTGTAGGAGGGTTGTTTTCTGCATTAATCTTAGTCTTAACAGTGTTGCCGTCTCTTTACTTGTTACTCATCAAGAAAGAAAATAAAGAGAATAGCTTGAAGTTTTTATATAGCCTTGTAGGAGAATTCCATTTCTTTAGAAAAAGACTGTAGCTATTGTTATTAACATTGTCAATTATTCCCATTTCGTCAGCCTGACTATTATTCTGAAAAAAAGTAAAGTGCTGACGAATGATAATAAGATTAATTAGTATTGCAATTCAATATCGTATTCCAACATTACTTGTTGGAGTGATGACAGTCATAATGGGGATCTGGGCATGGACAGACCTTCGCAAAGAAGCTTATTCTGATATAGCTGATACCCAAGTGCGGTTAATTGCCAAATTCCCCGGACGGGCAGCCGGTGAAGTAGAAGAGCGTGTTACACTTCCTATTGAAAGGATTTTAAATGCTATTCCGAAAGTAATCGTTAGGCGCTCTAGAACAATCAATGGACTCGTGGTATTTCAGTTTGTATTTGAGGAAGGAACAGACGATTACTTTGCAAGGACGCGACTTCTAGAAAAAGTAAAGGAAGCCGATATTCCCGCAGACGTTGTTCCGCAACTCGCGCCTATGAGTTCTCCTGTAGGGGAAATTTACCGTTATGTGCTAGAGTCTACTGAAAATCATACTCCGATGGAATTACGCACAATCCAAGATTGGGTTGTTATGCCTAAGCTTTTACAAATTCCAGGTATTGCAGATGTTGTTACATTCGGTGGTCTCATGAAGCAATACCATGTAGTAACAAATCCTGATAAATTAGTGCGTTATAAATTGGAAGTTGCTGATATAATTAAATCGATTGAAGATAATAATTTGAATACGGGTGGCAATATTCTAAGGCAAGGGGGGCAAGGCTTTGCTATCCGCTCTCTCGGTGCGATTAGAGAAATTAAGGATATTGAAAATGTTGTAGTCAAAGAAGTTAATGGAGTCCCAGTTTTTGTAAGAGATATTGCAACAGTAGAAGTATTCCCTTCTCTTCCTGCCGGGGTTTTGGGCTATGTATTTCAAAACCAAGAAGATGGATCTCCCAGGGTAGAAGTTGATTCAGGCGTGCAGGGGCTAATTGCCATGAGACGCTGGGGTGATTCGAATGAGATGGGGGAAAAGATTCGAGCGAAAGTAAAAGAGATTAACGAGAACTTTCTTCCAAAAGGAGTAAGGATTCGAAATACTTATGATAGAAGTGATTTAGTTAAATATACAATCAGCACAATTACAAAAACTATTATTGAAGGTGTTGCAATTGTAACGCTAGTGCTTGTATTTTTTATTGGAAGTGTGAGAGCGTCTCTCGTAGTTGTGACTACCATTCCTGTATCTATGTTATTTGCTTTTGTTATGATGGACTTAACAGGTATTCCAGCAAGTTTGCTTTCACTCGGAGCAATTGATTTTGGTATCATTGTGGATGGCGCTGTCGTGATGGTGGAAAATATCATGCGTCGTTATCGAGATTCTGAGCATGAAGAGAAGCAAATTGGTATTAACCCGTTTACAGCGAGTGCTTCTGCCGAGGTTGGCTCTGAAATTTTCTTTTCGATTACTATTATTATTTTAGCATATTTACCTATATTTTCTTTTGAAAGAATTGAAGGTCGTCTATTTAAGCCTATGGCGTTTACGATTGCGTATGCGTTATTAGGGTCTATGATTTTTTCTCTTACTGTTATTCCGGTCATGATGACTATGATGTATAAAAAATACTTTGAATCAGCAAACCCGGGACCAATTGAGTGGCATAACCCTATTTACCACTGGATTGAACATAAATATTCCAATTTGATCGTAGAGCTTATTCGACGTTCTAAACAAACAGCAATAGTCGCCTTTGGGATTGTTTTTTTTGTAGTAGGTCTTGGAGTTTGGAAAATAGGTAGCGAGTTTCTACCAGAACTAGATGAGGGTGGATTTAATATTCGGGCTTATTTTCCTGTAGGAATTCATTTACAGGAAGCCCGTAAAGTAATTCCCAAGATGCGAGAAGTCATTTCTAAGAACGAACAGGTTAATGTCATTTTGACTCAGCTAGGAAGAAATGATGACGGAACAGATCCACTTCCCTCCAATCGTTTAGAAATTTTAATTGGTTTAAAAGATTATTCAACTTGGACAGAGAAGATTTCTAAGCAAGAGCTTCTCTTACGAATGAAAAATGATTTAGAGATTAATTGCCCTGGAGTAAGATTTAGTTTCTCGCAACCAATCATGGATAACCTCTCGGAAGCGATTACTGGAACGATTGCGGATTTGGCAGTTTTCGTCTCTGGAAACGATTTAGACGTTATGCGTAAGACAGCGAATGAAATTCTTGCAATTGTAAAAGAAATGGATGGTGCGAGTGAGTATGGAATTGAACAAGAAGGAAATTCTGCACAACTATCCGTGAAGATAAATAGGGAAGTTGCTGCCCGTTATGGAATTAACGTCAGTAAAATACAGCAATTGATTGAGGCAGCCATTGGAGCACAACGTATTAGCACATTGTACGAAGGACCGTGGAGATTTGGAATTGTAGTTCGTTTCTCTTCTGAATATAGATCTACAGTGAAGGCAGTAGAAAATGTCCCAATCATTTCTCCATCAGGAGAAAGAATTCCACTTTCGCAATTGGCAGAGGTAAAATTAATTGATGGACCAACTATGATTTTTCGCCAAGAAGGTCGTAGAAATGTCTCTGTGAGAACTAACGTTCGTGGTAGAGATCAGGGCGGGTTTGTAATTGAGTTACAAAAAAAAGTTACAGAGCATATCAAAGTTCCAGAGGGATATAAAATTTCTTACGGTGGGCAATACGAAAATCTAAATAGAGTTGGTAAGAAGTTAGCCATTGTTATCCCCGTTACAGTAGCCATTATTTTCGGCGTACTATTTATTATGTATCGAAATTTGAGATATGTAATGGTAGCACTTGCCTGTATCCCGCTTTCTTTAATAGGCGGAATTATTGCTATGATGATTCGTGGATACTACTTCAATGTCTCCGCAGGAGTAGGCTTCATATCCCTATTTGGAATTGCTACTATGGCAGGAGTTTTATTTGTATCGCGGACAAATCATATTATGCGAGACAATGCAAATATTACGATTGAAGAGGCAGTTGGTCGTGCAGCAGTGATTCAGCTTAGACCTATGCTTATGACAATGCTACTAGCATTACTCGGTTTGATTCCTGCGACGCTTGCATCAGGAGTTGGGTCAGATGTACAACGACCATTGGCTACTGTAATCGTTGGCGGATTGGCTTCAGCTATGATTTTTATTTTAACCGTGCTCCCTTCGTTGTATTTACTTTTAGTGAAAAAAAAAGAAGATTAGTAAATCTTTGAAAGCGGATTATTAAAAAGAATTTTTTTTGGCTTGTCAGATTTGAAAGAGAGAAATAATTAATAACAGGAATTTATATATGATATATAGAGTCAACCTTTACAACACATTTGAGAATATAATTCATCGCAAAGCATTTTCTGCACCCAGTTCTACGCATAGTTTGTACAAAGACTTAAGTGAATTATCCAAGTGGGAAACGCTCGACAATATCAAGAAGGGAAATTTGATTTTACTTTGTCGGGGTATTCGATTTGTCTGGGGAATTGCTTATGCAAATGACGACTGTAAGATTACTGACGTAGACGCATTCAAACCAAAAATGAAATTTGAAAAAAATGGATTTCGGTTTGTATCACTTGATATTTACAAGGAATACACAAGCCCTCTCGATGGAAAAAAATTCTTTAATAATCTAGTCTATGAACATCCATTTGAAGATCCTAATTTCTGTGTGGAGATTAAGCCTGCGCCTGGATTGGAAGATGATTTCGAAATGGCGATTAATAAATTATTAGAAGACTAGTTATATTCGATTGAAAAATTGACAGACTAAAAAATTCTGGAACTGAAAGTAAATTTATAAGAGTGAGCTAGACTAGATTCTAGAAAATGTCATCCTGAACAAGCCTGCACTGAGTTTATCGAAGGGGCGAAGGATGCTATTTCTAATAAGCATGGATTCGACAGGCTCACCATGACACTCACCCAATGACAGTAGATATCAACGATAAGCAAGAGACTAAACTACTTTCGAATATATTCTCATCTCCGAAGGATGCATTCGAAGACTATATAAAGAGTCCAAGTTTTTCAAGGGCTAATCTGCTTCGCATTCATATTTCTTTATTTTTATTGGCGCCTATTTTTAAAATATTGCATAATCTTTTTTTTACATTTGTAGGATCTGTCCATTTTGGTTGGGAAGCTCCTGCGAAGCTGACAGAAGGTTTGACAACGTCTACTGCTCTTTATCCGCTTGTTCTATTTTTGATTTATCATTTTGATGTATTACTCTTAAGGCTTAAAGTAGGCGATGTGTCTCTAAATGCAATTGAAGAACGGGATTTGCTTTTGATTTCTTTTTTGCCGTTTAGTGCTTCTTCTCTATTTTGGATTTTTCCAAAGCCGATTAATTTCTTTTTAATTTTAGCATCACTGGGTTACAGTTTTTATTTGAGTAAAATGGCTCTGCAAACTCTATTCGGATTTACGGGTAAGCAGTTTATAGTTTTCATTTCATACGTTTTAATTTTTTGTATGACGTTATCCGCAATAGGTCTTACTGCATATAATCTGGTTAGGAAATAATATGAATATCTATATGATTGGAATTGGCGGAATCGCCATGGGAAATCTGGCGTTTATGTTAAAACAGGCGGGACATACTGTTAGTGGTTCAGATCATAAACTCTATCCTCCGATGTCTGATAAATTAAAAGAATGGGGACTTAAAACTTACGAAGGTTTTAACGTGGCTAATCTTGGTCATCCGGAACTCGTCATAATTGGAAATGCGATTTCTCGTGGTAATCCAGAAGTGGAAGAGGTGCTCAATCGTGGACTGGATTATATGAGTATGCCGCAGGCAATAGGTCATTTTTTCTTGAAGAAGAAAAAAGTAATCGTGATTGCAGGAACGCATGGAAAGACTACGACTACATTTTTGACACATCATATTTTAAAAGAAGCAGGACTCAAGCCCGGACTATTTGCAGGCGGAATTCGCAAAGATGGAAGTCCAGGATTTGAACTCGGAGACGGGGATTACTTTGTGATTGAAGGGGACGAATACGATTCGGCATTTTTTGATAAGTCTTCTAAGTTTTTACATTACAAACCTCATTATCTTATTTTGACTTCGCTTGATTTTGATCATGCGGATATTTTTCCAAACTTAGATGCAATTAAAATCATGTTCAAGCGGCTACTGAACCTTGTCCCCTCAAAAGGAAAAGTATTTTACTGGGCAGGCTCCAAAAATCTAATTGAGATTTGTAAAAATTTTAAACATGCCCCTGTTGTCTCTTATGAAGTTTCACAAAAAAATTCAGTGCTTCGACTCCGCTCAGCAATCGAATTTAAAGTAAAAGTGCAAAGAGCTTTTTCTGTAGAATCAGGCAAAGAACTAGAAAGTCCTCTCATTGGAATGCATAATTTTAGGAATACAGAAGTAGCGGCAAATGTTTGTAAAGCGGCAGGACTTTCGGAAGAAAAGATTTTTAAGGGGATAGAAAGTTTTCCCGGGGTCAAGCGAAGACAGGATATACTTTATAAATCTGAACGATCGGTTGTGATTGAAGACTTTGCACATCATCCGGTCGCTATTGAAGAAACTGTTAAAGCGGTTAAAGATGCTTATCCAGAGTACAAGATGATCAGCTTATTTGAGCCTAGAAGTGCTACTTCGCATAGAAATATTTTCCAAAAAGAATTTTCGGAAAGTTTTAAAAAATCAAGCCTCGCTATCGTAACAGAAGTCTTTAACGTCAGTAAGGTAGATAAAAAAACTCGACTAGATGTGAAGAAATTAGTCAAAGAAATTCAAATTAGATCTAAGGTTAAAAAAGCAATTTACGCAAAGGATACTCATGATTTGCTCCTAAAACTTTCGAAAGAATTACAATCATTTGCAAATGACAAAATAGTCATACTCGCAATGTCCAACGGTGCATTCGGTGGAATATATCCTGAGTTAATAGAAATGGTGAAGAAGAGATAGAAAAGATTTCTACCGATGAATACGGTCATTTCGAACTGAGCACAGTAGTTTGTGCGAGTGTGAGAAATCTATCTTACAAAAATAGTATGAGGTAAATTTTATACTATTTTTGTAAGATAGACCTCTCACGGTGAAACTGTTCGAGGTGACAGAAAAACAATAAAATCATCGGTGGTAAAGAAAAGGAAAGTATATGAATTTACTAGATGAACTAAACACAATATTAAAAGAGGCTAACGAGGTATTACCTACTTCGAAGTCAGAAGCAGACCTCGATACAAATAAAAATTTATTTGTAGGTAAGAAAGGAAAGCTCACAGGGGTAATGAAAGGTCTCGGTGCGCTAAGTCCTGAAGATAAAAAGACGATAGGTGCCAGGGCAAACGAGGTTTCCAAAGAAATCGAAGAACTTGTAACAAAACTCAAGCAAAAACTCAAGCTAGACTTTTATGAAAATGAATTAAAGAATGAAACTTTTGATGTGCTCCGTCCATTGCAAGATAAAGAAATTGGAAGTCTACACCCACTTAGCCGCATTCAGTATGAAGTAGAAGATATTTTTACTTCGATGGGTTTTCAAATCATGGATGGACCGGAAGTTGAAACTGATTATAATAACTTTGAGGCGTTAAATTTTACCGCCGATCATCCAGCGCGCGATATGCAAGATACGTTTTACACAAAAGACGGAAACCTACTGCGTACGCATACCTCTGCGATACAAGTCCGCGCTCTTCGGAATTTAAAGCCTCCGTTTCGTATCATTGCACCGGGTCGTGTATTTCGTTATGAAGAAGTAGATGCTTCTCATGAGAATACATTTTACCAAATCGAAGGAATGGTTATTGATAAAGATGTATCTACGGCTAATCTCATTTACACGATGAATGTTCTTTTGACCGAAATTTTTAAACGAGAAGTAAAAGTTCGTCTTCGACCCGGTTACTTCCCATTTGTCGAACCCGGCTTTGAGCTAGATATTTCCTGCATGGTCTGTGGTGGGTCTGGTTGCTCTGTATGTAAACACTCTGGCTGGGTAGAACTTCTTCCTTGTGGACTTGTTCATCCGAATGTAATTGAGTTTGCCGGTCTTGATCCTAAAGTCTGGAAAGGTTTTGCATTTGGCTTAGGGTTAGATCGACTCGTGATGATGCGTTATGCGATAAATGATATACGCTATATTCATTCGGGGAATTTAAGATTTTTGAAACAGTTTGTTTGAGGATCGTTTCTCACAGAGAGCACGGAGGACACAGAGTTTCAGATTCTTTTTGTAGGTTGAATATTTACGAACCCTCCGTGAACTCTGTGCTCTCTGTGAGACACCATTTCTTTCTCTCACAGAGCATGCAGAGAACACAGAGTTTAATTTTTTATTCTCGTGATTCCATCCTTTAGAAGTATTTCATTGAAATTTATTAATAAGCCCAATTGAATGCCGGTTAACTTTAAATATGTGAGTAATTGTTTTTTATGAATAGGAACAATTTTTTCAACTGACTTTAATTCAAGGATTACTTTCTCTTCTATAATTAAATCAGCTCTAAAACCAATGCCTAATTGTTTGCCATCATAAATAACAGGAATTTCAATTTGTCTTTTAAAACTTATTCCATTTTTAATTAATTCATAAGCTAATGCTTCTTCATAAATTGATTCTAATAATCCGACACCAAGCTCTTTATGAATTTTTATACAGTTACCTATTAATTTTTCGGAAATATCATTTTCATCCATATCATTGAATCTTCTTTTCTATTTTAGCGTTTAATTTTCATTATCTCATTAACCCTCAGTGAACTCTGTGCTCTCTGTGAGAAACTATCTTCATCATTCTATCTCTTTACTTCTTTTTCGTAAAGAGCAATCCAATCTTTCACCGTCATTTTCTTCGCTAGCTCACCAATTAGTTTATAGGGAATCTGATCCACTTTTTTGAAACGCATACAGCTTTTTCCCATATCGAGTTTTGCTTTAGAATGTTTGGGATACTCGGCAGTAAACCACTTGAGTAACTTGGGATCGGAGTAGACTCCCATATGATAGACTGCGATAAAATTTTTTTGAGATGCAAGATTTATAAACGGAAGAGGATCTTTCGGATTACAATGATAACCCGCAGGATAAAGGCTATGCGGAACTATGTAGCCTAACATTCCGTAGCCCATGACTTCTTGAAATCCTTTGGGAAGATTTTTACGAATTATATTTCGCAGCTGAGTAATCGCTTCCTTTCTATCTTCAGGTAACGAATTTATATATTCTTCAGGGGTAGTGGCTTTTGATTGCATTGTATATTCCTATAGGTGATATTTATGATTTCGTTCTTTTAACTTTTCTAAATTTTTCTTGAATCTGTTCGTCTTTTTCTTTACTGGTAATTTTTTCTTTATCCATCCAATTCCACCATTTTAGCTTTTCGGGATCTTGTTTTTTATTCTGAGTCTCTGCAAAATAAACCGCACATCTAAAAGTATAGAGCATACAAATATCTTGAACTTCTCCTTTTATTTGGTTATGGCGAATATATATTTCTTCCGGGTCGTGTCCTTTGAGATCGGAAATTGATTTGAAACCTAAGTTCCATATATCGACAGCGACTACTTTCCCAACGCCTGGAATTTTGCGTAATTCTTTTATTGACTCTTCTTTATTTTCCAATTCTAAGTCCTTTCTAATTTTTTAGTATCTGCTCGGGATATTTTCTCTGTCAATGAGTTTTAGCTTCTAGTGTAAGCATCTATCTTATTACTACTAGCATAATAATGTTCGTATAAAATAGATTTCCAAACGCTGATAAGAACAGATATTGAATGAATCAGTGTTGTGCAGCATCTGCGTTAATCCGTGTTCGAATAAATTTCCTACTAATCGGAACCCGTATGAGATATGTCATCCATCAGTCTTCTAAAATTAATTGCAAATTAAACTACTATGATTTTTGCTGATGCTAAAGTATTTTATCCCAAATGCAACTCTAATAAGGTTCTCATGGGATATGCTTATATCAGTATTTGGTATAGAGGAAAGGTTTAAAATTAATATGGCAAGAAATTCAATATTAGATTTTATAAAAGAAAAAATTAATTCCGATAACGCAATTAACGCATCAAATGTTCCACGTGTTATTACGATTTCACGCGAATACGGATGTCCCGGCATACCCATCGCAAATGAAGTTTCGAAGGCATTGACTATTACTAACAAAACAGATTGGTCTGTTATTGATAAGCAAATAATTAACCAAGCAGCAGAAGAGTTTGATATTCCAGCAAGGCTCCTAGACAAAATCGCAAAATCAAATCCTAAAGGTATTTTTGAAGAACTATTTTTAGCCTTTTCTGATATTCACCTACCAAGTGATGTTAAAATTAAAAAGACAATTGCACGAATTCTCAGAACAATTGCTTTACATGGAAACGTTGTTATCCTCGGTCGAGGCGGTGTTGTCCTTGCGCGTGATTTAGAAAAGTCTTTGCATGTTCATCTACATGCATCTGTCGCTTGGAGAGTTGGACGAGTGAAAACACTAGAAAAATTAACTTCAGACGCTGAGGCAATTGGAAGAATTAACCTTGTGGACAATGAGCGGATATTCATTAGAAATTATTTTGCAGGTGAAAGCTTAGGCGCTAACGTTTTTGATGTTAGTTTTAACTGCGAGCATTTGACACAAGAACAAATTGTTCAATCTATTTTGAAGCTTGCTCAAATGAAAGGGATTTGACCTTAGCTGCTATCTAATAGGATTCTGCAAGCGTTTGATTTATCGGAATAAAATCTATTTTCTCTTTTTGGTGATATTTTCATGCGTTTGTGAAACTAGAATTGCGAAAACGAATTCTTATTTACTGGATTTGCCTGTAGCCCCGTTTCAGGAATTGATTTCTGATGAAGAGATTTTTAAAAAAATCACAGGCAGTCCGCGGGCTAATCCCATTAGTTCGCTAATATTGCATCATACTGATTCTAAATCCAAAGAAGATTATTTGCGCGACTCGCTTTCTTCTGGATTCTTAGTGCATTTCATTGTAGGCAAAGATGGCAAATACTACGGATGGAACACCAATCCTTATCTGGTAGTAAAGGCTGTTCCCATGATGGATAATATTAGTCTTCATATTTCTGTCGAAGGAAAAGAAGAGGCAATTTTACAAAATAAAAAACAACTTGAGGCTACAGGCAAACTTCTAAAAAGGCTTTCTTCTGATTTAGATATTCCTTTTACAAATCAAAGTATTAATTCTAAGTCTGGCGTATTTACTCATATTCAGGCTAAAAAAAAATATGGAAACTTTGTTGATTTAAATGAATGTGGAAGTGAGAAAATCCTGAAAGAAATATTTTTAAACTTTGATGGGAAATATTTTACCGAGGAAAATTGGGAAGGTCGATTTGAACGAGATTGGGTTTTAAGAAGAGAGAAAAAAAATAAAGATATTCCTGAACCTGACTTCGATCGAGGTAGAGGAATTACTGCACAGGCTAAGATAGAATTAACAGAGCTTGAGAAAGACGAACAAGGATTTACCCCTGAAAATTTTAGATTGAAGTATGTATTTAAACAAAAAATTAAACCGGAATGTATCGTCCTTCATTTTACTGCAATTTCTAGTTTTTTAGTTTCGCAAGAAACGTTAGAAAGAAGAAAGCTTGCTGCTTCTATTATGGTAGACAAAGACGCGAAGGGCTATCAACTATTAGACTCTCTAGACGATATGGCGCAAGCCGCAACGGGAACAAACCAAAATTGTATTCAGATAGAAATTGTCGGAAAAAATATGGAAGAGTTACTTGCAAATGAGCGACAAACCCAAAAAGTTGCAAAGCTTGTTCGAGAGCTTGCGGATAAGTATAATGTTCCGCTTAATAATCATAAAATTGAAGAACTAAAAGGAATCTATTCTCACACCCAGGCAAAGAAAAAATATGGTGGCTCCATTGCCCTCTATGGAAAAGATTTCGATCCCGGTGAGCCTTACATGAAAAAAATTATCGAATCTATTGGAGGCGTATATTCTCCTGAAAAAGATTGGTATAATAGAGGAAGCGATGATTGGATTATGCTAAATGCCGAGTTTCAACCTTAGACAAGCAGAGCTTTTTACAATGAAAAGCCTTCTCATCGTTAGGTGAATCTTTTAGAATTATGTTCTTTCAGTTGACAAACTTTTTCCGAGCGTCAGACTTAGGCTTATTTTAGATTTCTTGCATCGTCTGCAAAGGGATATTTTTACTGAATGATTATCAAAAACAGTTCTGAAAAGAAGACAATCCTTCTCGTTGATGACGAGATTATTTTTGCAAATGCCCTTTCAAAAAAAATGCAATCTATGGGCTATGATATAATCATTGCACAGTCGGGAGGAGAAGTAGGGCGAACGCATTTAAACTCCTATGATTTTACTGCGGTAATCATCGTTCCAACCAGCGGCATGTCTTTTGGCTTTAACACCGAGTTTAATAGATTTATCATTTTTCAAAAAATTCAAAGCAATCTTTCGCATGATTG
>JANYCR010000004.1 GCA_025360185.1 Leptospiraceae bacterium | reverse complement strand
TTTCCCAAGCCAGGATGGGTAGAGCATAATGCTGCCGAGATCTGGCAGAAAACGGAGAAGTTAATTCTTCAAGCAATTAAAAAAGGAAAACTAAATCCCAAGAATGCAATATGTATAGGAATTACGAATCAAAGAGAAACGACAGTCCTCTTTGAAAAAAAATCAGGCAAACCAGTATACAATGCAATCGTTTGGCAATGCCGAAGAACTGCTGATATTTGTACGGATTTAAAAGCAAAAGGATTAGAGTCTGATTTTAGAAATAGAACTGGTCTCGTCGTGGATGCTTATTTTAGTGGGACAAAAATAAAATGGATTCTTGATAACGTGAAAGGTGCAAGAGATAAAGCGAATAAGGGTGATTTGCTCTTCGGAACGATTGATACCTGGCTGCTTTATAATCTTACAAAGGGCAAGTCCCATAAAACTGATCATACTAACGCATCTCGAACGTTAATTTATAATATCAAAGATAAAAAATGGGATGTTGATTTACTAAATATTTTGAATATTCCAGCATCCATCCTGCCAGAAACACATACATCCCGTTATGAGTTTGGTAAAACAGAAGGCGTCAAGGGATTGCCTGATGGAATTCCAATTACAGCACTTGTTGGAGATCAACAAGGCGCACTCTTTGGGCAATTATGTACAGAAGTAGGGGAAGCAAAAAATACTTATGGAACAGGTTGCTTTCTCTTATTTAATATCGGAGATGATTTTCAAATTTCCAAAAATGGTTTAATCACTACACTTGCCTGTGGTCCTACGGGTAATACTGTTTATGCTCTTGAGGGATCTGTATTTATTGGAGGAGCCGTGATTCAATGGCTTCGTGATTACATGAAATTCTTTAAAGATTCAAAAGACAGTTTTAAAATTGTAAAAACTTTAAAAGAGGAAGATGATATTGTATTTGTTCCTGCGTTTGCTGGCTTGGGAGCACCGCATTGGGATATGAATGCGCGTGGTGCGATTTACGGAATTACCCGTGACACAAACCAAGCTCAAATAGTGAGAGCTGCTTTAAAATCTATTGCGCTCCAGTCCTATGAATTGGTGAGTGCGATGGAAAATGATACAGGCAAGTCTCTTAAAATTCTAAAAGTAGATGGTGGTGCGACTACTAACGAGTATCTGATGCAATTTCAAGCAGATATAATTGGTAAAAAAGTGCAACGTCCGGATAATGTGGATACTACCGTTCTCGGTGCTGCATATCTTGCCGGGCTTGAATCAAAAGTTTTTTCTTCCGTAGAGAGTTTAAAATCTATGAACAAACGATTTAAAGAATTTAAACCTAATATGAAAGCAGAACAAAGAGAAAAAGAAATTCAGAATTGGAACAAAGCAATCATCAAAACCAAAACTGTTTAGTTCGATTGAAAATGTAAATTATTGAAACCTAATGCAATCAAGAAAAACGAATTGTTCTTGATTGCATTTTAATCTCGGTATATGAAAATAATCCGAAAGTGTTTTATATATGTAGATATTCCTTTGCTTTTTCTGCTGAGTCAAAATAGGAAGTATCTCTTATCTGTTGAGGCAAAGCCTTCTGCATAGTATTCGCTACATTTTTATGGAAATTGATGTAAGCAATTTTACCATTTAGCTTTCTTAATTGCGCATGAAAACGTAGTAGAAGGCCTATTCCGGAAGAATCAAGAAATGTTAGAAGTTCAAAATCAAACAATAGCCTTCTTGCTCCCTTGGCAACTGCTGCATCGACAGTTTTTTTTAATTCGGGTGCATCGAGAAGTGTCAACTCTCCACGCACATTGATTATAGTTACATTTCCTTCTTCTTGAATATTTATCCCAACTTGTTCGCTACTCATTCTTTAACCTCTGTTGTTTTTATTTATGCCGAACCCCAAAAGTAAAATCAAGTTCAATATTAGCTATTATTAATTATTTTAGAAAATAATTAATAATAGCTATGAGCTAACCTTCCTTTGTTTCAATAAAAAGATTTTTTTTTCTAATCATCTTTGTAAATTCATGGTGAACTAATTCGTTTCCCTAGAGACTTTGCTAATTCAGAAATTGCATTTGCATTTTTAGCGAGTTGTTCTGCGCCATCCGCATTTCCTTTAATAGAGAATGAAATAGTTTGAATAGAGGATAATATCTCTTCTGCGGTAGAGTTATTTTCGAGAGTAAAGTTCTGAATTTTAACGGCATGCCTATTTGCTTCGTCTGCATCTTTTTTTACATCTTCGTTAGACGAAATAATTTCCTGCATATAAGAGTTTATATCCTGCATAGCGGAATTCATATTTGAAATGCCTGTGATCATTGTTTGTATCGAGCCAACCGTATTCAGAACATTCTTCATTCCTGAGCTAATCTCTATTTCATTCGCGCTTATTAGTCCCCCAATATTTTTTAAACTTTCGGCAGTCTTGCCTGCAAGTTTACCGACTTCATCGGCAACTACTCCAAATCCTTTTCCAGCTTCTCCCGCTCTTGCTGCTTCTATAGATGCGTTAAGCGCGAGGAGATTGATTTGTTGAGAAATTTCTTTTATTATTGCTATGATTTTATTCATCTCTCCGGAGACAGATTTAATTTTATTCATACTTTCGTTCATCATGGATAGCGCCTTTTCTGAAGTTCTCGCTTTTTGGGTGATTGATTTTGTTTCTGCTTCTCCTTTTTCAATAATGATTTTGATTGTGTGATTTTTTCCTGAGAGATCGGAAATATTCTTTTTTAAATTTTCTAAAATATCAGTTTGCGATTTTGCAAAGGAAGAAATGCTTTCTGTTCCTTTATTTAGTTTTTGAATGGATTCGTTTATTTCTGTTGTTGATTCTGATTGTTCAAGAGCGAGATCCGAAAAAGAAGAAGATGCACCTTCTAATAGTTCAGAAGATTTTCCAAGTTCGGAGGATGTTAGTTTGATTGATTCTAAAAGTGCGTGAATTGTAGAAAAATTTTTCTTTTCTTCTTCTAAATTTTCTCTTAGACTTTCCATAGAAACATCTACGATATAATAGGTTCTATAGGAAATAATTGTTATAGCAAAAAAAATAATTACAAAATAAAATAAATACTCTCTTGTGGCTGATTCTGAATAGCCCCTTAAGTTAAGGACAGCAATGCTTCCATGTATTAATGTTAATATAGATAGGAAGACAATTGTTTTTCTGCCCGCAAATAAAATTGCTAGAGGTGGGAGTAGGTATAAAAAATCAATCCCTGCTGGTATCTCAAAAGAATGGGTAAGAGTTGTAATGTATTTTCCTAATACGAATATTATAAATGTGCTACCTAGTAAAATATTGACGGCAAATGAGTAGTAGCCTTCTCGAACAAGATATAGATTGAAGCAAAATACAAGGGATAAAGCAATCGGTAATAAAAATTCTCCTGATAGGTAGTTCGGATTTTCAATAACGAAAGCAAAGACTGGTCTTGAGGTAATTCCTATAAAAATAAAGCTAAGATGAAGATAAAAAAAAGTTTTGACTCTTTCCTTTTCCATTCTAGTTTGATTTTCATATTTTTCTAAAAAGTATTCATTTATAAAGTTTAGAGCATTCATTTTTGAAGGCTATTGTTTCTTAACGCCGACTATTTTGTTGAAGATATAATCGGTGTAATCCGGGAAGCATTTTGTGGACATATGACTCGCATCGGTAAAATAATCGCAAGTATACTCTTTATCTTCGTTCATATTAAAAAGTGGCATATCGAATTCTTTGTGCGCCGTATTTAATTTTGAATACCAAATAGAATAAGCTGTAATTGGTTGTTCTTTAGGGGGCATTACTGCATTTCTAGTTTGGATGTACCCGAAATAAGGTTTTGCTACTCTAACCCAGATAGTTGCATTTCGAACGCCTAACTCTTTTAATATTCTAAAATTATCTTTCTGAAATTCTAGCATATTTTCGTTGAATGTAAATGGTTCAATGTAGGAATGAAAGTCTCCTTCCGAATATTTTAGAACTAACTCAGTACTTGATGTAGCGTTAGCCGAAATATCAGACGATGCACTTCCTCTTTCTTCTTTTAACTTTTCTGCAATTTTAATTCTCCACTGTTGATAGTTTTTTGCGATGGCAGAATTATCTCTGAGCCTTTGCAAAATAGTATCCAGCTTTGGTCTGTATTGGTAAGTCTTGAATAGCCGCTTTGCTATGAAGTTTGTAATTTCCTTTGATGTATATCGTGATCTGTGCTTTAGTATAAAAGGAAAATCTACTCCGTTTACTAATACCTCATCAATTTTAATTCGAGCGGTAGAATTAAATGCTTCTACTGCATCATCAATCAAGATAAAATCAGGTTTGACATTATCCGCTTGAAATTGCTCAAGCCAAAAAGTAAAATAATCTGGAGTTCCACCCGGAACAGAAAAATTATACAGAACCCAACCCGGGTAATGCTCCTCGATGTATCTATTATCAAACAAAAGTGCTCTTGAATTTCCAAAGTATACAAGGACTTTTTTTCGATCCGGTTTTTGTAGGTATTCTTTCAGTTGTTGGAATAGAACTGGCTTGTGAAAGTAATTGATTTCTGAAACTGTCTTTGTAAAGTAAGTTTGAATCTGTTCAAGCATCAGGATTCTATCAATTGCAAGAGCAACGAGAAAAATTAAAACAGGAATGAATAAAAATTTATTTTTTAACATAATCTTAGAACGTAGTATAAATAAAACCGTCTCCATCATGGGAAAGTGTTGTCAGTAAAAATATTGTGATGACTCCGAAAATCAAAACAAGAGGAAAGCTATATTTTTTAAAACGGTCAAGCGATTCTGGTTTATACTGCACATAATGAAATAGTAAAAATGCTATAAAGGCATATGTAACGCTTTCATAGCTCTTTACAGTGTTCAACTGAAATGGTTTTTCACTTTGGACTAATTCCATTCCCTGTATCATCCACTCACCACCGTTTACTGCTAGTAAGCCGCTTAAGTAATCTACAGAGTTTGTTACGAGACCAAAAAATAAATCAATCATAGCAGGCGTATTTGTTGATCTAAACATCAAGAGGCTAATGGCAATTAGAACATTAATAAACATTGCCTTAAGAACAATCAAAAAAGGATTTACTTGCGGTGTTAAATTATAGCCTTTTGTTTTCTCTAAGTATCTTTCTAAACTTAAAATAATACCCCAATAAAATCCCCAAACTAAAAATGTATAGTCAGCACCATGCCAGATGCCACCAAGACTCATCGTTATGGTCAGGTTGAGATAGGTTCTCCATTCGCCGGCGCGACTTCCCCCGAGCGGAAAATAGATATAATCCATTAACCAATTAGAAAGTGTAACATGCCATTTCTTCCAAAATTCTCTTCCACTTGTAGAAAAGAAGGGAGCGTAAAAGTTTTCGGGAATTTGAAATCCTAGGAAGTAGGCAATGGAGCGGGCTAAGTCTGTTAGCCCCGAGAAGTCTGCATACATTTGGATGATAGATAAAATTCCAACCATGAAAAGAGAGAATGATGTGTATTCGTTAGGACTTGCAAAAATCGGATTTACAATTGAAGCAATTGGGTCTGCTAAAAGAATTTTTTTAATTAACCCTGACATCATTAAAAAACAGGCTTTGTAGACATCATCTTTTTGTGGAACTTCGCGCTCTAAGTTTGGAAAGAAATCTTTCTTTCGCATGATGGGACCTGCAATCAAAACAGGAAAAAATAAAACAAAGAGTAAATATTTTTTGAAGCTGAGTAATTCTTCGGTTTCTTTATTTCGGTAAGTATCGACCGCACAGGCAATCATTTGAAAAGAATAAAAACTAATCGCAAGCGGAAGTGTAATATGTATCCATCTTCCCTCCGATGCATTTTGAAAGAAGAGGCTACCCGTTATATCACTCAAGACGCCAGTGAAAAAATAAAAGTATTTAAAAAAACCGAGATTGACTAAATTAAAAATAACCGCAAGCTTTACAAATAGACTTTTATTCCCATTGTAAATCTGGTAATAGAAAAAAAAATTTATACAGATTACAAATAAAAAATGTAAAAGGAAAAGTGGCGAATAATAGAAATAAAACGCTGCACCAGCGAGGATCAGGAAATCTATCTTTAGTTTTTTACCTATATTCCAATAGATAAAATAAACAGTCGTGAAGAAAATTAAAAAAGGAATAGTGTTAAATAGCATTAGGTCTCTTTAAGTTTTCAAAAGGGAAATTAATCGGTTCATCACATCTTCTTTAACTTTTTTCATGCCGCCCCTGACCATAGCTCCGCTTGCATTTTTATGTCCGCCACCGTTAAAATCTTTTGCCACACTACAAACATCATAATCCCCCTTAGAACGAAAACTAATTTTTACAAAATCTTCTTCGCCTTCCGTAAATGCGACTGATACATAAATATCGCTCGGACCTAAGAGTTCGCTTGATATTCCTTCGAGTGGGTTAGAGTGAAAATTATATTTTCCTAGCATGGTTCTTGTGATTTCAATTGTGACTAAATGGTATTCTTCGTGGATTTCGATACTTGAATAAATATCTTTTTTTAGCAGTAAAACAGAAATCGGAAAATCTTCATACATCTTGCGAAGTAATTCTTCGATTGGGAAATTATACTGAACTAGCTTAGCCGCAATTTCATGTGTTCGCGGGCGAGTCTTACTGTATTTGAATTGTCCTGTATCCATAACAATTCCCAGGTAAAGTGCGATAGCGGTGTTATAATCTAACGGGAGTCCTGCAAGCTCTATGATTTCGTAAATGATTTCAGAAGTAGATCCAATTTCAGGAAAAGAAAAAAGTCCTGCAAATGGCTCTATATTGTCGTGATGGTCTACCATGATTAAGTTTGATTTATCTGGTTTTAAGAATTGGTTAACTTCTCCAATTCGAGGTAAATCTGAATTATCCACTACGACAACGGTTTTATTCTGTGTGAAATTTTGAAAACTATTTGGATCAATATTTCTGACTTTAAAAAGAGGATCTATGAATCTATACTTTTCGGGCATCTTGTCTGGGTTTAGGATGGAATGCGCTTTTCCTAGTTTGGTAAGTAAATAGGAAAGTCCTATTTCCGAGCCAATCCCATCCGGATCACAGCCCTTATGCGTAGTTAAAATGAAATCATTTCCAGTCTTGAAAACGTTTAGTAGTCTTTCAAAATCTTCTCTTCTATCTATTTGTTTTTTACTAGCCAAGCGGATTCTCTCTTTACCTTTTCTTAAATACATCTTGCCAGTATTCTAATTCGGAGCTAGAGAGTTTAACGTCTGCTGGCTTATCTTCATTATCCACTGGAGCGAATAAAAATCTTTCTACCCATTTTGCAAAGTCTTCTGATTTTTGACTTTTGCAACTAAACCGTTTACAATAAAATAAAATATCATTGTCGGAGGTAACTACGTATAAATTGGATGGGTTTGGATCTCTCTTTATATATTCCTTAATTAAAAAATCAGCCGTCACATCATGGCTAAAGTATATTTTAATTCCACCGTATTCGTCATGTCGCACTTCACTTCCTAAATCTTTTTTGCCATCAAAAAAAACATGTATGACTGTGTTCCCACGCTTCACTTTATACTGGTTAAGTATCTTAAGTAAACCTTCTCTGGCAAGATTTAATTTGCTTTCATACATTAAGCCTTCTAAATCGGGGAATTTATAAATTAAATTAAATCCGTCGATCAGGAGAATCATAGTTTTAGTATTTTAAAATTCAATGTTAAAATAGCAAGTGAATAATTCTTCTTACTAAGTAAAGATTTTAAAATGAAATCTGCAATGATTTTTATTTCTTCGCCGGTTTTGCTAAATTCTCCGTAAAAGCCTTCGCCAAATTTGTAAACTCCGATGGCATTAAGATAATCGTTGTAGTATTATTTTCTGCACCAATTTCCGAAAGCATTTGCATTCTTCTAAGTTCAAGTGCTAAAGGATTTTCAGCGATTTGTTTTGCTCCCATTGAAAGTTTTTCAGAGGCTTCGAGTTCTGCTTCCGCTTTTATTATGCGGGCTCGCTTTTCCCTTGTCGCCTCTGCTTCTCTTGCCATTGCTCTTTGCATAGAAGCTGGAATTTCTACATCCTTCATTTCTACAAATTCTACTTTGATTCCCCAGGCAGCCGTGATTTCATCTACAATTTCTTTCAGATCGAAATTGATTTTTGTACGCTCTTTTAAAACTTCATCGAGTTGATTTTTCCCAATTATATTCCGAAGTGCTGTGAGAGAAACCTGGTATACCGCATATTCAAAATTAAACACATTTAAAATTGCTTTAGCAGGATCGACAATCTTATACCATAACACCGCGTTTACTTTTATAGTTACGCTATCACGAGTGATTGTTTCTTGTTTTTCAATGTCTACTGTAAGAGTCCGGATATCTACTTTTCTTTGCCACTCGAGTAGGGGGATAATCCAATATATACCCGGACCCTTAACTGATGCAAAGCGACCCAATCTAAATACAATTGCTCTTTGGTATTCTTGCGAAATGCGAATACCGGATAATAGAAATAAGGCGACAACAATAATGAGGAATTCCATTTGTTTCTCCACAACTTGGTATATATATATATATTGTAAAATTGAATTCTGAAATTGCAAGTGAATAATTGGGGATTTAGTTTTCAAAGAAGGATTTAATTTGGCTATGAGAATAGATTATAGAAAATAATTATATACAAATGAGTAATTCAGTTTAAATATGATTATGAAAATAGGAGAATGAAATGAGAGATATTAAAATGATAATTTTTTTCTTTCTG
>JANYCR010000612.1 GCA_025360185.1 Leptospiraceae bacterium | reverse complement strand
CTCAGGCTCCCCTATCTCAAAAATATCTAAGGCTGGCAGATAGGGCTAAGAAATTTGCAGGTAATGCTTTTATTATTCGAAATATTGAAATGAAAAAATTGCGACAAGAGTTAAATCCAATTCTTGAAATCTACAACGAAGCTTGGAGCGAAAATTGGGGATTTATTCCTATGACCTCAGGCGAAATCGACTTACTAGGTGAGCAGTTTCGTTTATTTGCCGATCCAAAGTATATTTATATTCTGGAAAAAGGAGGAATTATTGTAGGATTTTTTCTATGCCTCCCTGATGTAAATCAAGCATTAGCCACTACTAGAGATGGGAAATTGTTTCCTTTCGGTTTTTTGAAATTTCTTTGGAACTTTAAAAAAATAGACAGGGCTTCTATTATTTTACTAGGGGTAAAAAAAGAATTCAGAAATAAAGGCTTAGAGCTTATTCTAATGCAGCGTGGGCTTTCTGATGCAAGCCAACCACCAATAAAATACCAAACAATTGGAACGACTTGGATATTAGATTCTAATAAATCCATGAATGCAATTATGGAATTTCTAAATGGAAAGATTACAAAACGTTATTCGATATTGGCTAAGGATATTTAGCCACTAGCAACTTGTATATTGAGTAGAGAAGTCCCGTAGCTAAAAATCCAGCTATTGGAATTAACAAGGAAAATTTTTCAGGAAGTAAAACCTGATCTTTAGAAACAGTGGTAGATTTTCTATGATAAGAATAAATAAAAATAGAATAACTATAAACTGAGAGTACAATTCCTGAAATAACATCTACAATGAAATGTTGTTTAACGGTTAATGTGGATATGCTGATAGCAAGCGACAATAGAATAGCAGGGATTCCAATTTTTTTTGACCAATGAATTGTTACTAGGGCTGAAAGAACAGCATTACTAACATGCATACTTGGGAATAACGCAGTTGGTTTATCAATTTTATAGTTTATCCAAACCCACCATTCAAAAAAATCTTTAGGATTTACAATCTCCGGTCTTTCTATTTTTACAGGAAAGAAAATAAAAACAAATAGCGAAATTAAAATTACAAATGTAAATGCTTTTGAGACTGCTTTCATTAGACCAAAGTCCTTCACTGTAAACAAAGGTAGGAATATGATAATGTAAATCCAATCATAAATTGCAACTGTCCACGGAACAAATGGAATTAAATCATCTAGGAAAAATGCGAGCGAGGGAGAATTTGTGGTATCGACTGTGTAGCTAATCAGCATATAACCCGGAAGAGCTATCAAAAATAGAAAACAAGTCATAATTGAATTTCGAATGAGAGGATGTAAATTATTTAGCTTTTCTAAATTCATTTTAAAACTACTTGTGGCATTCCTGTTTTTTTCCATTTGAGAGTATAATAAACATAAGCCGCAATCCCCAAAAATATAAATCCAATACAAAGCAACTGAGCACCGGTTAATCCAAATAAACCGGGACTTTTATCTGCTCGGAAAAATTCTATCCAGAAGCGGTTTAAGCCATAAGCAATAAAAAAAATGAACATGACTCGTTGCTTTGCCCAATCCTTACTGGAAATTTTCTTAATTACAAAATAGATAGTAGTAAGAGAAAATAAATCATAAAGTTGAGTTGGATGGACTTTCGGGTAGACAGTGGGAAATGGAAAAAGTCCTATTGCATATAGGGTCTGAATGGAAGGCTTATCTTTATAGAAAATAGAGAGATCTGCAAGGGTAGAAAAACCTTCTTTTTTAAAAAGGGAAAGTTTATCTGGAATTGGAAGATCATTCAAATGCAGTCCGTAAATAGATGAAAAAATTTTTTCAATTTGAGGGAGAGGATTGGTGCTAATATAATAACTACCAGATAATTTATTCCATTCGTCCATCCAAGTGAAGCTATCTTCAGAAAAAGTAATACCAAAGATTGAAGTGGTAGGAATTCCGTAAGCGTCACCGTTACAAAAACAGGCAATCCTCCCTAGTCCCATCCAAAGCAAAATTGGATAAGAAAAGCAGGAAGAAAAGTGAAAGAAATTCAAATTCATTAATTTACAATAGATTATTAGTCCAAGGACACAACCAATGATAGCACCTGTAATCGAATGCCCAGAAAATTTGACTAATCCTTCCAAAAGAATAGAAGGATTATTTTTAAATTTATCAAAATCCCAGATGAGATAATGAGAGATTACAGCCGAAATCAGAGCGACCACTAAGGAAAAAATAAAACCATTGATTACGGTTTGTTTAGAATATCCTGATTTCGGAGTAATTATAAATATTACATGAATGAATGCGCCAAGAATTGCGAGGAAGGTCAAAAAACCTTCTCCTCTAATTTCATAATTGCCAATGAGGATTTTTGGAAACATAATTTTAAAATAAATAAAAATAGTCTCTTGAAGAGACCATTTGAATAATTTTTACTGCTCTACGCATACAAGAGCCACGCTAGTTCCGCAAGATGTTTTCCATTGGAGTAAAGAATTACCCTTTTGCTAATGACTAACATCTAAGGAGAACTTGCCCCACTATTTGTGCTGCCAGGAGTTACAGCAAATATACCATTACCGTAAGTGATTGAAATGCCATCAGAAGTGGCTAGTGTTCTTGCTGTCCAGGTAATTCCATCAAAGGAAGTAGCCGCAGCAGTTGTGCCATTTGCAATAGCTACAAACACACCATTCCCAAAGGCAACTGAAAACCAGTTGGATGAACTGGGTAGGGTTCTTGATGTCCATGTGGTTCCATCAGGGGATGTTGCTGCTATAGTAGAGCCACCACTAACAACAGCTACAAAAACACCATTCCCAAAAGTAACAGAATTCCAGAATGCAGAGGTAGATAGAGTTCTTGCTGTCCAAGTTATACCATCAGGAGAAGTCGCAGCACTATTTGAGTTGTATCCTAAAGTTACAAAAACATTATTGCCATAAGTCACTGATTGCCAGTTTGTAGAACTTGGCAGAGTTCTTGCTGTCCATGTTATACCATCAGGAGAAGTTGCTGCATTGTTTGCACCTTGAGAAACAGCAACGAAAACGCCATTACCATATGTAACCGCATACCAATTTGCTGAACTGGGCAGAGTTCTTGCTGTCCATGTTATACCATCAGGGGATGTAGCTGCTATGGTTGTACCTTGAGAAACAGCAACGAAAACGCCATTACCATAGGTCACAGATCTCCAATTCGTTGAACTAGGTAAAGTTCTTGCTGTCCATGTTATACCATCAGGAGAAGTCGCAGCACTATTTGTGAGAAAAGCTAATGTAACAAACACACCATTGCCATAAGTCACTGATTGCCAGTTTGTAGAACTTGGCAGAGTTCTTGCCGTCCATGATACACCATTTGAAGTGACTGCAATGCTAATGCTTGTTGTTGTGCTCCCAACTGAATTGCTTGCAGTTATAGTATAGTTTGTTGCTGACTGCCAGACAGAAGGTGTTCCACTGATTGCACAGGTAGTTGCTGCAATGATAAGTCCAGTGGGTAAAGTTGGACTAGCCGCACAAGCCGTCACAGTTCCAGTTACTGTTGGAGTAGCAGTTGTAATAGCAGTACCTTGTAAAAAACTATATGGACTCCCGGAGTAAGTTAGTGCAGATGGTGCAGTTCCAGTCGTGGATGTAGATGTTGTAGTAGCAAGTAAACCCGCCGCAAGTGCACAACTATTATAATTCCCATCACAATCAGTACCATTATGACAGTTGTCCCGATTGGCATTACTAACTCTACATTCTTCACGTTTACTTGTACAAACCGCTAGTGCAGCAGCAGCAACACCAGTATTACTTGTTTGAGCATGGACTACATTTGGAGTAAAAGAACTGCCCAAGAAATAATACACTAACCCCATTGCAAAACTCAACTGTAAACTTATGTTTACCCAAAACTTCCAATTTTTTTTCTCTTTCATCATTATTCCCTTTTTTTAAAAAATATAAGATTAGCCACATAATAAAAAAATGCTAATAAAGACAAGTATTATCGCTTAATTAATCTAATGGTTTTCCATTAGATTGTAAAAAAAAAGTAAAGTGCAATTGGAGTAAACTTCTCATTCAAATTCAAAATTCGAAACCGTACCAGTAAGAGTATCAATCACTCGAATCGTATGATTATTCGTATCAGCAACGTAGACTAAGTGTTCAAAGGCAGCAACACTAGTCGGTTCAAAAAAACTAGAATCAGACAAATTACTATTTACCGCGCCAATTTTTCCAGTTCCTGCGAGAGTCGTAATTTCGCTTTTTTCCAAGTCGAGTTGTTTTATTTTATGGTTCATTGTATCGGCTATATAGAGTTTGCCGCTACTATAGGAAATTCCCATCGGATACTGGAGTCTTGCGGTTGTGGATAACCCGTCTATATCGCCAAATTCAAGTAAACCTTTTCCGAGGAGAGTCTTGACTAGGGGCGCAGATTTTGTACCTACCCGACGAATGGCACTTGTTTCGCTATCTACAAAGTAAAGCTTGACTGAATCTTTTGTGATTCCGGTGGGTTGTGCGAGTGAGGCAATTTCTAATTTGCCGTCAAATAGGTTTTCACTTCCTTGACCGGCGTAGACTTCAGCTTCTAGAGTCTCTAAATCCAAAGTCCAAATTTGATGAGAGCCACGCATTGTGATATAAAGCTTGTTTTTATTATATGCAATATCCCATGGTGAATTAAATTTAACTTCTTTTCCACGCCCTGGAACGTTAAACGACCTAGCTTGTTCGCCACTACCCGCAAGAGTCTTTACAGTTTTAGTTTTCAAGTTTGCAACTCGAATCGAATGATTATCAAAATCTGCTATATACAGGTAATCTTTATCGAGTGCCAGACCTTGCGGATGATGAAGCTTTGCCTCTAGGAATTTTCCATCTTTAAATCCGATGTCACTGCCTCCAATAATGTCGAGAATTTTTTTGGTCTTCGTATCAATTCTTAGAACACGATTGTGATTGGTATCAGATACAAAAAGTTCCGTGCCTTTGTCGTTTACTATTAATTTACCTGGAAACGAAAGAATGCTATCTGATGAGTTGTTATTTTTAAACTCTAGCTTGGGGATGGGGCTAAGATTCATTAACCCTGCTTGTTTAAATTCTAAAGACATTTCAGAAATAATTTTATCAAATCCTTCGTAAATTCCTTCGCCTACTTGCACACCAAAAACCACTCCGCGAGGGTCAATTAAAACAAAAGAAGGCCAGGAGCTAATATTATATTGCCGTAAGTAAGTAAAATCTACGTCATTTAGAACAGGGTGATTGATTTCGTTTCGAAAAATTGCAGCCTTTAAGCTATCCGAATTTTTTTCAGTTGGAAATTTGGGTGAATGAATTCCGATTACTACGAGTTCCTTCTTCCATTTGTTTTCGAGTCTTTTTAATTCAGCTAAAGTGTGAATGCAGTTAATAGATGTATACTTCCAGAAATGAAGTAATACAACCTTACCCCGTAAGTCTAAAAGCGAAAGCGGCTGTTTTACATTAGCCCAAACTTGGTCTTTCGAAAAATCAAACGCAGGCTCAGCCCCTGCGTATTTTAACTCAGGCGAAGAACGCTTATTATCCCCGATGAAGTTACAAGATAGAAATAGAGTGATTAAGAAAAACTTTTTAACTGTCATTTCGAGCATAGCGAGAAATCTATATTACAAACAAAGTATTGATTAACCTTTACTATTTTTGCAGGATGGATTTCTCACAATATTTTCCATCAAGCTATCGCGCAATCGACTAAGTATGTTCGAAATGACAGTATTAAAGAAATATCGGTGTTAATCGGTGTCATCGGTGGTTCGCTACACAAACTCCCCAATTACGTTCATTGTATTTGTAATAGACGTAAGAACATGAGAAATTTTATTCACATCTTTAATTGCCGACTCTATATCCTTATTTGCCTTCTCGAGAGACTCAATGGCAGACGCATACTTCTCGTTATCCTTCTCTATATCTAGAGCAATTATTTTTCTCACCTGTTTGCTAAATTCTTTTTGTTTTGCGCGAAGTTCCGTTTTTTCTTTGCCTTCTGCCTTTTCGATAAGCATTTTGAGTGCATCAAGAATATCTAAGTAATTGATTTCTTTTTTCATGGGAGTATCCTTATTTTAAAATTACCTTATAATCCTGAACGGATTTTACAGTATTTACAAATTTTACAATATCTTTTGCAGTATATGTATCCGAACGGAACGCTTCGTATAATTCTGTATTAGCCTGTTTTAGTTGGAGAATGGACTTTGCGATTTCGGGTAGAACGGTTTCCTTTTTTTGGATATTTTTTTCTGCAAAGTGAAATGCTGCTAGTGCCTTTGCTTTTACCTTTTCAGATTTTCCTTCATTCGGATCTAATTTTTCCTCCGCACTTAAAAGTAAATCCTCGCCTGAGAGAATATAGGCTGTCGCAAGCCTTCCACCTTTTGGATCAAAATCTTTAGCAAGTAGATCGCATAATAGTTCGATTTGTTCTTTGGAGTCGAGTATAATTTCTTTGATAGAGTCTTTCTTTTTATATTCAGTAAAAATTCCCCCAAAAAGTTTAATTGCCTCCCCTACTTGGTTTAATTTTTTCTCATCAAATTTTCTGTGTTCCGAAGAAAGGTTTTGTACGCTAAAAAGAAAACTGTCAGTTGCCTGGTTTAATTCTTTTTGAGAAGCGTCAGACGCTAGGGATAATAACAATTTTGCGTAGGAGCGGATAGTCGCGATTGCCTTCAAACGAATGGAAATAACATTTATATCAAAGACTCCGTCGAGGTCTTTGTACTCCGATAAATCTTTCGCAGCGACATCTTCTTTTGATTTACCAGAAATTTCTAACTTGAGTCGAGAAATATTCATCAAAATAGTGGATTTTCGCATTGAGATAAGCTCATTAGAACTTAAGTTTGACATAACGACTGCGGTCTCACCAAAATTTTGCAAAGCTCTTTGTTGTGACTGCGTGATTGAGCAGTTATAGAAAAAAAAAGCAATCAGAAAAAACATTGCAATTTTCCATTTTAGTGTTATAAAAAAATTATTCCTCATTAAATTTCTCCTACAGTAACAAGTATTTCACTCTAAACTAAATATAAACTAAAATATAGCTGCTCTAAAAAAAATTGCTTTTAACTTTGTACATCCTGTAAGATAGTGTGATAATAACTTTGTATTTATTAATCTGTGAGGAAATCTAATTTATGAATAAAACTATTACTATTTTTTTACTTACGGGTTTCACGTTTCTATTCGACTGCCGAAAGCCGATAGATAGAATCGAAACCAAGCAAGAAAGAAAGGACAATAGTCTTTCTGCCCTTGTTGTTTTTAGCCTTGGGGATTCAAGAATTGTACATGTGGATCTAACCGAAGAGAAAGCTATGTTGGGATCGGCTTTTAAAACCGGGGATAAAATTATTACCGGACCAAAATCAAAAGTGGATATTCAAATTGGTGAGGGCACTGCCCTACGACTTGCACCAAATACAAGACTGGAATTTACCCAACTAATTCAAAATCCAAACGGGAATGCGGAAACAAAAATCCTTTTAAATAATGGAAAATTATTTGCAAAGGTGAATAAAGAAAACAAAAACGATGCATTTAATATTTCTACTCCGTCGCTCGTCGCTGGTGTGCGGGGAACAGCGTTTATCCTCGAAATCAAAAAAGATGAAATGGCTTCTATCAAAGTAGTAGAGGGATCAGTTGCGATTTCACCCAGAGTTCCTTTTTTTGAAAAAATTCCACTCGAAGAAATTGAAAAAAATGCAGGACTAAAAAAAATAAATCAAACTCTTCAGGGCTCGGAAATGATTTTAGAAAAAGATCAACAAGTAGAAGTTCCAGCCAATGATAGAGTATTAATCACAGAAAAATTGGATAACCGGGGCATTAAAGAAGTCATTGTGCGGCTAACAGAAATTTCCGCTGAAAAGCCAGAGCCAGCCGAGTTTACAAAAAATGAACAGCAAGAAGTTAAAACAATAGTTTCAGTAGATCCAAAGGCTGCGAATGAAATGATTCGTTTAAATGAGGAATTGAGTAGTGGTCGAATTGATGAGGCAAAAGCAGACGAGTTAGAGAAAAGACGAACTGTTCTAGAAAATCAAGTTAGCAATAAGCAAGACGTAGAAAAAGTAAAGTTCAATGAATCAATTGTAATTGAGCCGAAGAAATTACAATCAAATCGTGATATTGTAAAATACTATGAGCGTATTGAAAAAATAATTTTAGTGAACGGTAGAACGGAAGTTGGCGCTATCATTAACCAAGAAGATTCTATTATGGTTGTGCATACAGAAAATGGAATTGTGCGAATCAATACGAATGAAATTGTAGAAGTCGTTTACGATTACCAAACAAAATCCAAATTCTAAACTGGCGGCTCTACATAGTCCTGGTGCAATACTCGAATCGACTCAATGAGTTCTGTGGTATCAAGCTGCAGAACTTTGTTCTTATGATAGATTAACATTTTATTCTTTCCAAATTTTTCTGAATCAGCCCATTCAATATCGTAGCTGATAATTTTTTTCGTCATATCAAAAATAATTTGTTTAATATCGTAATTGCAAATTTCTCCTTCAATTTTCGGAAGCTCGGTTGCTAAAGATTCATAGATGAGCTTTCGAATGCTCTCTTCATCAAAGAATACTTTTACGTTTAACATATATTATGCGCGATTTAAAAAATCAGCTTGTTCATCCGCATGGTAAGAACTTCTCACCAGGGCACCTGATTCAACATGTTTGTATCCAAGGGAATAGGAAAATTTTTTTAGCTCTTCAAATACGTCAGGCAATACAAAATTTTTCACAGGATGATGAGTGGGAGTAGGCTGCATATATTGTCCGATAGTTAGCATACTAACGCCGTTATCCCGCAAATCCCCGATGCACTCTTTTACTTCGGCTAACGTTTCGCCGAGTCCTAGTATAATTCCACTTTTAGTAACAAACCCGTGTTCGGAAATATCTTTTAAAACTTGCAGAGATATTTCATAATTTTTTGCAGGCGCTACTTCTCTAAATAGACTACGGACTGTTTCTATATTATGATTGATAATATCTGGCTTGGAAGAATAAATCAAATCAAGTGAATCTCGTTTTGCTTTTAGGTCTGGAATGAGAAGTTCGATTCTACATTCGGGGCTGCGCTTTTTTATTTCATTTACAGTTTTATGGAAATGCATTGCGCCACCGTCTTGCAAATCATCGCGGTTAACCGCTGTTATCACGACATACCGAAGTCCTAGAATTGAAACAGATTCTGCAACACGCACTGGCTCTTCTAAGTCGAGTGCAAAGGGTTTACCGGAGGCGACGTCGCAATAAGAACATCTTCTTGTGCAAATATCTCCCGCAAGCATATAAGTGGCTGTTTTTCTAGACCAACAATTATTCAAATTAGGACAAGAGGCACTTTCACAAACAGTGTTGAGCCTTGTTTCGGTAAGATTTTTTCTTACGTCTAGAACTGGGTCAGTATCAGTCGGAAATCGGAGTTTTACTCTTAACCATTCTGGTTTTTCGACCACTGGACTCTGGTTTCTTGTTCTAGGTTTTTTCTTTAAAGGGTTCATGTTGTTTACCTTGCGTAAGCACCAGCACTTCCGCGCTGGACTGGAGTGTCACACCTAACGGTGGGTTTGCTACCGCAGGTTATTAATTCCCTCGATACAAATTTCATTTCGTCAAATATATTTCTAAGTGGTATTTTAAGCATTAGTCTTTGTCATTATTGATAGTTCATTTTTGAAATCAAATAGAATAAATCTCTTTGCAGGGGAGTCTCGTTTGAGAAACTGGACTTTGAGCTTAACCCTATGAAAGATAATAAAAAACCAAACAATTCTTCTAAGCCTGATAAGAAATTCTCCCCTTCCAGTGATAAAAGTAAATACAAACCAGTCAATAAGAAATTTACAAAAGATAAAAATAACAGTGCCGGCGGAAGTGGCGGTAGTTTTAAAAAATCTACAGGCAAGCCTAGTTTTTTAGGCACCAAGAGTGATAGGGATAATTCAGAATCTCCTAGACGCAGTTATAAACCAGATTTTGCAAGCAAGGATGGTGATCGCAAACCATTTAATAGAGGTCCCCGTCGCGAAGGTGGAGAAGGGACTAGCGAGCGTAAGCCGTTTAATAGAAGTTTCCCACGACGAGATAGCGAGGGCTCAGGTGAACGTAAACCATTTAACCGTGCCCCACGTCGCGACGGTGGAGAAGGGACTAGCGAGCGTAAGCCGTTCAATAGAAGTCCGCGAAGAGATGGAGAAGGTTCCGGCGAACGCAAGCCATTTAACCGAGGACCGCGCCGTGATGGCGAAGGGTCTAACGAGCGTAAGCCGTTCAACAGAAGTTTTCCACGAAGAGATGGAGAAGGTTCCGGCGAACGTAAACCGTTTAACCGAGGTCCACGTCGAGAAGGCGGGGAAGGCTCAGGTGAGCGCAAGCCATTTAACCGAGGACCGCGCCGTGATGGCGATGGGTCTAGCGAGCGTAAGCCGTTCAACAGAAGTTTCCCACGCAGAGAAGGAGAAGGCTCAGGTGAGCGCAAGCCATATAACCGAGGACCGCGCCGTG
>JANYCR010000609.1 GCA_025360185.1 Leptospiraceae bacterium | reverse complement strand
GTTACGGCGAATGGGGCGTTATCCGCAAGACGATGAGCAAGGGCGCAACACTTCTCGCTAAAATTATGCTTCCTATTCCTGTCGGTGATCCAATGTCTGGATTTTTTGTTTTAAAAGGAGAGTTATACGAAGAACTTGTTCCTGCGATTAATCCGAGAGGATTCAAAATTCTATTAGAATTTCTAGCAAGAAAAAAAGGGATTCGTGCAAAAGAAGTCGGTTTCGTTTTTAAAACCCGCGTTCATGGGGAAACAAAAATGTCTGGCTCGGTAATTCAAAATTACCTATTAGCACTCTACGACATTCGATTTGGAAATATTATCTCTATCACATTTTTAAAATACGGCTTCACTGGATTAACCGGTGTATTTGTAAATTTACTTGGGCAGTTTATTGCGATGAGTTTCTTGCATCTAGGAGACTCGCGAGGTTATTATGATAATTTTACGAAACCTTTTCTCGCTGTAGCATTCGGTTTTGAAATTAGTGTATTGAGCAATTATGTAATTAATAATCTCTGGACGTTTAGTGATTCTAAAATCGACGGATTAGCGGCTAACGTAAAAGGATTTGTAAAATTTAATTTGGTATCTATTATCGGATTCATTGTGCAAATTTCTGTCTGGAGATTTACATACCAATTGATTCAAAATACTTTTCCTGAATTTTTATTTCCTGAGTTAACTTATATATGTAATTTTGCTGGAATTGTGCTAGCAACTGCTGGGAATTATTTTTTAAATAAAAATTTTACGTGGCAGGAAAAGAACGGTTAGCCCATGAATGAAATAACTGCCCTTATAGGGCAACATAAATATATCCGATCCCGCATAATTGGTTTTATCAAAGAAATAGAAGCGACTCCCTATTCGCAAGAAGCACTTCATTGGAGTATGCCTTTCGGGAAAGGTAGAGCGCATATCGCATGGCAATTCCTTCATTGTGCAGCGACATATGACCGCTATCTGAACTTTCGAATTCTAAACCAAGAAGCAAAGTATTTAGAACTTGTAAAAGCATATGGAAATGGCTCGGTTCCTAATCCGAAAATTATTGTCAAAGCCGAAGAGATATTATCCGCTCTGGATATTACGATTAAACCCTATTATGAGTATTTTGAAACTCTTGCTCCAGATAAAATTGAAAATAAACCGCATGACGGCGCAGACAAAACCCATAGAGAAATTTTACATTTACTAAATTGGCATGAAGCAAGTCATATGGGACAAGCCCAGATTACCTGGAATGCGTTTCGCGCTTTTCGTGGTCATATTTAAAAAACTTTAAGAACAGATTTACTAATTATGCTAACTGAACTTTTTCCAAGACCCTGGATTCCTATCGTTGGTTTTTCATGGACAATATTTCTTATTTATTTACTCGTAACGGCTAAAGGCAAACAATTACTTTCCAATCCTCGCTTAATAGTATTTTGGATTGCGGCACTTGGTCTGGCATTAAATCGCGTTCTTTCCGAAATTGCAGAGATTGAGACCTTGGCTGGTGGATTACGCATATTAGACGCACATATCGGCTATGGGAGAGACCATATACGCCAATTCGCAGAAGCTTTAGACGAGAAAGGTCGAGTTGCTTACGCCATATTTCAATTAGGCGCAGATACACTAGCTCCTCCTGGTTTTGCATCCTTAATGGCAAGTGTTTCCCATTCTACTTTAAAGAATCAAACGATTTTAAAATTTTGTAAAACAACTATTTGGCTCTATTTAATTTCTGTCCTATTGGCTAATGCTCTTATGCCGGTAATCATGTTGAATTATCCGACAACGGATACATTCTTCTTGCAATTTCTATGGTATGCAGTACCCTTTTTAGATAGCGCAAAATACGGATTACATTTCACTACTTGGATTTTAATTTTTACTGGATGGGTTTTAAGCCGTACAAAATTAAAATGAAAGAGTAACTCCCAGCGGATAATGGCAACTTATGGTTTGACGTTGATAATACTCTAAACGAAAATTTTGTTTTGGAAAATTGTCCCTTAACGCAAACTCCACTTATCCGCTTGCCAGAAAGTTATCATTATCTAAACAGGTTTATTTCGAGGGGAAAATTTTTAGTTTTACCGGATATGAAAAAGTAAGATTCTATAAAAAAGGTTGACTTCTATATATCAAATCTGATATATAACTTATATGAACTATAAGGTCGAGATATTAGAAGAAGCGAGTCAATTTATTATAAAACTCGAACCGAAATTACAAGCAAAGATTCAATATTCTATTAAGCTTTTAGAGGATTTGGCTATTTTTTGAGCGAACCGCATTCCAAAAAAGTAACAGGAACAAAGGAACTTTTTGAATTAAGAATAAAAGTTGGAACGGATATTTGTAGATTATTCTATTTCTTTTGGAAGAATAAAACCTATATAATTTTATCTGGCTACGTTAAAAAAGAGAACAAGTTAAAGAAAAGCGAAATAGAAAAAGCACTCAAATTATTAAAAGTAGTAAAGGAGACTCTATGAAAAAAATAAAATTAATCAATTCAAAGTCTTTACTAAAAAAGCAAATGAAGAATAGAGAATTTCAAAAGGAATTTAAAAATTTAAAGGAAGAGTTTGAAGTCGCTAGAGAGATTATTCGTTTAAGACTAAAAGCAAAGCTAACCCAAAAAGAATTAGCTGATTTAGCAGGAACTTCACAACCCGCTATCGCCAGACTCGAATCTGGCAATTATAAAAATCTATCTTTGTCTTTCTTGAATCGAATTGGTTTAGCCCTGGGCGCCGTTCCAGAAATTCATTTTCGGAAAGTCACTCTCTAACGCAAACTCTGTTTATCCGCTTGGTAGAGAACTATCATTATCTTAACAGGTTTATTTCAAAAGAAAAGTTTTTAGTTTTACCTGATATGCAGACAGTGGCGGTTAATTGAAGTTAGTTTATTGAAAACAATCCTTAACGACAACCAGCTTTTTTTAAAGTATATAGAAAAGCCCTATCATCGGGATGATTACTATCGCCTGCCTCTCTATAGAGTTTTTGATATGGAGTATCTCCTTCATTATTTACAGGATTTTTATTGATTCCGCTTTTTGAAAGAAGCAACTTTGCAGATTCCACATCCCTAACATAATGCAATGGCGTTTCTCCATTATTATTCTTAGTATTCATGTTTGCACCTTTTTTTAAAAGAAATTCAAGAATACTCTCAGGATAAGGATAGCTTAGGTCACTACTATAATGTAATAGTGTGTTTCCATTGTAATTTCTAGCATTAATATCTGCACCATTATTTAATAATATTTCAATAACTTCTAAACTTCTAGCTTTAAAAAGCATATTGTCATTTATCGCTACTCCCGCTTCAATTGCAACAGCAACGGCAGATGGGATATTATCCTTTATTCCTAAGTTAAGAATAGAATCTGGATTTTCTACTTTTGCTTTGTTTTCTAATAAAAAATTAAACATTGCTTCTTTTTCTTTGCTTTCTCTGTCATTGGAGAATGCAGATTCAAGAGTGGTCTGTCCCTCACTACTTTTTCCGTTCACGTCCAAACCTTTATTCAATAAATGTTTTACTATTTCGATATTTCCAGAGCGAATAGCTAAATGCAAAGTATCAATTGTCAGTATCGCTCCATCTTTGACCAATTGATCTACTTGATCTTTTTTATTCCCTCGCAGTGCACTTTCTAATTGTTTTTTTCTTTCCTCGACGGAAGTGCAGGTAATTAATATTATGCTCAAAATTAAAATAGTAATGTATACATTTTTTTTCATTTTTGAATTTATCCTGATTTTTCTTTAAATTCTTTCTTTAGAATATTGAGATTTGCTTGATTCATGTTGCAAATTGTCAGAGGGCTAACACGTAAGTTAGGATTCTTGATAGGTAAATCTTTGAATTCCCAATTTACTTTAACCGCATATTCTCCGCTATCCTCACTATGAAAATCTTCAAAAGTAATATCTTTAAGATGCTCTTTAAAAGATTTTGATACAATTTTTTCTATATTTTTTCCTTTAAAAAAATCTCTTACTAAAACTGCTTTTTTTTCTATAATTCCTTTTGCCACATATCCTTTGCCGCTTATATATGCATAAATAGTATCCCTTTCTTCTAATTTCTTTACTCCGTCCGCATAACGCTTTGCTCCTCCAGCACTCCAGAAACTAAATTCTTTCATATCAGACCAACAGCGATATTGGTTTTTCGAATCTGAAATATTATAATCTTCGCCTACATTTACATGCCAATTTTTTTCCACTGGTACTGCTTTAATGTCTTTAGTTTCAATTGAATTAAGAATAAATTCTTCCAATGCTATTACAAACTGATTTGGCTCTTTTAGATTTTCCTTTTTGTCATTTGGTTTGAATTGCTCTAACTTTTCTTTAAAGAATTTTGATATTTCAAATAAAACGAATGAAAATTTCTGATAGTATTCTTTTTCATTTTTCTTTCGATTTTTTAATACCTCGATAATTTCTGTGCATCTGCATATTATTTCCAGAATATCTTTCTCTTCGAAGTGCATTCTCAGTTTCGATATCGCGAAAAAAATTCTATTTAATTCATCTTTCTTTCCAAGAGTATTACGACTAAGTTGAATTACATTATCCTCAATTACTTCCTCTAATACTTTAAAAAAATCTTGGCAAGCTTCAATCTTCTTTTCATATAATTTCAGCCCTTGCTCTTTTTCTTTATCAAGGATAAAGCCCAAAATTCCTGAAAAAAATAATCCAGCTACAGGAATAATATTTTCCCAAAACTTAGGGTCACTTGGAGAAATATAGTTGACCGATTTAATTCCAATTATGATAAACAATAAGTAACTGGTAATTGTGAATGCATAAAGCTTAACGCTTCTTTTATTGACAATCGTATAAAAAAATTTTAGTGAATTATCCATATTATCCGTTAATTCCTTAAACTACCTTTTCATTGAGCATAATGTTAAATATATCCCGTAACGCACCAAGGCAATCTTCACCAAGTTGCTGATGAAATTTTAGTTCAGAATTCTTATAAACTTTGTAGCTACGAAATATGGAGATCAGAATTAGTGCAAAGCACATAAGTAAAGGTTGATGCAACTCTTGCGTTTTTCCAGAAATTAAACTTCCAATGAATCCTAGAATTCCAGCGATGCTTAAAATTATATTTCCCTTTCTATCTGAGAATAGGTAGAAAGTTGCTTTAAAAGACGCTGTGATTAATCGTTTTATAATACCCGGTTTTTGATCTACTGGATTCGAACTTGATTCCGATTTTTGTGCTTCTTCCTTAGAAGATTTATCCAAAGCCTCTAGCTGCTTTTTAGTTAATTCGGCTGTTTTCTCACACCCCTTACTACAATAGAAGCCCCAACTAAAATCAGCCATCGGTTTACCACATTGCTGACATTTTTTATTACCTGGCAAATGCATTGTTGCTACCTTCTTTCATTAGCTAAATCGAATTAGCTTATTTTACATAAAGGCACGATGTTCCGTGTTCATTTTTTTGTCAATCAATGTACAGAATTTCGTGCATGAAATATGATGAATTTACCAAGAGAATTAGAGTAAAAATTAAACGGTTAAGATTAGAAAAAGGTTTAACCCAAGAAGACATGGACGAAGGCGAATACGCAATATCCTACAGAACGATTCAAGACATCGAAGGCGGAAAAGCTGATCCTTCTTTGAAATCATTATATAAAATCGCTGGCAGACTAAAAGTAAAACCGATAGACTTACTTGATGTTTAAGTGCGTGTTTAATTTTGAAAAACTCAACTTACACAGAAGAGTATCAAAAATTCTTGAGGCTTCTAAAAAAACTAGAAAAGATGCGAAGCTCACGCAAGTGCAAGTAGCGGAAACTCTAGATCAGCCGCAGTCTTATGTTTCTAAGTGTGAATCGGGTGAAAAAAGAGTCGATGTAATTGAGTTAAGTAAATTTGCAAAAATCTATAAAAAACCAATAGAATATTTTATGAAAGGAATATGAATTCCAATTAACCTAGTCTTCTAGTTCTCTACATCATACTATAAATTTTACCTTGACATTTAATCATTAAGGCTTTTTATTTAATACTATGGTAGTTGTGAATAAACAAACTCTGATTCACTGGATGCTTTTGGATTCCCTTGCAAAAGAAAACTATTACCGCGAAAAAATTCAATTTTTCGAAAATAAATATAAAACTAAGTTTGAGGCATTTGAAAATAAAATTGATACTGCTGAAAAAGAGTCATTCGAAGAATGGGACGACTTTATTGAATGGGAAGCATACGAGGGTTTTTTAAGTCGTCTGAAGGAAAGGATTAATGACATCCGAAACGGAAATATTCAATTGGTTGGATAATAGTGATATAGTTTCAAACTATCAGGTTTTAGAATTTCAAGAAGATGAAGTTAGTTTTATATTAAAACTTAAAATTGAATTCATCGACAAATCAGAGCTTTTTACTCGAGAATCAATAAAAAGAAATCTCAGGAAGTATTCTTTTCATTGGCAATCGGGAGATGGAGTTTTAATTGTTCGTTGGGACAATGCCCAGCATCATAGAGAGCTATCCACTTTCCCGCACCATCGACATGAACATGACGGATCAAATGTGCAAGAAAATGAAGAAGTAACCTTATTAGATATTTTAAAATTTATTTTAAAAAAGTTCTTTAAATCCTAGACTTTCCTCTGCGGCTAATGGATACTGGGACTCTCAGATTTATCTACTCTCCAACTTTTTCCAAGACCTACATTCTCATAAATAGTAGTGTGAACTTTCGCATAATTGATATTATCGGGGTCAATTGTTTTCGAATTAATCATATCAGTCATTTTGTTGTTCGTATCAGTGAAAGCCTTCCTCGCTTCGTCGAATTCTTGGGCTTTATTACTTTTCGGAAATAATTCCATTAATCTCACCTCTCTTTCTAGGATAGAAAAATTTTATCTAAATGGCAAATCATATTTAATAATTAGCAGTCTTCTCAACTCCAAACTCCTGAAACAATGTTTTCTGATTACTATGTTTACTTGTATCGAAGGCAATCGGGTATTTGCCGGTGAAACATGCATCGCAGTAATTTGAATTCTTTGCGTCTTGTTCTACTGATTTGTGAGTAGCTTCCATACTTAAATAAGCGATAGAGTCAACTCGCAGATACTTTCGAATTTCCTCAATTGTATGGGAAGATGCGATTAGCTCACTGTGAGTAGGAATATCAATTCCATAATAGCAAGGAGAAATAGTCGGTGGAGCAGAAATACGCATATGAATTTCTTTAGCACCAGCATTCCGAATCATCTTTACAATCTTGCGACTTGTAGTTCCTCGCATGATTGAATCATCAACGATTACTACGCGTTTGCCGTCAATCACTTCGCGGATAACATTGTATTTAATCTTTGCACCGAAGTCGCGAATTTTTTGATCAGGCTCGATGAATGTTCTACCAATATAATGCGAGCGAATAAGACCTGTTCTATACGGAATACCTGTCGCCTCTGAGTAACCAAGTGCCGCAATGTTTGCAGAGTCGGGCACCGGTATAACAACATCAGCCTCAACAGGAAGTTCACGGGAAAGATATTCGCCTAATTTCTTACGAACTTTGTAAACTGATTCTCCAAAGATATAAGAATCGGGACGGGAAAAATAAATGAATTCAAAAATGCATAGACTATGTTTACGTTCAGTGAACGGAAAATAAGATTTAATTCCAAAACTATCAACTACCACCATCTCCCCCGGAGCGACATCTCTTACATAGTGAGTATCTGTAATGTCGAAGGCACAAGTTTCAGAGGCAAATACTGTTGTGCCGTCATTCTTCTGACCTATCACAAGTGGACGAAAACCATTTGGATCACGAACTGCGATAAGCATTTTATTTGTTAGGATTAATAGTGAGTATGCGCCTTCAATTTGTCTCAGGGACTCTGCAAGTGCATCGAGTAAAACTTTCGATTTTGATTTTGCCATGAGGTGAACAATCACTTCGGAGTCAATCGTGGTTTGAAAGATACTTCCTTCTTCCCCGAGCTTTTTTCGAATATCGTAAGAGTTTACAAGATTTCCGTTATGAGCAAGTGCGATACCTCCAAGGTGAGATTCTACTCGAACAGGTTGTGCATTTCGAAGAAAGCTATCTCCCGTTGTGGAATACCGATTATGTCCGATTGAGGCATGACCTTTTAGTTCTTTGAGTTTCTCCTGGTTGAAAAGATTTGCGACAAGTCCCATTCCAGCGTAGCGATAAAGGTGTTCACCATCGGTCGAAACGATCCCGCTTGATTCTTGACCCCTGTGTTGCATCGAATAGAGCCCCAAATAGGTAAAATTGGCAGCTTCTGCATTGTTATACATTCCGAAGATGGCACATTCGTCTTTTGGTTTGTCATCTTTGGTTGTTATATTATTTTGGATAGAAGTGAGGGTTTTAGGTTTAGAACTCTTAGAATTTTCCATAGGTATACAATTTTACTGTATTAAAAACATGCAAATCAATTCCAAATATATACTCGTCGATAACAAAAAGAGTTTAGAACTCGCCGTAGTCAATCTTGCAAATTCTAAAATCATTGCAATTGACACGGAATCATCCGGATATTATACATATTACTCGAAAGTTTGCTTGATTCAGATTTCCGCGAATGGGAAAAATTTTATTTTAGATCCAATGGCGCAAATTGATATCAAGGCGCTCGATGTAATTTTTAGAAATCCTTCTATTTTAAAAATATTTCATTCTGCAATAGATGATATTAAAGCACTCAAGCGAGACTTTGGTTTTGAATTTAAAAATATCGCTGATACTATGTATTCCTCCAAGCTTCTAGGACTTGAGCATAACTCCTTGAATTATTTAGTAGAGTATTATCATAAAATTTTTCTTTCGAAGACAGAACAAAAATCAAATTGGGAAA
>JANYCR010000545.1 GCA_025360185.1 Leptospiraceae bacterium | reverse complement strand
CTATTATCCGGCGACGTTGGGGTATAGAGTTGTTAGCCCGACTATGGAAGCAGGTTTTTTAAGCTCGATGGGAGTTTTAGCTGCAACTGCAACTGCGCCAACGGTAGTTGGTGGAACAACAATGGGCGCATTTAACCAGGTTGCGACTTTTACCGGTGTAGAGTCAACGAGGGCAGTTGGTGCAGTGGCGGGGGCAACGTATGAATCAGGCGCCACTGCTACTGGAATGATTTATGATTTCTCTAAAGGCTCAACGCAAAGTGTATATTATGCGCTTAAATCGGGAGTAGTATTGAGCTACACTGCATTAACCGTTATTCCAACGCATTTGCTCTTAACCGTTCCCGATGCGACTATTTTTCTTGCATGGGATGGACCACGGCTTGTAATTGCAAGCGTCAAAGGGAATTACAAAGGCTTTGATAGTTTACCCGTTGGCTCAGTGGTGGATTTAGAAGAAGCACGTAAGCAAGGAAAAGTAGAAATTTTAACAGATGACCAGACGATCGTAAAAAAAGTTTTAGAAAAAGAAATTCAAAATCGAGAAGAAGAATTGAAACGACAAAAAGAAAAAGGAGAGAGCGAAAAATGAAAAGTTTAAAAAAGGCTTTCATCGCATTATTACTGTTAGGCTGTGCATCGACTGGAGACCCAGATGATCCGATTAAAAATTCTCGTAAGCTTGTAAGGGAAGGTCATAAATCTTTATATAACAACGGGGCATTTGAAGTACGCGGGACGTCGATTAAATTAATTCCTCCCTTCGCAGAAGCAGAAGTTTTTATATATGGCAAACGAGTTGGTCTAGCAAAAGAAGCATTTTCTGAGAATGTAAAAAAAGCAGCCGAGTCAGTTTATATTCTCAAAGAAGGAACAGAAATTTCTCTGAAGACTGCTGGAAAAGTTTCGGATAAAGGCGAGGAAATTAATAAATATATCTACGACTCAGGAACAAAGGGCGGGGTTTATATCATTGCAATTTCTCTTGCAACGTCCTATGGAATTATCGGAAATTCTTTTCAAAGTGGAATGAAGAC
The DNA here is from genome assembly GCA_025360185.1 of Leptospiraceae bacterium. Classification (GTDB taxonomy): domain Bacteria; phylum Spirochaetota; class Leptospiria; order Leptospirales; family Leptospiraceae; genus UBA2033. The sequence continues at coordinate 2,867 of JANYCR010000545.1, read as the reverse complement.
TCATGAGAGTGTTGTGCAAAGTTCCAAGGAGCTAAGGGCAAACATGGATAAATGGGCGGACGAGTTAACAGAAAAAGATTTTCCAAATTCTAACTCTCCAGAATTTTCAGCACGCGCACAGGAATACAAAAAAGAATTTAGAGATGGAGTAAATTCTTTTGTGATTGGTTACACAAATTTAAACGACTATCTGGGCAAGACAGTTGACGATGCAAAAATATCAACAAATACTTTTTCAAAAGGCTTTAGCGGAATTAATAAATTTCTATCTGAGGGTAATGACGCTTTGACGAAGGAATTAAAAGAAGTCTTCTTTGAATGGGGAACTGATACTGCTAAAGAATTTAGTGCATCTGGAAAAGATTATTCGAATGTCATAGATGGAGCAGGATTATCATTTGCGATTCTCAAATCTTTCGCACGGGTAACAAAAGGTATCTTCTACGATGCCATCTTTAAACCATTAACAAAGCTTGGCGTAATTTCTGTAGGTTATGTAGCAGTTAATGCAGTCATTTATCCCGTAATGTTTGTAACTGTATCAGGATATAGTGTCGGGCAAGTCATGGTCGAAGTCGTTACTGTAGGCTCAAAAGGCGTAATCTACTTAGTCGCCCCAACCGCCAAACTAGCGTTAGCCGGATTAATAGGGAGTGGAAAATTTCTAGCTCAGGAATCATATAATGCGGCTGACGCATCAACCCGTGCAACGGCTAATACAGGATTATACGCAAGTGCAAAAACAGTAAAGGGTGCCGGCTTTATCACCGAAGGTGCAGGAACTTATATCCTTGCCAATCTCAGTCTAGTAGGAATTACAACTGGACAAGCAATTCTAGGTGGAGGTGTGGCAGTAGCAGGCACAGCAGCAGGGACGACTGTATCTGCGGCTTCAGGCACAGCGCAAGTTGTAACTTATGGGAGTTCAAAGGCAACTGCCGGAACAGTTGCCGCTTTCGGCACTACTGCCTCTCTTGGTGTAGCAGTGGGTAACGGTGTGTATAGGATTGGTAAAGCAGTTGGAATCCCGATTGGAATTACTTTGCAGAGTGGAGTCGTGATGAATTATGAAATGGTTTCCCAATTATCTGCTCATACCATTCTTGCAGTAAGTGATTTTTCTTATTTAGTATTGTCTCTTGAAGGAGGCAAATGGGTAGTATACGCTGTTAAAGATACCTCCGGTAAAGCAAAATCCTTATTATCCGGTGCAGTCGTCGATATGGAGCAAGTAAAAAAAGAAGGAAACGAAGTCGTAAAAGTTCCTGTCAGCGAAGAGGAAATGGAAAAGATTTTGGATAAGAGTAAACAAGAAAAGAAATAGTAAGAAGATTTAATCATGCAGGACAAAAAGGAACTAACCATTACCACTAAGAGCGGAAGTATTGTATGCCTAATGCTATTTAGATATAGTAAATTTGCTCCTGCCTATTTTGTTGGAACTTTGTTTTCCTGGCTACAAAGAAAGGGATTCAAGATTCTTTCGAAACGTCGTAATCACAACGATGCAGAAATGCTAACAGAAACATATTCTATCGCGGTTCATCATATTATGATTGCGGATAAATATAGAGTAGACGCTTATCAAAATGCAATTAACAAAGCTGTAACAGGAAAAAATGTTTTAGATATAGGAACAGGACCTTATGCATTTTTAGCCCAAATGGCTGTCGTGGCTAATGCCAAATATACCACAGGAGTAGAAGCAAGTAGGGAAAGTTATAATGCTGCTATCGCTCAATTAAACCCAGCCTATTTATCAAAAATTACAATAGACCATTGTTATTCTACAAATAAAATTTCTCCAGAAGAAAACTCAAAATACGATTTACTGATTCATGAAATCATAGGTTGCATTGGATCTGATGAAGGATCACTCCCGGTTGTTAAAGATGCGAAAGAAAGACTCCTTACAAAAAATGCACAAATTATTCCACATTCTTTCTCTACGCACATAATTTCCGTTAGCCCATTGCAAAGCTTAACCTTATTTGAATCAATCCTATCTAGAATGTATATGGATCATGAAAGTATTTTTGATACAGAAATAAAAGCCACTGGAATGTATGATGTTTTTAATTTTCCAATTCAAAATGCCATTTCAGATCCTAACGTATTCGAGACTTTTAATTTTAATTCTGATTTCGACTTGATACAAAAAAATAGTCATATATTTAAAATAAAAAAACAGTCTACCGATGAGCCCATTCTATTTGATGGCTTTGTATTATTTCTTGAATTGGTTGTTGATGAGCAAAACATTATTAACTCCTATTTGCAAAAAACTAATTGGAATGTAATTTATATAAAGCTTCTAGAAGTCCCTAGAGAAATGCAAGATGGAGAAGAAATTCATGTTAAATGTGAAATTGATGCGAGTAACATTGATACAAAGTATTCACTTACAGTAACTTTTTCCGAAGGAACGATATTATCACATACATGGAATGGCTCGAATCCAAAGGCAATTGGAAAAATTTAAACCTATTTCAAATTAAATAGAAACAGATTCATACGAACGATAGCTTCCTCTATTATTTTTGTTGGTCTGGAAATCGCGATTCGAATCTGATTTTGCGCATATTCTGTATTATCCATTATGTTTTGAGCAAAATACCTTCCCGGGCTGACTATCTTGCAAGCATAGTTCCGCTATTAAAAGAAAAAACATTTTATAAAGATGAAATTCTTTTTTCTCAAGGAGATGTAGGCGATGCATTTTACTTACTCACCTTACGCAAGAGAATAAAACGATGGATTTTTTTATGAAATCAAGAATATTAGATAAATCTAATGAATCAATAGCCTGCGGCATAGCTCGGCTGAAGGTGAGCGTCAAGCGATGGGAGGAAAACCCACCGTTAGGT
>JANYCR010000534.1 GCA_025360185.1 Leptospiraceae bacterium | reverse complement strand
GAGCGCAAAGAATTTAGATGTTTACCGCCCCACTTGAAATTTTAACAAAATATGATGAAGCACTTTTACTTTACAATGGTAAACGAAATTCTATTGCAGCTTTTATACAAAATTTAATTTCTCTAGCAAAAGAAGGAATTTCCCCCCATGCCTTTTTAAGGTATGTGCAAAATCCGCGAATGGGAGCTGATTTTAATTGGCGAGAGTGGGGCGGTAAACATCTAAATTCTTTGCGCTCAATTGCTGATATCCTCCTCGAGCTAAAAAAATCTTCTCCTTTTAATAAAGAAATTTTAGGAACTGAGCGGGCTAGGATGGCGAGAGACATTGTTCTTGTGAAATATGCCGGTAAACCGCTTGCTCGTTTTCCAGAAGATGTTTTAAAGACCGGGACTGCCATCGGCGTCTACATGGACTGCTGGGCAAAGCTTAGATTGGATAATTCAGCCTTTATCCTTTTTCTAAAAAGTAATATATTGCCAATTCTATTTGCTTTATCGGGTAAGATTGATTTGCCACATCTAAATCGAATTCTTATTTTGTTGCCCGGTCTAGAAAATTTATTTCGGGAAAATTTTAGAGAAGGCTATCTAGATATTCTAGCAAAAAATGCACCTGGAATTTATGGAAAAGATTTCGAGAGAGGATTTCAAGATAGAAGAAATAAAGGTTATAAATTCTATGATTTCATTGTGGAAACAGAATCTTTTTTAAAAATACTTTCCGCACTTCTAAAAACCCGCTCTGGATATTTTCTTTTATCATGGGTTTCGAATATTTTGATCGGGAGAAAAGAGGTAAACTTATCTGAGAATATTGCGAAATTAGTAGAAGCGCTAGATGATACAGGGGGTAATCATACTTACACCTGGCATATTCGAAAAATTCTACAAATACCTGTCCGTGAAAGAGCAGCTTATATCGAATTAGTCGGTCTAAATAATGGGGTAGATCCCGATTATCCGAACATAAGGCGGTTGTTTGATTATCCCGGACAGACCTACGAAGCAACTTATTTAATGGAGCTTGCAAGAAAGTTAGGAATTCCACTGAGTGAATTTGGACCCAAAGGGACTCTGTTTTCTTTTAGGGATTTATTGAATGCGTATATCAAAAAAAATCCTGATTCTGAAAGTATTTTAGAACGCTTTTCTAAGGATGTAATATCCGGGTTAGATAAGACATGGGATTCAAAGACATTAGCTCTGTTTGATTCTTTAGGGGATGCGGTTCATCCTTTATTTCTAAGAAGTGCTATTCGCGGACTGGGGAGCAATTTTTTTTCCGGATTAAAATCTACTAATTTTTCTAACCTATATCATTTATTTCCAGTAAAGAGTTCAAATAAATATCTTATAGAAAAGAATTTTAGAATTCCATTTTATGAAGTAAGTAATCTTGATAAATTCAAAGAAGAAGAGATTGCTAAGAAAGTGAATAGAAAATTAGTGTTATCCGCACTACATCCTTTTATCCTGCATTCACCTGTATCTGCTGATAATTTTGTTCCTTTCTTAAATGCTGAAAGTATTTTGCTCAGAGAGTCCGATGAAACAAAGACAGAAGAGTTAAAAAAACTAGAACTGGAGATTAAGTTTTTAGAGGAGTCCGAGAATCCTGACCGAATAATTTTAAAACAAAAAAAAGATGCAGCTAAAAAATTAGACAAATCGCTTTTGTTTATTCGAGCTAAGCGAACTCATTACGAGGAGATACTTTCTATTTTCCCCTGGCTAGGAGACGATGAAAAATTTCTGGTTATCATTTTGATTTCTGGCTATATAACTGATGTGGGCTCGGATTTGTATAAGTTTGCTATTGCAATGATTTTAATTCGGTATGAGAAAGAAACAAGGCTTACCGAACAATTGGATTTTCTAAAACAGGACATTGCACCGGAAACTTTCAATTATTCGCAATTTTGTTTTTATTTGAGTACCCTTGAGCTTTGTAAGAATCTTCTACAAACAGATAAGGCTTTAGAAAAAATTCAATCCGATCCAAATCATAGACTTCACGAATTATTAAAGCCTTATATCATCACGAAGAATAAAAAACTTAGCGCTGAATCGTTAGACGCTGCCGTTAGTAAAGTGACTGCTTCTGGAAAACTAAATTCAGAAAGGTCAAAGTGGCTCGATATTTTAGAAAATACAGAGCAGAAATTAAAAGAAAAATATTCTTCCTTTAAACTTTTTATTTCAAAAGCATCTCTAGATGCATATTACGGAGACATGGGCGGAATTTGTCTGGCAAATTTTCCAACTGAAATTCAAAAAGAAGGATTTTATGTGAACCGTCTTATCAAAGTAGACGACGGTATCATCGTTGGAATCTCCGTTGCTATCTTGACTAATGCAGGTATTCCATCACTCGGGATTGGATCTTACTGGGCTGCATTTGCCTTTAACCCCTTATCTTCCTTAATTAGTTCCTATAGTTATAGAAATCAATTATATATTTATTTACAATACCGAAAAATTTTAGAGTTGTTAGCAATCAAAACAAAATTACCAGTTGCTATTGTAGGTGTTGATACTTACGGAATTGTATCGAATCATTCTGGCTTTAAAGAATTAATTGTCGGTTACGAAGAGAAAAAAAAGAACCCAGCTAAAAGGCTTTTGGATGCAAATGGAATTAGCCTCTACTACGATGAAAAATACTATCGCAAGGCGCTATTGATAATTGATCCTACAAATCCAGATACTTTTACTGCTGAGGCGGGAATTCAATACTATAAATATCCTGTGGGGTAATTACAGGTAGACCCGCCACTCAATGTCATTAAGATAAGAAAGAAGAAAAAAGAATTAACCACGAAAGACACGAAGAAGGCGAAGGAAAAACAGGATTCCATTGTAAGCTCCTTCGTGAACTTCGTGCTCTTCGTGGTTAAAAATCCTTAACTTAATGACATTGACTCACCACTGAGTTACAAAGATTTTTTTCTTGACAAATTTTTTAATAATTCCGATTGTGAAAGTATGATTCAAAAATTCTTCACAACTATGCTCCTTCTTCTACTTACACTTATGTAGGTTGGCGTGAGCATATTACTTGTGAAAAGAAAAAAAGCCCACTCCAACCGAGCGGGCTTTTTTGTTTGTGGATAATCCTCCTTAAACTCTTAGCCCGACTCGAACGAGGGGCGAATTCATTTAAGGAGAATGATAATAATGAGCCACAACAAAACAAACCGTAAACCCTTTTTCTATGATGTCACTTTGCGTGATGGAAACCAAGCCTTGCGTAAACCCTGGAACTTAGTAGAAAAGGAAATCATATTTAAACAGCTTGTAAAATTAGGCGTCCAAGCCATTGAAGTTGGATTTGCCTCAGCAAGCGAAAGTGATTTTCAAGCCTGTGAACACTTAGCAAAGATTGCGCCGGATAATATTGTTATATCTAGCCTATCTCGTGCAAAGAAACATGAAATTGAAATTTCCTGGAATGCAATTCGTCATGCTGCAAAGCCGAGGTTACATATTGTTTACCCGGTAAGTTCTTTTGCAATTGAAAATATGTTAAAGATTTCAAACGAGCAGGTAATCGCAAATGTCCGCGAAGCTATAAGTTTTGCGAGAGGTTTAGCTGGAACTAGGGGAGAAGTGCAATTTAGCGGTGAGCATTTTGGTGATTGTATAGAAAATCAAGATTTTGCGATAGAAGTTTTCCAGGCGGCAATTGATTGCGGTGCAGACGTAATTAATCTTGCCAATACAGTAGAGCGTTATCGTCCTATGATTTTTTTGAATATGATCGAGCAGGTTGTAAAATCTTTGCGCGGGGATATTGTAATTTCTGTTCATACGCATAATGATTTAGGAATGGCGACTGCAACTACTGTAGAAAGCTTTTTTAAAGGGGTTACGCAAATTGAAACTTCTTTGAATGGTTTGGGCGAGAGAGCGGGTAATACTAATTTGTTCGAAGTCGCCTGCGCACTTTATAATTGTGGCGAGTCGGTTGATTTGCATATGGAAGAAATTTATCCGACAGCGATTCTAGTTTCTCAAATGTCAGGAATTCCCATTCATGAAAAAGCACCTTTGATCGGTAGTGATGTATTTGCACATCGAAGTGGAATTCACCAGGATGGAGTTAATAAAACAAAGCATTTGAAAAAATCTGCCTATGGCGCAATTGATCCTCAAATAATTGGTCGTGCTGATGGTCACCGGATAACATTCACTAGCCAGTCAGGTTCCAGCGCTATCAAATCTATTTTAGAAAAAGAAGGAATCTCTTTTACGGAAAATGAAATTTCTGAATTGCAACCCATTTTAAAAAAACATTCAGACGGGATTGGTCGTGAATTGAATGCATCTGATATTTTGGAATTCGTAAAAGAAATGCAAAAAGAAGTTGCTTAACGTTTTTCAGAAATGCCTGGCTCTAGAATTTTTTTACAAGATAAACGGAATTCCCTTTTTCGTTGAATTGAATTTTGTCGAAAAATTCCCGAGCCATCATGATCCCTCGACCATGTCCAACAGGGACAAGGCTTACATCATTTTTGGGTCTTGTTAACATTTTTTGATGATCAAAGCCATCGCCTGCATCTGTAATGCGAAATTCTACACGATCAGAATGAAGATAATATTCAATGCTAATTTTTTTTGCAATATTTTGGGGATCTTTTTGTCGATCAATTAAGATTTGGAAATACTCATCGTTAGCCAGTGATTCTGTTTTTTCTTCAAAACTTATTCCGAGGTTTCCATGTTCCACTGAATTAACCAACAATTCTTTCAAGCAAAGTTTTAATTCTACAATTAATTCGCTGTCTAGATACTTGGCACAAGCTTTGGAAACCCTTTTACAAATAAAATCCACCTGGGTTAAATAATTTCCAATTTTATAGACTTGATTTTCGGTTTCGCATAAACGAAGTAGAATATCGTCTTCAATATTAAATGCAGATCCGAAAATTACAAAGCTATCGTCAGACGGAATGTATTTTAATTTTAAATGCATTTCAATTGGCTCACCATAATCCGTTACCATATCACAGTTAAACGAGACCTGTCCCTGCGACTCGATTAAGGTGTGAAAGTTTTCCTGGAATACTTTTTCGTTGAGGCTAATTTGATTTGCCTCTGCAGATTTATAAATTAGATCTGTGAATTTTTTGCCGGGGAGTTTTTTGAGATTGTATTTTAGAATATTCGAAACGGCTCGATTGATTGACTGAATATTACCTTCTGCATCTAAAGAAAAAATTATATCTAAAGAATTTTCAACTAAGTCTTTGTATTTTTTCTTTGATTTTTCCAATTCGTGATTCATTTTCTTGAGTTGCTTGATGAGAAGAATATTTTTATTAATCTGAAGATAATATACAACTGCCACAGCTAGTGTATCTAGAAGCTCACGGCTATCACCTTGTTTTACTACGTAGGCAAATGGGTTGTAGTCGCTCATAATATCATATGGATTTTTCATATCCTGGTATGCAGAATGAAAAATGATAGGTAAGTTTAAGAATTTTTTCTTAATTTCTACGAAGGTATCAAATCCGTTTTTTCCATTTACCTTTACATCAAGTACAACACAGAATGTGGATTCATTTACTTTTTCGATGCCTTCTTCATCACTAGAACAAAGAATTAGATTATATTTTTTTTCTAGCGAGTTTTTCAGAGATTCTCGAATTTTTGCGTCGTCGTCAATGATTAGAATCCCGTCGTCTCCCGCGATGGCCCCAACATTGCCGCCACGACCCTGCAGCATATAGACGTTGCCGGATACCTTAGTAACCTTAATGGTCACTTCCTGCTGGTTTTCAAAGTGGCTGGCATCCCAGTGCCCAAACACCGCCGAAACAAATAGGCCGACAATCAATAGACTCGTAAATATTCGTTGCATTTTTCCCCTCCAGACGTAAAGTTGTAAAAAATCATACCAGATTATCTCGCATCCCATAGCGGTTCTAAGATTATTTGCCCACGAAACACACAAAAGGCACGAACTTGATTTTTGGGCTTCCTTCTTTTGTACTTTTCGTGTATTTCGTCGGCATATTCTTAAAAAAATTTCCCTCTTCCGATCT
>JANYCR010000499.1 GCA_025360185.1 Leptospiraceae bacterium | reverse complement strand
TCTATTAAATTTCCTTCACTAGGTCCCGAGCGAGAAGCAGAGCTTACCGAGCATATAATGGAGGGATTTGATAGAGACAAAATATTAATTCTTTCGATAGATGGTGCGATTTCTGAAAGCCCATCGGGTGGAAATATATTTGGGACAGGAAGCAGTGAATCCACAGTATCCGCAATAATAAATGATCTTTATAAAGCAAGATTTGATCGTGACATTAAGGGGATTATTCTTAAAATAAATTCGCCCGGTGGTACAGTTACAGGCAGTGACTTAATATATCGCGAATTAATGCAATATAAAGCTGCCACTGGCGTTCCAATTATTGCTTTGTTCATGGATAAGGCAGCGAGTGGTGGATACTACATAGCCATGTCTGCGGATAAGATTGTTTCTATGCCAACAGCAGTAACTGGATCTGTAGGCGTTATTCTTTCCGGATTTAATGTCAAAGAAGGACTTGATAAACTAGGAATTAAAGACCAGTCTATTACATCTGGTCAAAATAAAGCAATTGGCTCTCCTTTTGTTGAAATGAAACCGGAGCAAAAGATGATTCTTCAATCTATTGTAAATAACCTCTACGAACGGTTTTTTAATATTGTAAAACTGAATCGACAAAATATTTCAGAGCAGAGGCTAAGGGAAATATGCGATGGAAGAATTTTTACAGCGGATCAAGCTCTAAAAGAAGGCATGATAGACAAGATTGGATACTTTGAAGAAACTGTTTTTGAACTCATGAAGATGGATAAATATACCCGTCTTGCAACGCCTAATAATTATAAGCCCCGCATTGTATACTATTCTCATTTGAAGCAAAAAGTTAGAAGTATTTATCAAATATTAGCCGAAGACTCAAATACTTTTGGCGCTCTAGAAAGTTTACTCAAGACAAGTACCGAAGTTAAATTTATGTACCTCTGGTCTAATTAATGCTTTTTAATTCTATTCCATTTTTATTTTTATTTTTATTCACTTATCTTCTCTATTGGAATATCGATGATAAGTATAAGAAGTATGTAATAGCAGGGGCATCTTTTCTTTTTTATTTATATTATGATATCTTGGCAACAGTGCATTTTTTCACAGTGATTGCAGTAAATTTTTACTTTAGTGATAAGATGTTTGCTTTAAAACAGAAAGGTGGTGACACAGGTAAGCTTTTAAAAATTATTCTTGGATTAAATCTCGTAAATCTAGCTTTTTTTAAATATTTTTATTTTCTGCTCGATTCCTTTTTTAGTTTAACTCATTCTCAAATGTTTAAGGACATATCATCGTCGGTAAATATTATTTTGCCGCTTGCTATAAGTTTTTATATTTTCCAATTGATTGCAATTCAAGTTGATATTCATAGAGGAAGAGTTTTAGAAAGAATTAGTTTTTTTGATTATACCATTTTTATTATTTTCTTTCCGCAACTCATTGCCGGACCTATCATGCGAACTTCAGATTTTTTGCCCAGGCTAAATAACCCATTCATTACTCCGGATTCTATGAAACGTGGATTATTCTTATTAATCATTGGGCTCTTTAAGAAAGTTGTAATTGCGGATAATGTTGGTTTGCTAATAACTCCAGTTTATATAAGTCCGGATAAATATCATTATGCTTCTATTTTTATTGCGTTTCTTGGGTTTGCCGCTCAGGTATATTGTGACTTCAGTGGTTATACGGATATGGCACGCGGGCTTGCATTTCTATTAGGATTTGAAATTCCAGAAAATTTCAAAGGTCCATTTTATTCAGCATCGTTTACTGAGCTTTGGTCAAGATGGCATGTTACTCTCTCAACCTGGCTTCGGGATTATTTGTACATACCGCTCGGCGGAAATGCAAAAGGTTTTCATATGAGTAACGTATATATGTTTATTACTATGGTTTTGGGGGGATTTTGGCATGGAGCAAATTTGTCTTATATTTTCTGGGGCGCGTACCTTGGAATTCTTCTTTGGATTGAGAGACTTTTTTTAAACAAAGGCTATAGCTTAATTCCCGCAAATCCATTTCTAAAGTTTCTAAAGAGAGTTCTTGTTTTTGTACTTTTTGCATTTTCGGGATCATTCTTTAGAACTGCTGCTTTTGGAACGGATTCTCTTAAGGCTATGCAGAATTTGTTTTCGAATTTTTTTGGAATGAATCATGGAAGGGGAATAGGTGCGAGAGATGAAGTATTACTTTATATATTCCTTGCACTTGTTCTAAACTTTTTTCAATACAACCCACAAATTATAGAAAAGTGGAAGAAATTTCAGAATATTTTACTTCCAATCGCTTCCGTTTTAATTTTTATTTTGCTCGGACTCTTTGGAGATGGGGGCGGTGATTTTATTTACTTTCAATTCTAGGATTCAGTAAATGGAAAAATTTCCCTTTTTCTTATGCATTTCCATCCTTTTTTTAGATTGTCAACGCGTATGGTACAGAAGTTTACCTGAAAATTCTCATGTTTCATCGAATCATTTCATCGGGTTGTGGCAAAAAAGGACAAACCCGAGGTCAGCTATTAATTCTTCTTGGCATAAAAACCACTGGTCAGAAAAAATCTATTTTCGAAAAGACTTTACATTCGTAAAAACCTATGAATCTGAAGACTTCATCGGTAAAAGCCTAGCTTATTTGAAAGTTGAAGGGACAGGATCTTATAGAATACACAAGAACTGGATTCTATTGGAAACAAAAAAGATCGAGCAGATAGAAAAACTCGATGGTGAAATTAAAAAAAATGTTATAAAACCATTTGATTCAGGACTCCTCTATTATTATTATCTTGATGGAAATTTAATTATTCCGATGATCTATGATATGGGGTACAATGAGAAAGATTTTGGGGTCAAAGACGGGGTATCTATACCTTTCGATGATACAAATTCAAATTTTTTTCGGTATATTAAAATATATGCTTTCAAAGAATTTCAATCTCATGCTTACTATCCTGAAAATTGAGAAATAATATGACGAATCCTTTTACCGTCTACAAACAGCGCAAATATACTATTATTTTAAAGAACGGTGTCTTCTTTTTTTTATCCATTTGTTTGGTGTTTTATTTAGAGCAATTGAAGTTTTTCTCTTTTGGCGAAGGGCTCTTTTGGCTTTCTTACAACGCCTTTCTAGTTGTTGCCTTTTCTCTTTTAAATTTCTCGGAGTTAAGTTATCTTAGAAAACTCTTTGAGTTATTGAATTATTTTCATACAAGTGAAAGCCATTCCCTTGACTTTGTAAACTTAAACCTTCAGACCTTTGTTTTTCCTTTAAATCTAAATGATGAAAATTTCGAAGTATTCGGTAAATTGCAGCCCGCAACCTATTTAGGCGGGGATATAATCAACCATGCACGGGATCGCGATGGTAATTATTGGTTTGCAGTTGGAGATGCATCGGGTCATGATCTGAATTCTCATTTATTTAGCATGATGATTCTAAATCAGATGAATTATTTAGTTAATCTCGCAAAGACGCCAAAAGAAATGAATGCGATGATGAATCAGGTTTTAAAGGAGCGGATTCAAAGTTATCCTATTCCTGTAAATAGCTATGCGTCATTAGGGCTACTCAAAGCTGATCCAAATGGAAATTTTCAGCATTATGGTTTGCATCCAAATTTTCTACTTTATCGTGCAGATAAGAAAGATATAGAGATTATCGAAACTAGCGGTCATTTTATTGGTATTGAAGTATCCAATGCATTTCATTCCAACTCTAAAGAAGAGCAAAATAATCGTAATTTTTCTATGAACAAGGGCGACATTTTGTTTTGTTTTACAGATGGGCTTTTTGAACAACGAAATAGAGAGAGAAAATATTTTGGTTATCGTTTATATGAGTTTATTAGAACAGAAGATAAGAGTAATTTCCCACTATTTGCTAAAAAACTCTTTGATGCAGTAAAAGCATTTGCTGGCAAAAAGCAAATTGATGACGATATGACAATCCTGATTATTCGTAAGAAGTAATTTTTATCTCATAAAAGGTGTATCTTTCCAATTCCAATTTCTAGATGGGTTTGTGTCTATATTATCGGGACTGAGATTCCAAAGGTAAGTTTCCATATACTGTGCCCCTTTAAAATTTATATAGAACGAAACAAGAACAGTTATAATAAAAATTGCGAATACATAAGATTTTATTTTGTTGTACTTTATAAAAAAGATTAAGTAATACATAAAGAAGGGAATCAAATCGGATAATAAGCGATAGCCGTAACAGTGACCTCCCCACCAATTTAAATTTCGAGAAACAAGAAGCCAATGGAAAATTATTATGAAAAATAATGCATAATCTAGGGGTAAGAGGGCTTCATTTTTCTTTTTTAAATAGATCCCGTAAAGGCTAAAAAGGAAAATTGGGGAATATATAAATAAACCTCTAGCTGGACTGAATAGATTTCCTAATAATGCTTCGTAAAACGTTTCGCTTCCATTCACTTTCCTGAAATCGTAATAAGGGTGAGTTATGCTTCCAAAATTGGAAAAATTTACAGAAAAGAAAATAATTAGAATACTTAAACCTAACCCAAGAAAATAAACTGATTTAGATTTAAGCTGGTAAATTACTATTAGCCCAAGAAAGAAAACAGGCAAAATATTTGTAGGCCTAATTATATATGTAAAAAATAAGGGTAGGGCAGATAAAATGAGTAAGGTCTGTCGCTTTTGTAAAATACAATACAAGGCTATACTTAAAAGTAAGATACTACCGGTATGTTGCCATAACCCTCTAGATAAAACGGAAAATATTAGAGTGCAAAATGAAAATAGAAATACTAAAAAAAGCGATTTCGAAATTGAATTTGTTATATGGAAAGCCAATACAAAAAAAAAGCAAGTTGCTATAGAAAGAAGAGACGATGAGATACTTTTTTCTAAATTAATAGTTGAAGACGAAATGACTTTTTCTTGGAGATCTTTGTCTTTCCATTTGTACCATTGATTTATTATCCATATATGTGGAAGAGCTAAAATGCTTACACCGTAAGGATAATAATTATAAGTATGCGCTTTATATTTAGTCAGGTTTGCATAAAATGCTTTAGGAAAAAGATCGTAATATTCATCTATATCAAGATTTCCCTCACGAACGAGGCTAACGGTAGTATATACGCTCCAAAGTGAGTCCGTCTGATTATACACTACCGTTTCCTTTAATATTATCCAAAGAATCAAATAAAGGCAGATTAGTAGTAAAATTCTTTTCATCTTAAATTCTAGCAAAGAATAAGGTTAGGCTTTAGAATATTTAGTCTTTATTTAATAAAATTTAGGGCAATTTCAAAAAGGACATGCTGAGAAAATTAGTGGACAATTTTTTTCGCGTCTTCCAAAAACTTTGCTAAACCCAGATCTGTTTGTGGATGCTTAAACAACATTTGAAATATCGAATAAGGAAGTGTAACCGCATCTGCCCCTTCTAGAGCAACTTCTTTAAAATGAATCGGATGGCGAACGGAAGCTGCTAGAATCTTAGTTTCGAAACTATAATTATCATAAATAGTACGGATTTCGGAAATTAAATCTATCCCATTAAAAGATATATCATCAAGTCGACCTATGAACGGCGAAATATAAGTAGCCCCAACTTTAGCTGCTAGCAGTGCCTGCGGAGCTGAGAAGCAGAGAGTCACATTTGTTTTAATGTTTCTTTTGCTCAACTCTGCAACACATTTAATCCCTTCAGGAATTAGTGGAATCTTTATTATAACATTCTCCGCAATTTGTGAAAGATCTAGTGCCTCAGCTAACATGCCAGAATAGTCTAATGCTAGAACTTCTGCGCTAACAGGACCTTTTGTAATGTCACAAATTTCTTTAATGACTTCTTTAAATTTTCTTTTACTTGCGGCAATAATGCTGGGATTTGTGGTTACTCCATCTAAAATACCTAAGTCTGCAATCTTTGAAATTTCTGTCAGATCTGCTGTGTCTAAAAATAATTTCATTATTGCTTTGCCGGAGGCGTTACTGTTGGGTTAACCTCAGATTCCTTCACTTTATTAGGATCTTTTTCTTGAAATACGCCTTCGGTTACCAAATCCAATAAAACATCTGTTTCACGAGCTGAAAAATAATCTTTATAGTCAATATTTATTAAATCTGTTCTATCTACGCTGAAATAATCCATTCTTTTACTAAATGCTTTTTTATTATAAGGCTCAACCCATTGGATTATAAATTCTGCTTTATTACTTTTTTGAGGGGAAGCTGCATTTGCCGCTGCCGATTTTACAGGTTCAGCTGCTTCAGATGTAGACTCAGCCCGCTTGAAAGACCAAGTATACGCGCCCGCAATTTTTTTATCGTCAACGTTGTCATCAGCTGAATCATCTTCGCCTTCTGGTTTTGAAAACTTATCCCTAGGAATTTGCGCCTGTGGTTCTTTTGCCGGTTTACCGTATTTATCCTCTACTTGCTTTTTTAGTTTTAAGCTTTCTACAGGACTAAAGTAAACACCAACAGAAAAAAGAGAAGAGCTACCTTTTCCTTCATCTTCTTTGCTTTTATTAAACTTATCAAGTAGTTTTGGCTTTTTGTAGAATCTATAAAGGTAAGTTATATTATTTCTTTTTACAAGTAAAGATTTGTCTTTTACTTCATTTATTATTTCAATCTTCTCTTTGATTTCTGGGTTTTGTCGAATCTTATTAATCTCATCTCGAATGCTTACATAGGAATTACCCCAAGCAGTATCTCCTAAGCCACTTCCCGGTCCCGGTACACTGACTGAAATCTTAGATTGATCAATGGCTGGTTTGTCTTTACTTGGATTCGGATTACTAGATTCAGTTGTTGATTGAGCCCAAGTTGAAAATGTAAAAAAAATAAGGATAGAGATTAGTAAGTTTTTCATAGTAAATTTATCGGAGAATTGACTCAAATCGTATATAGTAATTTTGAAAATATATGGTAAAATGACCAAAGAATTCACAGAAAAATGATTTTATTACATGATGAGTTTCTAATTATTGTTTAATATGACTGATTCAAACGCCCAGATTTTAGTTGAGGTTTCAAAAGATTTAGAAGATCTTATACCTGAATACCTTGAAGCAATGATTAAATCCATTGACTATATTGATACTTTAGTGCAAGCTAATAACTTCGATGAATTAAAGAGTGAAGCTCACAAAATGAAAGGGCATGGTGGTGCTTACGGCTTTCAATATATATCAGACATTGGTCTACTCATCGAAGGTTTTGCAAAAGAACAGAAGGTAGAATTAATCAAAAAATGTTTAAGTGAGCTCAGGGCATACATGGGGAAGATTAAAATTGAATTTAGAGAAGATGAATAGATTATTTATTTTATTTTTGCAGATATCTATTGTCTCCTGCGCGATTTCAGTTTCTCTTAGCCAGTTGTTTTTATTTTTTACGCTAATATTATATTTAATTACGAAAGGTTATAAATCTTTTCGACTAACTGCCATTTCAATGTTATCCTTGGGGATTTTTATTCTATATGGTTTGTCTTTCTTTTATCATATACCTAATAGTGAAGTGTGGACTTATATTGCCGCAATCAAGGGAACTGAATTTAAAGATGTTTTGCTTTTTGGTGCATTTTTAGTTGTTCAGAATTTAAATGACTCGGAGGAAATAAAAAAAATTGAAAAAGCTTTTTGGATTCTATTAATAGTTCTTCTCATTTCAGGATTCATTTCTATTTTCAGTCCTATTAGACTTTCTCGTTTAATTTCTGATTTATTTAAGCCATCCCCAACTTGGAAATTTGCACATCACTATGGGGATTTATTTGGAGTTGGTATCCATTTACCAATCGGGCTAATGAATACTCATTTAACATTCGCCGGTATATTCTTATTATTCGCACCATTTTTATTTTTTCGATTTATTTTTTCTATTCGTGATCGTAAAAATATTTTATTTCATTTTTTAATTCTATTTTTATTCGGAATGATTGCGCTCTTAAATAATGCCAGGTCTGCTTTAATAGGAGCTTCCGTCTCTATCGCGATAGGATTTATAGATTTACTTTTTATACAAAAATATTTTTCGATTAAAAATACTCTGAAACTTCTAGGCATTCCGATTTTAGCCATTGGACTTACAGCGAGTCTTTTATTTTTTAATGAGACTATGGCTAAGACAATTCAGCCTTTGCTTGGGCAAGAGAAGCATACAGATTCAGGAAGAACTTTTATTTGGAGCTCAACGTACCCGATGATTCTAGCAAATCCAATTCTTGGAATAGGTCCCGGGAATTATGGAAAAGAAGTAGAAGTCGTTCGTAAACATCTTAGCCAAAAGTACAAAGACTTACTTTTCTTTTTTGAAGTTACGCAAAGAGGTCATGCGCATAATGATTTTTTACATATTGCTGCTATTGCCGGTTTGCCTGCACTGCTGATTTATATTGCACTTGCATCTGTAATTTGTTATAAATTACTTCAACCCAAATTTTCTAGAAATGATAATATTTTGTTTTATGGACTAGTAGGATTTTTCTTTGCTGGGTTATTTCAATGTTATTTTCAAGACGATGAAGTGGTGATCGTATTCTGGTATTTACTCGGATTTTTTCATTTGCAATTGAGTAATCGAAAACCTGAATAAAATACACCACTTTTGATTGCGAAATTGAATCTTATTATTTACTACAATAAATTAAAACGCTTCTGCTAGAAGTTATCCCGCCTAGAAATCCGTGTATGATTGAATCTATCCAATCCGGGTATAGAACAACCACATCGACATTATTAGGACACACTGGCGTAACATGTTTCTCTTTTTCTGCTTTAGAGGTAAACCAGGTGCTTTTAAAAGCTTGCGGCATATTAGGAGTAACCGGTCTAGAGTATTCCTGGAAGCCATCGAAATTATTAAAATATCTTTTTTGATAATCCGGTGCTTCATTGGACTCTATTACTCTAGCTGGGTTATTTACTTTTATGATAGTTTTTCCACAATCAATTAGAGCAAACAATGAAAGTATTAATAAAATTTTTATTGTATAATTCATAAAAACCTCCGTGGGTTAATTGCAAGTAATCTTTAAAGTTTTCGGTACGTATATTCCAAATGTTAATTGAGTAAATACAGCATCTTGCCATCTATAATATTCATCAATTTCGTAAACACCGGAGGGGCAGATTTTTGTTGCATCAACTTCTACTTTACGAGGGAGGAATCCGCCTAGCCAAAATTTATGGTAAAGAATCTTTACTTCACCGGCTGTGCTGCCGCTCCCATTTTCGCTATCGAGCTTTACTCGATTATGATGACAGTTCATTAAGAACAAAAATAGTGTAGATAATAGGATTAATTGTTTCATATTATTTTTCCTCACTCAAATTTTGGTTTGGTGCAGTGTATATTTCTTTAAACTCTTTTCCATCAAAGGCTAATATAGATTTACCGGTAGCACTGACAGTAATTTTTACAGTCCCAGAAGAGGATGTAGAGGATTGGGTAGCAGTTATGGTCACGGGACCGTCTTTAGAAAGAGTAGTAACAAGTCCTGAAGTACTTACTGTAGCAACAGTTGGAGCATCTGTTGACCAGGTAATACCGCTCGTAATTTCTGCTCCCTTACTATCAATTGCCTTTAATTGTAATGTTGCAGTATAGGCAAGCTTACTATCACCAAGAGCTGCGAGAGTTGAATCTGCAATACGGACATTTGCAACAGTAGTAGTATTT
>JANYCR010000497.1 GCA_025360185.1 Leptospiraceae bacterium | reverse complement strand
CCTATTAACAAATAGGGGAACATCTCTCAGTTTCCAGCCCGTCAGCTAACTTCGTAGACGCAAGAGAGAAGATCAACAACTACCTTCTTCAAAGACTCATAGACAACAATTCTTCAGAATAATTCTGGAGAAGATATATCTTCGTATTTAAAACATTGCGAAGAAAAAACATTTAAGGAGACACTTATGAAAGTATTGGTAGCGTTTACACGCCCTGGCACAGGAAGTTCTATCGCGCAGATTGCGTCAAAATTAGAAGGAATCAAGGAAGTCCATGCAGTTACAATTTGGAATCCGAAGGAAAAGTCAATTCCATTGGAACTAGATAGAGAATTAGATCAAATAGCCTCTCTTCTAGCTTATTCTTCTATACCGTTTAAAGTTTCCATGGTGCTAGGTGATGATGTGGCAAATGGAATTCAAAAAGCAGCAAATGAATTAAATGTAGATGCAGTTCTACTTGGTGCAAGCAATTCACTTTATTCGAAGGAGCTTTTCGGTGGTCGAGTAGCAGAGGTGATGAAAGATTTTAAACGCCCTGTATATGTTCTGGCTAATAAGCATTTGTCGTTCCCATATGAACCGGTTTTAATTACCTGTAATGATGCACCATACCAATTCCTATCGAGTAATGAAGCATTAAGCGGTTTATCACTCGAGTCGATTCCACTTCTGGCAAATCAAGTGAAACCGCAGATTACAAGTTTTTGGAATTTAAAAGGAGATTTTGAACTAGATAAACGCTGGCTCAAACCCTATAATTTAATTCTTACGGATTACAAGACTTATTCGCTACACAATGAATTTTTTATTGAAGAATCGGAAAAATCTTGCTTGGTATACTATAAGTAGGTTTTTGCTACAGATAAAGAAGCGTTAGCCTCATTTTATCTACAAGGTTGTGTGAAAAAATATTTTTGCACAACCTTGCGGTTAAATCATTATTGTAATTGAGCTTATTCTCAATCATGGCTTTAATTTTTCGCACAGCGATTGAATAGTAAATCTAAAAAAGTATCGTAGGTACAATCTTCCTTCGATTGACGGAAAAAATGTATTTTTCTTTCTTGGTAAGTGACGAATTCTTTTTTCACATCTTCGTAAGTCTTGCCAATATCATCTTTTCCATCAAACGCAAACTTTGTATTAGGCGATAGTTCTTTGAGGGTAACGGTGAAGCCGGGGACTGTGCTCATACTTTCTGAAGCATCAAGAGAGGTTGCATTATACGAACCGCGCGGAAGTGCTGAATTTGGATTTGTAAGTATTTCTAATTGATAAATTTTGCCGGCTTCAAAATTAACGGGAGTCTGTAGACCTCTATGAACAAATTGATCAAAGTATCTCGCTGGAATTCGATTTTTGTAAAATGGATTTTTTTGAAATTCTGAATATCTAGCCTCATCATTAGCGTAATCATAATAGAGTTTAACGCTAAGTATCCCCTCTCTGGCTGGAATTGGAAATAAATACTCTGAACCAAAAGCCATGAAGGTACAATTTTTTCTTGCGATAGAAGTATTCTCCGAAATAAGTCTTTCTTTGATTTTAGAACTTACCTGATACTTATCTCTATCTTCTTTAGGAGGGTTTAATAGTAATGCTCCGCCGGTTAGTTCAATGTAAATCGGTAAAGCTCGTTCTTTTCTTGGCTGGACATCTAAACCGTATTCTATATCTTCATTTCGATAATCTAAATATTCATCACCCAACTCAGGTATTTTTACATACAAAAAAGCATGGTTATCCCTTAGCCTCTCTACATAGGTTCGAGTTCTATTCTTACATATATTGGATCTATGAGCATTACTTATATCCCGAGTCAATCTTTGTTGTGCTTGGCAGTTAGCACTTGTTGCCCCACTTATTCCATATATATGCTGCCAACTAAATAAGAAAAGCAACAGTGCGATAGATTTTTTATTCTGCAATGCAATGTTTAAAAAATTCTTTCCAATCCCACTTCCATTCCAGCGAGTAATGATGATTTGGCGGTATCGGTTTTGGAGAATTCGCCAATCAAATGAAATTTTCCATTTTGGTTTTCTAAAATCTCTACAGTTTTGTCGATGGGGTCTACTACCCAGTATTCTCTGACCCCATGTTTTTCATAGATGGATTTTTTGTGCTTTAAGTCGTAGTAGGCTGTAGAAGGAGAGAGAACTTCTACTACTAAATCGGGTGCGCCTTCGATTTTGTTTTCTTTCATTTTAGAAAAACTTTCGTTCAGTAGAATGATAATATCAGGTTGATAGACTTCGGTCTCAGAAAAATAAACATCTAGTGGAGCTACAAATAATTCAGCAATATTATGCTTGGAAAGAAAATTGTTAATAATTGTGGATAGCTTTGTAATAATTCGTTGGTGGTATAATGAGGGTGAGGTCATTTCAATAATTTCTCCTGCTACTAACTGAAACTTTCCGCCTTCGGGAGTATTGAGATAGTCATCATATGTCGCCTGTTTTTTTTCAGCACCAAAGTCAAATACGATCATAGGATTACTTTAAACAATTTGTTTTTATCTAGTCAAGAATTAAATGCCACGAAGGGTTTGTGTAAAAGCATTGCCACAGAGGCACGGAGACACAGAGTAAAGGAGAGGGTTGGGGCAGAGATTATATACATTTCTGATTATCTTAATCATGCTCTCTTTCAATTCTTAATAAAACTTGTATCGTATATAACCTCTCAATATCTCGACGCATAATGGTAAACAAAGATAAATCCCCAAACCCTCTGTGTCTCCGTGCCTCTGTGGCAAAAACATCTTATTTACTAATCCGATTTTTAATCACCATTCTTTTATTTTGAATTCCTAATTCGATGGACTTAGTGAATTCAGTAAAAGTTTTAGATTTAAAATCTAATTTCTCATTTAACTTTTGAAACAAAGGATTTTCAGGCTCGCAAGATTCTAATCGAATTTCTAAATTGGTTTCGTTATAAAGCCTGAGCAGCACAACGTTCTTATCCTCATCAATTAAAGTGATCGCGCCTCCTACTTGTTTTTGTGGCTGCACGGTGTCAATCACCCAACCGCCGGTATTCATGATTCCAATTTCTTCTGGATAGCCGCTCTCGCCAAATCCTGTTTCCAATTTACAAAATGGTTTATGCGTATGTCCAAATATAAAACTCATTTCCTTCGGCAAAGTCTTCTTATTCTCACTCATAAATTGTAGTTTCAAAGGTCCTGTGATATAACCCCGTAATCCGTCACGGGCATCTTTACCGAGGATATCATCTGTTAGCCCTCTCTCGTTTACCGCAATTTGACTTACTACTTTAGTGAGAAAATATCCAACAATCGGTTTCAGCATATTTTGTAGCGAGCCGGGAAAGTCGCCCCGTGTCATTAAGTAAGAAACTAAATTATTAGCTAGTTCGTTAAGTGCTTTTTCATCTTGAAGCATATCATACATGATTCCAATACTTGTTCCAACTTCTCCTGAACGTCCGAGCACCGACCAAAAGAAATCAATCCAAGCAAAATTTTCTCGTTCAATTTGATCAATCGTTTCTGGAAACGATTTCGAATTTAAAAGTATAGATTGTAAATTACTCATCAAGTAATAAATCGTTTCAATAAAATGTCCGTGTGAAATCACAACATACTTTTCTGTTTCTCTATTTACTAATGTTAGATTAGGGTAAACAGTCATTGCCCGCCCTTCACGCAAATTTTTATGACGTTGCATTAAAACGGTAATGAACCTTGACTTGAGCGGATTAGGCTTGATCATTTTAGTGTGATGCCATGGCAACTCAATGTATTCGCCTGGAGCAAGCTTAGTCATATATTCGAGGTATTGTCTTTCGCGTGCTGTCTCCCAGAGATGGTGGTCGTGATTGCCGGGAATATAAATCAATTTATCCGAAAAAAAATCCTTTCGACTTTTTGAATACGCTAACTCCAAAAAAGAATCAAAC
>JANYCR010000466.1 GCA_025360185.1 Leptospiraceae bacterium | reverse complement strand
GGATGCATTTAAAGCAAGTAAATTTGTTTGATCAGAAATCTCATTTATATTGACTGCGATTTCTTTTATCTTAGAAGAAGACTCTGCAATATTTTTCATGGCAAGATTGGCGGATAACACTACTTCGCTTCCTCTTTGAATTCTACTTGTAAAAGTTTTTGAATCAGAAGAAAGGGAAGAAATTTCCTGACTCAAAGTTTCCATAAATACAATAAAGCTATTCAGCTTTAAGTACACATCTGACAGGCTTCCAATTTGTCTCTCTACGTAAGAATTAATATTATCAAAGGAAGCTCGTAGTTCTTCAGTATTAGCTGCGACATTTTCCGTTGAATGAGATTGAGCCTCCGATACTTTAGCGAAGTTCTCAGTAAACTCATTCATAGATTCTAATGTTGAATTTTGCTGAACAAGATTAAACTCAATTTGCTGAAACGCATCTAAGTATTTCCCAAATCCATTGACCAATCCTGAATATGCGCTTGATTGTTTAGAATCCTCTAACTTCCTTGCTATGAATGATTTTGGAATGGATGAGTCTTTTTCATTTTCTAAAACTCCACGCTCTAGAGATTTACTAAAATGAAAAAGTTTAGTAGTAAAATTCTTATGGTTATAAAAATACCAAGAAAAAAAGAAAATATTTGCTAGAACCAAACCCGAAAAAAAACCAATTAGATAAAGTAACATTCTAGCTCAGTAACGTAGTATATTTATAAAGCATCAGCAAGAGGATAAAGAACAGTATTCTCTTTATCGATTCGACCTTTTAGCGCAGCAATAATTCCCTTTGACTCTTCGATGAATTTTTCCGGGTCAGCAGAAATATTCTTAGCAAGTGACCATGAGTGAATGTATTTCTCGACGACTTGCTTGATTCCACCCATTTCTGTCATATAGTCCTTGGCAATCTGTGAAGTTTTTGCATTACCTGAAGATATAAGCTTGGGATAAAGCGCCTTATCCTCCATCGTCAAATGCATATTGAGTTTACTTGCAAATTGAGAAAGGACTGTAACTATTTCATTTGCCTCTTTAGTAACTACGTCTTTCGAAAGCTTTCCCGAAAGTTTTACTGCTAGATCTAACAACTCGACATGTTGTTTCCTATACGAATCTGTCATTGCCATATTAAAACTTCTCCTACAAAAAATGTGATATTAATATATTTATAATACATTAATTGTAAAGAAAAAAATATTTGAACATAGTAGCACGTTTACCAGTCATTGAATTATGCAACTAACACGTTATACAGATTACTCACTGAGAGTTTTAATTTATCTTTCTTTAAACTCCGATCGCAAGATTACAATAAAAGAAATCTCTACTAATTTCAAAATTTCAAAAAATCATTTAGTAAAAGTCGTTCATAAGCTGTCTACTTTAGGTTATCTTGCGACTATACCGGGGGCAAAGGGTGGAATTAGTTTAGCAAAACAGGCTAGTAAGATAAATATTTCAGAAGTAATCCAAAGCATGGAGCCAAGTTTTTATATAGCAGAATGCTTTAATCCAAACGGGAATTGTATCATTAGCCCCGTTTGCGAATTACAATCAGTTCTAGCAATTGCACTCAAGGCATTCATGAAATCAATGAGCCAATACACACTTGCGGATATTACAAAGAAACCTAATGCGTATAGAGAACTGTTGACTTAGATTTGAAATGAGGTTTTTATTTTAGCGTTTGGGATAAGAAACAATGAGAACACAGATAATATCCCTAATCCCCCCGCAATAAAAAATTCAGTGAATGTTAATGCATCAAAATGAAACAGTTGCCTTAAAAACGTTGTATAGACAATAGTGACTAACATTAGTAATGCGCATATACCTAAAATTTTAAATGGAAAATTTGCTGACTTCCAAAAATTGAAACTGAATTTTTTATCTGCCAGGTTCTTTAAAACAAGAAGAGTATTTCCAATGATTAGGGTAATAAAACAAGTAGTCCGAGCTTTATCTTCTAACGCCCCATTCAGCCAGACAAAATAGAAAGAAGCAAGAGAAAATAGTAAAATGCTAATGCCTTGCAGAAAGGCAGTTTGCAAAATGAGCCAACTAAATACCTTTTCACTAACGTCTCGAGGAGGCTTCGTCATAATGTCGTTAGCCTCTCTCCCTGACTCAAATACTATGGAGCAAGCAGGATCGATCATAAGTTCTAAAAATACAATATGCATTGGAAGAAGAAGTAGCGGCAAACCAAGTAAAACCGGTATCAGCGACAATCCGGCAATAGGAATATGAATCGCGAATGCGTAAGTCATTGCATTTTTTAGATTTGTATAGATTCGTCTACCCAAACGAATAGATTTTACAATCGAAGAAAAATCATCTTCTACAAGAACAATATCAGATGCCTCTCGTGCTACATCTGTTCCACGTTTTCCCATCGAAATTCCAATGTCCGCAGACTTGAGCGCAGGTGCATCATTAACCCCATCTCCAGTCATAGCAACGACCTTACCTAAACTCTTCCAGGCATTTACAATTTGTAATTTCTGTTCAGGGGCTACTCTACAAAAAATAGACGTCCCTTCAATTCGATTCTTCAATTCCTGGTCTGTTAAATTTTTTAATTCAGGTCCAGTAATTACATAGTCTCCGACCGGCAAACCGATCTCAGCCGCAATACTCCGAGCTGTTCCTTCGTAATCGCCTGTGATCATAACAACTTTCACACCAGCAGCCAGGCATTCTCGAATAGAGGCAGGAACATTTTCCCGGATTGGATCGGCAAATCCTAATAAGCCCAAGAATTGAAATGGAAAATCATGTTGATTAGACGGAAGTTGGTCTCGTTTAAAAATAGATTTTGCAACTCCTAGTATTCGAAGTCCCTGCGACGATAATTCGTGCACAACGGCGATTAGCCCTTCTTTCTCTTTTTCGGATAAGTGGCATAAGTCCCAGATTGATTCAGGTGCACCTTTCGAAGCAATGATATATTCTTTTTTTTCGGAAGAAATCCAAGCGTGGGATAACGAGAGTAATTCTTTAGATAGCGGGTATTCCTGTATAAGATTCCAACTCGGATGTAGATGCTCTGTATTTTTTAACCAACTACCTCCAAAGCGGAGTAGTTCTTTTTCCATTGGATCAAATGGATCTTTTTTAGATGCAAGAATTCCATATTCTAAAAGCTCATGAAAGTGTTCCGGTATGTCTGGAATATCCTCAGATATAGTATCTAGAAAACTTCCATTCGACCAGATTTTTTTTAGACTCATTTTATTTTGCGTAAGAGTTCCTGTTTTATCAACACATAGAACACTAGCAGAGCCAAGTGTTTCTACTGCGCCACGTTTTCTTGCTAATACATTTTCTTTAGAAATTCTCCAAGCGCCTAATGCCATGAAAACGGTAAATATAACCGGGAACTCTTCCGGTAGAATGGACATAGCCAGTGTTAGCCCCGCTAAAAAACCTTTAAGCCAAAACCCACGGGTAAATCCATATACTACAGCAATTACAACACAAAGAGAAAGCCCTACGATGGAAAATACTTTTACTACATTGTCTATTTCGGATTGGATTCTGCTACTGCTCTCTTCCAGCGTATCAAGGGATACTCCTATTTTGCCCATCTCAGTAAAAAGTCCTGTTGCATATACTCTAGCGACTGCTTGTCCGGCTACTACTAATGTGCCTGAGAATACTTTGTCTGTGCTTGTATGGTCTTTCTCTGATGCAAATTTTCTAACGGAGAAAGATTCTCCAGTTAGTATAGATTCATCAAGTGTAATATTTCTTTCCCAGAGAATTGATGCGTCAGCCGGAACACGATCTCCTTCTTTAATCAGAATCACATCTCCGGGAATAACTTGGTTACCCGCAATATGTTCTTCTACTCCGTTTCTAATTACGAGAGTGCAGGGACTAGATAAATCCTTCAATGCCTGCAAGGAATTTTCTGTTTTGTTTTCCTGGTAGATTGTGATTCCAAGAATGAAAAGGACAGAAATAGAAAGCACGATTGCTTCCTGGATGTCGCCTAATACGAAGTAGATGCTACTACAAGCAATTAGGATTAGAAACATTGGCTCTTTTAAGGAAGAGAATAAAATTTGAAAAAAAGATTTTTGTTTTCCTGAAGGTAGTTCGTTTAGTCCAAACTTTTTTAATCCGTCTTCAACTTCTCTAGAACTAAGACCTCGAAGAGACTTTACGTCTTGCTCTGTCATAAAAACTCAGAGTCTTTCGATCGTCGAGATAGAGCCTGACTGACGGAGTAAAAATTTATATTCACAGCGCGGACATTGTTGTTTACCCTGTTTACGAATTCGAATCTTAGAACCACAATTTCCACAATTTACAACGAGCACGGTAAAGTTCGTATCTGTCGCCTGCGATAGAGTACTTACATCATATCTTTCAGTATGATCTGTTTCAAAATCGGTGATGCTATCCATGATGGTAGTCTTAGCTGGATTTGTTTCAGTGCGAGTAATAAAAGGAAGTTTGATTTTCAGTTCCGAATACTTAGGAGTAACCGCTTCTAGAATAGGATCAGTAGGAACTGGTTCAATAGAGGAAGTAGCCTCCTCTTCTATGATAGGAAAATCATCTGTAATAGTAAGCCGATTGGATTTAATCTTCTTAGCCATATCCGGATCTAACAGTGACGCAACCTTTACTTCAGAAACTTGAACTTTCATTGGCTCAAGATCGGAAGTTTTTGAGACACTGGTATCCGTATTTTCTTTTTCAAAAATACTTTCAGAATGGACAGAATAAATTGTTTCTTCTTCGGAAAATTCATCCTGACCAGGCTTTAATAATTTAATCGCATTATCAGAAGTATCCGCGATAGGAAATTCTTTCCTTAATCCAAAAAAATCGAGAACGAGAGAAATCTCTTTATTAAAAGCAAAGTAAGCAAGAACAGATTTTTTTTCGGTAAGCTTATGCTGGAGGCGAATCATAATAGAAATTCCAGCAGAAGAAATATAATCTAGATTAGAACAATCAACTACAAATTTGCGAAAACCTTTTATAAGTTCTGCATTGATAAAATCGTAAAAGTCAATTGCCTTTTCGGAGTCCAATGCTCCTTTTAAATTTACGAATACAACCTGTGTCTCGCTTAAATGATTTTCGTTAATTGATACATCTAGCATTAGTCAAGGTATATTGCATCTAGAGCTTCCGTCGGATTAGCTGGCTTATTGCCATTAACCGATTGCTTTCCATTTCCATTATTACCATTGATAGAAGGAGAAGTATTTTCTAGCTTTGGCATCTTTGCAGTAGTTTCATTTTCAGGATGAACAGGCGGTTGTTTAACCGATGTTATGCTCTCAACATTTAAAAGAGTATTGTCCAGCTTAAGAGGAATTGGAGTAAGGTAACGTTTAATAGTATCCTCTTGCTTATTAAAAATAGTTTCTATTTTAGCAAGAGTCTTAGGAAGTTCTGGTTCGGGGATATTCGCTGTATTGCGCCCACCCTGTTTGTAGCTTCCGAAGAGAAACATTGCATACGCAGAAAAAAGCGCAATGCTAACAAGAATAGAAATTCCTATATAGTTTAGAAGCATCCAGAAAAAAATCTCTTTCTGACTTTCCATAAAGAAAAGAACATTTCCTCTGTTATAGATGAGATGAATAGACCCAACTGTTTCTAATTTTTCTATATGATAAATAGGAGCGGATAACAATACAGTCTGGTATTTTAATTCTGGGAATAATCGCATAACAAGGCGACCATAAAAACTTTCTTCCCCTTTGTATTCCTGACCAAAAGTCTGTGGAGTTGGTAACTGACCTTTTCTCATTCGAAGAGCACGCATATAATACGGCTTATTATACTTAGCCGATGGAATGCGAGAACTAAGTTCACTAGATACTTCAGAAAGATTGCTATGAGCGAGTATGATACCATCCGGTGAAATTAAAAATACTTCTTTGATTGTAAATTTATCTAAATCTTTTTCGGATTGTTTAATCATGCGAACAAAGAAGTCATTCATTTCTGAATAACCATCTGCATACATTTTTGTTTCGGCGACGCGAGCTACAGTTGCAAGAATATCGCGCGCTTTATTATCCGAGGTATATTTGAGAAGATTAAGGGAAGAGTAGACAGACTCATAAAACGACCAAGAAACCGCCGATACAGCAAGGCTCCCGCAAAAAAAGATGAGTAGTAAAAAATACGCAATTAGCCGAATGATCATCATAGACTTTCTCCTTCAATTGTCGGAACTCCTATCATTAAAAATAACCTATTCCCTCAATTTAGATAAGGGTTGTACATTTTTTCCCTATATATGACACTTGCCTCACCATGACCTGGTATGACAAGCGTTTCATCTTCGAGTGTAAATAATCTAGTCTGAATCGATTTAATTATTGTCTCATAATCTCCACCCCAGAGATCAGTGCGCCCAATGCCTCCCGAAAAGAGTGTATCCCCTGAAAAAACGATATGCTTGTCTGAACTACGCAAAACAAAACAAACAGAGCCGGGACTATGACCGGGAGTGTGGAGAACTTCCATATTCGTTGCAGTTCCTACAGTTAGAATTTGATTGTCTTCGAGAAAATAATCCAAGTCTCTTATCTCTCCTCGAAAATCGACACCAAACATTTCGCATTGCATAGGAATATTTTGGTAGAGTTGCAAATCGTCTTTGTGAAGTCCAATCTTACAACCTTCGTGTGCATCGGCAACAGACTTAGTCGCAAGGCAGTGATCAAAATGCGCGTGCGTATGAATCACCTGCGTCACTTTCAAATCCTTCGATTTTAGATATTTGAAAATCCTATCTTCACTTCCACCGGGATCAATTACAATTGCTTCTTTTGTTGCATCACAAGATACAATCGAACAATTACAACCCAACGGGTAAACAGGAAACGTCTCAATTTGAAAACTCATACTTCATTAAATTTTTTAATTTCTAAAAAGTAAACTACTAAACGTAATGAACATTTCCGGATTTATCAACAGCAACGGCAATGGGCAAAGCTAGACTTTCGGATAATACAGATTATGCCAAATGAAATGCAAAAAATCAATACATTAAAACGCGATTAAAATTAGAATCTGATATATAGACCTTTCCATCAGAGCCGACAAAAACAGAAATACGACCAGAAGAATTGCTGGAAATAGAACTTGCAGTTGCGGTGGAAGAGCTTGAAAATGAATTTAATACTCCACTGCTTCCATATGATAAAATATGTTTTTTTAGATTTTGAGGAAAATAAATAACCTGTCCAGAAATACCAATATAAACACCTGACGAATCTCCTAGGACACCTGATAGAAAACTTAGACTTGTTACTTTAGAAGTATCTTGTGCGTTACTTGAGGTGAAGTCAGGTGTACCATATACTTGAGTAGCCGTTGTACTGCTGGGATTACTAAAATATAAAACCCTTGAATTTCCATAGTCGCTAATATAGAGACCACCGGAAGGATCTAAGGAAACTCCGTTTGGACTAGATAAAGAATCCGCGCTCACCCCATTTTTATTGGCAACGCCCGAGGTAAAACTACCACCTTGACCATAAACACGTGTAGCAGTGTTAAAAGATCCGGCGGGAAAATATAACACTCTGTGATTGCCGCTGGTACTAGTAGTGCTATCGACGATATACAGACCTCCGGCAGAATCAACTACAATGCCCGACACAGCGTTAATTGTACTAGCAGTAGTTCCAGAAACACTAGTTACAAAACTTCCTCCCTGCGCATACACCTGAGAAGCCGTTGTTACACCTGATGAAAAATAAAGCACTCTTTTATTCTGTGCGTCAGCGACATATAAGGAACCAGATGAATCTAGTGCCAATGATCCTACACCAGAAAAACCAAAGGTAGTGCTAGAAACTCCGGTAGCTGATGTAGTAAAGCTTCCACCTTGTCCATAGACTCGAGTTGCCGTCGTAGATCCACTTGGATAAAATAAAACACGATTATTACCGAGATCTGAAATATAAACTCCTCCACTTGAATCAACTATAACACAGCTGGGTGCACTAAGAGAATTAGCACTTATTCCTCCATTATTTGAGGTAGATACAGCAAAATCCCCGCCCTGTCCATAAACTCGAGTCGCGGTAACATTGATCACTTTTATAGATAAACTTCCTGATGCACATCCCGAAACATTACAGGCAACAGCCGTATATTGCTTTGCACTTGTAATAGCTGTCGGCGTACCAGAAAATTTTCCAGTTGAAGAAGTGAGGCTAACGCCTGCCGGCAAATCAGGACTTATGCTATAAGAATTAGCAGTTCCACTGACTGAAATAGAAAGGTCAGTTGTAGCAAGCCCCAAATAAAATACTAATTGGTTTGTTCCATTAGAAGAAGTTACATTTGATGGAACGGCCGGAGGAGGAAAGAGAATATTTTTGATTACGGTACCATATAAAAAATAATTTCTTGCATATGTCGAAGTAGCCGGGTCATAGGAGTTATTGAGACTTTTAGTGCAGCTAATGAGTATTAAACTTAAAAATAAAATATTTTTTTTCATATCTGTTTACCTTACCATGAATAGGTATAAGTGAATGTATATCTTTCATCAATGGAATTTGATGAGCCAAGACCTGTTGGAATTCTCGCTACTTTAAAATCGAAACCATTCTTATCTTCAATGCGACCTAATACTTCTTTACGATCCATAAAAAATAAAATATCCACTACATTATAAAGATAAATAGCAGCAAAAATTCCTAAGGAAGTATTCATAGTTTGATACGAGCTATTAACTCTATCACGAGCCGATTGAAACTTTTGATAATCGTCCAATAGAAAATAGTTTGTGTACGTTGAAAAGACTGCATAGTATTTCGGATCATTACCTTTTATTCGATCGTAATTGCGTTGTTGAATTCCAAAATTTAGTATACTGATAGCGCTCGATACTGCAAATACAATCCCGGAATAATTTATTATCTTACCTTTAAGCTTATCCGGTCTTTCCGATATTTGCCCGTAGCCAGGAAAAAGTAAAGATCGCCTTATTGCAATTGACTTAGTAATTTCGTTGATTTCCTCTAACTGAACATCCGACTTAGAAATTGTTTTTGCAAGGGACGTTTTTTTATCTGAATTAATCCGCTCGACTGTTTTGTTATAAAATGCAAATAATTCATCACTAGCAAATTCTGATTTTTGTAACGTCTTTCTTGAATCAAGCATGGATTCCCTAATTGCATCTTCCATTTCAATGACTTCAAATGTTTTTCCTTTATCAATGGCTAATTGTCTTTGAAAATTTCTCTTTTCCGCCAAACTACAATAAGCCCGCACTCGGTTGTCTACGAATGATGTCCCTGTTTCTTTAGTAGCATTTATTTTGTTTAATAGCTTTGTCGCATAATCCTTGTATGCTTTCGTTTGAGGACGAGATGTTATTAATTTATAAATCTTATCATACTCTTTTCTAGCCTGACTAAATTTATAATTTTCATATAACAAATCTGCCTTTTTTTCTTCGTAACTGGAATTTGCTATGTCTAATTTTTCTAAACGATCTACTATGACTGATTCAATCGTAGGATTTACAGGAACATTTAGCTCCTTAATTCGACCATGATAATCTAGAAGAATTTTTTCATAATTTCCAGCGAATTCTTTAATCTTTGCAGGAGTTGCTGATGTTTCAGCTTTAACCTTTGGATCAATTTCAGCCAATGATTTATTATATATATTAATATAACAATTATCAATACGTTTAACTATTTCATCCTTGTATTTTTTAACCGCTGCCTGTTTCTCAGGAGCTAATCTAGCTATACCACGAAGAATAGACTCATAGTCTTTTAAGGCCAGGTCATAGTTTTTCTTTTTAAAATAATCATCCCCCTCCTGGAGAGTCTCTTTTGAAAATTTAATTAAATCATCAACAGTTGTGTCATCTGATTTAAAATTTAAAACAGAAAGATCAGAGCCTGTAACTTCTTTTAAAGTAATATTACTTAGATTAATCTTCCCTGGGTCAATGTCCTGTGGCGCATTCTTATCATTAATCGCATAACCGGAATCCATGACAGAGTGAGTTAATTCATTCACATAATAGTCAATTTGCGAGGAATTAAATTCTCTTTTTACCTGATTGGAAATACTAGGCGTTCCATCATCAAGCTTAAATAGTTTGAGGGTAAGAGAGTATTTGCCGCCCTCGTTTGCAATAGTTCCTTCAATTTTATAATCAGCGTTAAGCGCATCGTTTAATTGCTTTTCACATTTTTCGGTAGAACACCCTGTTAGCTGCTGTAGCTTTAATCTTTCCAGGAGTTTTTTTACTACTTCATCATCAAGGACAGATAATTTATTTTTAAAATTGTTAATTAAGGAAAGTGTAACTCCATTTCTGACACGGGTATCCGTTCCAACCGGCAAGTTTAAAGATAGGATAGAGCCAATGTAAACAGATTTTTTTTTGTCCTCTGAATAAATAGAAAATGAACAAACGAAAGATAAGAGGATAACAAGAATAAAACGCATTTTGTTTGTATAAATCATTTAAGTAACTCTTCCACTTTTTTTTCAAGTAGCGTTTGTTTTTTATCTGTGTATCCAATAGATGTATAAGATAAATCTTTATTCTTACTAATTAAAAAATTTGCAGGGACACCCGTAAATTTCATCCTCTTATAAGAAATCTCAAGAGGGTCTTTCATTACCTTAACATTAGATCCAATTCCAAATTCTTTTATAAGCGGCTCGATTGTATCATTATTATCTCCAACGAATACAATCCATAAAACCAATCCCTGCGAGGAAAGCTTTTCATGCAATTTAAGTAACTTAGGAATTTCAATTTTACAAGGCTTACAATTGCTATTCGTAAAGTTAATTAGAAGTAACTTTTCACTAGAAAAATTATTCACTATCCCATGAATCGTAAAACGCTCGTCTTGCAAATCATAGACAGGAAGATTATGCACTTCTGAAGAAAACAATTTAATGGTTACTAGAAATAAAAAAAGAATTTTAATAGATTTCATACAAGGATAGTATTTGCAAAAGGTATTTTTTTGTCTTTCACTTTTTCACTATGGAGAAGTAACATTCAACTTACCTAATGCATAAGTTAAATCTATAAAACTTAGTCTAAAATTTCAATTCTTTCGTTTTAAGAATCGAATCAATCAAAAACTTTTTTTTTGCGGGAAATTCTTTAAAGAACTTCTTCTGTTTATCGTTTAGCGGAGTATCGTATTTTGCCTCTATGAGAATTTTATCCTGGGTAAAAAAATCTAGCTCGGCGTCATCTAGAACATAAAATACTTTCTTAGTTTGACGAAGAAGCAAATACACATAATTCTCAAAATAACTTCCTAAATCCCGTTCGCCATGAAATAGAAATTTAATTCCTAAATCGCAGGCATAGTTTTTTTTGGGAGATAGAAGTTTTTCGTTTGTGTTACCCCATCTAGATACAAGATGAATCAAGTAGGTGTCCTCAAAATAAGAGAGATAACGACTAGAAGTATCGGGAGAAATTTTTAAAATATTAGCGACTTTATTAATACTTACCTGTTTGCCGCTACGCTCCATTAATAGAATGAAATAATCTCGGAGTAAATCCCCATTTTTCAACCCATGAAATGCAGTAATATCTTTTTGAATAATATCATCTACAAGTCCCATTAGATATTGTCGTTCCGGATAAAGAATATTTTCAGGCATTCCGCCTACTCGCATGTAATCTCTAAAATAGGTATCTAATAGAGCGGAGTCTCTTTGCTTTACAGTAATCTTTTTAAAATCTAGATATTCGAAAAAATCAAATGGCTGCACTTCTACAGTTGTCGTTCTACCGGTGAGGTATGCTTTTCTATCTCTAAGCATGGAACTCGAAGAAGAGGTTGCAATGATCTTTGCATTTTCTTTATCGAATAGATTTTTTAATTGAATATCATAATCTTTTTTATAAGTAATTTCATCAAAGAAAAGATAAATCTTTTCATCGGTTTTTAATTTGTGGATTTTGCGATACAATGTTAAAATTTCAGCTATAGAATTATCCTTAAAGGTATAATCATCCATACTGATATATAAAATATTTTTGGGACGAATACCTTTCTCCAAAAGAACTTGGATCATTAGTTTCATGAGACTCGTCTTGCCTACTCGTCGTAAGCCGGTGAGAAGTAAAATTCTATTCTCTTTCATCCAACCTTCAAATTTCTCAAAAAAACTTTCTCGTCTCCAAAGACTCACTGATTTGTAACCTTCTTCCCACCAAGGATTATAAAAAAACAAAGAATTTTCCATACTTGACTATTATACGATGCAGTCGTATAATATACTTGACTATTAGTTTTTAAAACTTCCTATCAATACCTTCAATTTGGACGAAGCCTTTTTTCATTTAAAGGCAATGGTAAAGACTACAACAACACTTTATCAACCCAAGCTCAA
This sequence comes from Leptospiraceae bacterium, assembly GCA_025360185.1. GTDB lineage: Bacteria > Spirochaetota > Leptospiria > Leptospirales > Leptospiraceae > UBA2033. Next base: position 6,111 of record JANYCR010000466.1, on the reverse strand, counting down.
CTCGGAATCCTTGACAGTAATAAAATAGATTTCCAGCGTATCAAAATGCGGTTTACGCGCGTTCGCCTAAAGACTAGACTTTTATTTATATTCCAGGTCATTATACAATGTATAATGGGACTAAAGCTATTATTGCGCGGAGGTGGAGTATATCATAAAAATACCACACCAGGTCAATTAGGGAACAACATTGGTGAAAAATTATTAGTTGGCGAATCATGCTCGTTATCCGTCCTTTGGCTAATTTCATGGGGTGACTCTACACTCGAATCAGCGAAAGAAAATGGAGGCATACAAAAAGTAGGCGTCATTGATAGAAAATCCAAGAGCGTATTCTATCGTTTATATTACGAAGAATGCATCATTGTGTGGGGAGAATGATAACTTAAATGATCCTTGGTTTATCTGCTAGCTAGGTAAGCTTTAATTTGAGGTTCTAATATTTCAACTAGCTTTACATAGACATCCCTTTTAAAACTCACAATTGAATTTACACAAGATTGAATTGGAATGAATTTTACATGTTCAAATTCTTGCTCATGGACTTGTAGATTACACTCATTAGCCGGATGATTCCAGTATACGAGAAACCATTTTTGAATTTGACCTGCATATTTTTTTGCCATAGGAGCTTTAAAGTTTTTAGGGAAATCGTAGCTAATCCAATCAGGAATTTCATAAACAAATTCTGCATCTTTAATTCCAACTTCTTCATATAATTCTCGAAAGGCAGCGGACTTAGCTTCTTCGTCATCATCAATCCCACCTTGCGGAAATTGCCAGGAACCATCTAGCCCAATTCTTTCACCGACAAGAACCTCGCCTTTAGAATTAAAAACAACAATACCTACATTTTTACGATATGGTTTCATTCTAATTCTCTTTTTCTAAAGCTAAAATACAAAAGAATCCAGACAACTAAAATCCAGACAGCAATCTGCGCATAAGCATAAAGTCCAAGGTAATGAACTTGTGAAAAGGATTTTGCAACTTTTGACAGAGAATGATAAAGACTTGTTCCAAATTGTGGCATTACCCAATAGATTATTTCTAAAATTAATTTTTTTGAAGAATTCGTATCAATTACTTTTTCAAATGCAGATTCGTATATCGGGTAATTAACAATACTCGTAAGTAGTACAAGTGCAAATGATAACAAAACTGCGGCGGTTCTATTTATTAATATCGTAAATAAAAGCACCAGGCTAATCAAAAGCATATAAGATAATAACATAGAACTCGCAGCAATCCATAAACCAATCTCAACACTGCCCGAGCGCAAAATACTGATTATGCTATATGCAGATAAAATAATTGTTGCATTTAAAACAATTAAAACAAAGACACCGAGAAATTTGCCTGCCAAATAACTTAATCTAAAAATTGGCTTAGATAGTTTCATGGTATATGTTTTATTTTCAAATTCATCGGCTAAAAGCGAAGATGTTACGAGAGCAGAAATTACTAGACTCCATACAGTTACGATCACATAGATAAAGATCGGACCAATAGCTGTATCTTTTACTTCTTCTCCATTTGCTTGCATCGTCACAGACTCGCAAAAGAAATTCATTAATAGAAAAAAACTAGAAATTAAAAGGATTATAAATATAATTCTCTTACGTAGGGCTTCTCGTATTGTTAAGCCGGCGATTGTAAAAATACTCGAAATAATATGACCTAATATTTTCTTCACTTTTCTCCCCCTGTTAATCGAAGGAAAATTTCTTCGAGGTTTTCATTTACTATTTCGTATTTTAAAATATTTCCACCATTTTGAATGATATGAATTGGAATTTGTTTTAAATCTACTGATTCTTTTGGATCAAAAGAAATTTCATTTCCTTCAATCTTAATTTGATTTCCAATTGAGCCAAAATACTTTTCAAGTGTTTCGCTTAACGTTTCAACTCTCACGTTAATTTGGTTTTTGGTTCGTGTCAATTCATTCATCGAGCCGCTTGCGACCATTTCCCCTTTATGTAAAATCGCAATCCTTGAACATAGTTTTTCAGCTTCAAGTAAGCGATGCGAATTAATAAAGATAGTCGCATTTCTAGATTTATGCTCATCTAAAATAATGTTTCTAAGTTCAATCATTCCAAGAGGATCTAACCCGGAACCAGGCTCATCCAAAAAAAGTAAATCAGGCTCATGAATAATCGCCTGTGCAAGTCCAAGTCTTTGGGTCATTCCTTTAGAAAAAGTTCCTACTTTTATTCCAAGTTTATCACCGAGCCCTACTCTTTCTAAGACAGATATGCATTTTTCTTTTAGGTTTTTTTTATTAAGATAATATAATTTGCCGCATAAAAATAAAAATTCAAATGCAGTCAGAAAAGGATGAATCATTACTTTCTCCGGTAAGTATCCGATTCGAGTTTTGAATTCGATTGAATTTTTCTTTCCGTATATTTCTACATTACCCTTCGTAGGCGTAGAAAAACCAAGGAGTATTTTCATGAGCGTAGTCTTTCCAGCTCCATTTTGTCCAATGAGTCCAAAAATTTCTCCTGACTTAATTGTCAGAGATAGGTTTTTTAGAGCTATTGCTTTGTTATCGTACTGTTTATAAAGTTCCTGTGTGTGAATCGGATTTTCATTCATTTCATTACAAATTTTTCTGATTACAAAGTAATGGCTAGTGAAAAAAAGGATATACCAATTCCCAAAAGTAAATTCCGATTTGATTCAAGAAGACCTTCCTTTGGGAATTGGGAATACCCCTTTATAGAAAAAAAGGGAACTTATTTATGAGAAGTGGTATATAATAGAAAGGATTTCTTTATGAAGCTAATTATTGGAAGACACGGCGAAGCGGAATCTAGCTCAGCAACAGGACTCGATAAAGACCGCAGGCTTACAGAAAAAGGAAAATCAGATTTAGAAAAGATGGCTGATTTCATCTACCATAGCCCATTACGAGTTACCCAGATTTTTCATAGTCCATACATAAGAACAAAAGAAACGGCTGAAATTTTTTCAGCAAAGCTCCAGTTTAAGGGCAATACAACACCGGTAAATGAATTATTACCCTCCAATGATTATACAGATTTGTTTCCAAAATTAAACCAATTAAGTAACTCAGATACTGTGATGCTTATAGGACATAACCCAGATGTAAGCTTCTTTGCAGCAAGGCTCATTCGAGATGAGTCCATTTCTCGGAGTTTAATATTTTCTCCTGGAACAACAATTGCTATCAATATTGCAAAAGAAAATTTTCTAATGGGTCAGATTATTTGGATGATTTCGCCAGAATTTCTAAAAAGCTAATTGACAAAATATATACATGAGTACAATGCACTTTGCCATGAGATACTTAATCTTCCTCAGTCTGTTATATCTGTGTACTCAGCCAAGTTTTGCTTTAGATACTACCATTATTCTAAAGGATGGTGAGATCCTAAAGGTAGATTTACTAGACGAAAATCTACTTACTATAGTCTACAAGAAAAAAGAAGATGGAACATCAGGTATCCTCGCTAGAGAAGAAGTCTTAAAGATTATATACAAAGATCTAAATCAGGATGAGATTTCCCAAATTAAAGCACAAGAAAAAATAAAAATTTTAGAATATCGTAAACTCAAGAAAAAGAAAAAGAGCGACTCTAAAAAACAATACGAATTCGAAACAGAAGAAATAGAATATGAGCCAGCCTATATTGAAGAAGAACGTCCTAGAGAGCTTGCATATATGCGCTTTAAGAAATAATTGTGTTGCAACAGTCCAATCAATTATACTAACTTTTGAATAGCACCCATAATATCATCTTTATCCTTGTAGAACAAAGGTAAAACTTCGTTTTCAAAAACTATATTTTGGTTTTCATCGACAAGATAAGTTGAGCGCTTAACACCAAGTAACCCCTTTGCATCGTATTTGGCACAAATAATTCCATCCGGGTCAGAAAGTAGAGGAAAGGCTAGTTTGTATTTCTCTTTAAACTTTTTATGAGATTCAATAGAGTCCATATTGATTCCAACGATAGCAATTCCTAATTTTTGAAACTCTTCAAAACCACTGCTATAAGAACAAAGCTGTTTGGTACATACCATGGTCTCGTCTCCAGGATAGAACACTATTAGCAATTTGTTACCTTTAAAATCTGTCAGAGTCACTTCTTTACCTTCAGAATCCGGTAAACTAAATTCAGGTGCTTTTTCATTCAATAGGCTCATACGGTTTCCTTATTTAGTTAGCTTTACAAATCGGTCTTTGTTACTCAAATCTTTTTTAATTTTACCTGCTTTAAATCCACAATCTAAACCGATTTGTAAAATCTTCGCTGCCCAATCCGAATGGGTTTCCATATACAAGGATCCTTTCTCCGTCAAATGCTCATAAGCCCCGAAAAAAAATCTTTTGTAAAAAGATTCTGGCTCGTTCAAAAATAAAGCTAAGTGCGGCTCATACTGTAAAACATCAGCCATAAGAGATTCTTTCTCTTCAATTGGAATGTAAGGTGGATTAGATAAAATTAAATCAAATTTGGCATCGCTAGAAATAGAATTAAACAAATCACTCTCTAAATAATTCACTTGCGCTTCTGGTAATATCGCAGTCACATTTAAACGAGCGACTTCCAAGGCATCATTAGAAATATCACTTAATGTTAATAGAATTTGAGGGAAGTCCTTCTTGAGACTAATACCGATGCAACCACTTCCAGTACAAATATCTAAAATAGATAACGCATCCCCCTGAATGATTTCCTTAGAAACCCATTCAATTAATTCTTCCGTTTCTGGACGAGGAATTAATACTTTATCACTTACAATGAAATTTGATTTATAAAAATTTTTCTTACCAATTATATAGGCAACTGGTTTAAAATCACCACGTGCTTTTATCTTTTCTCGGTAATTATCTTTTTCTAGCTCTGATAGTTTTTTATCGAAGTTCGAATAAAGCTTAATTCTTTCCAGGTTTAGAACATCGGAAAGAATTAGTTCAGCATCTAGTCTAGGATTTGGAATTTGTCTTTTTCCCAGATACTCTTGGGATTTTGTTAATACGTATAGAATTGTATCCTTTTCCATCAAGTTTCAATAAAATAAAACTACCCCAAATAGGATAGTTTTATTTTGATTGAAAGAGTGGTTTTGGATTAAGGATTCACAGAAATAACTTCATCTTTATTTACTAAATCAACTATGTGTTTGTACTCAACAGTACCTTTTCCATATTTTAATTCAGTAGCTCTTAATAGATGAACATTCTTTTTGTACTTTAATTTCTGAATTTGATCATCAGAACCAGCTTTGTATTTTTTCAAAGTGTTTTCTTCGAAAGAGTAGCAGCTAGCAAGATATTTGTGAGCTGGATATTCTTTTTCATTTTCTTTGATTTCTAAGTAGAGTTCTAAGATTGGGATACACTGTGGGAAGTTTTGTGTATCGTATTCTGCCATGATCCAAGATCTATAAACAGAAGAAAGAAGTGTTTTGTATGCTTCAGTTTCTTTTAAATCTGGGTTCACGATGTCATCTAAATGATTGATTGCTTTTGTGAAATAAGTAACTGCTGCTAATTTAGCAGACATTTTTTCGCGAGCAATGTATCTTTCTTCATTTGCTTTACGATCGATTTTTTGCCAGTACCACTTTTCATCGAGTCTTTTTTTCTCAGCTTGTTCTTTTCTGTATTGCTCAACACTTTCTCTCATTTTTAAGATTGTGTTCATCCCAGATTGATAAGATGAGAGAGCAAGTCTGTATTTGTTGTTAGCAAATGCTTTAGAAAGTTTGTGTAGATCTTCGAAAGCTTTGTTGTAACCACTATAGTCTTGATTCTTCCACATAGCTTCTTGTCTAAGAATCTCTTTCTTGTCCTTCCTTCCTTTCTCGTCTAAAGAAGAATCTGTATCATCATCCGCAACCAACTCACCCTTAATTGTATCGCCAGCTTCGTTTGGCTCAGCAGCAGCACCATCTTTAGCAGGTGCAGCAGCAGGAGCTTCTTTAGCTTGAGCGAACAAGAGGTTTAAGTTAACCAACACTAAAAGAATAAATATACCTTTTATGATTTTCATTGTTTATACCTTTAAGTCTCTTTCAATATTTTTTAGAAAATACAAATAGATGTATTTTCCTGAATATTATATCGGA
>JANYCR010000385.1 GCA_025360185.1 Leptospiraceae bacterium | reverse complement strand
ATGGATTGCACAGGCTAAGGGACTCGATGTTCATTCACCAGCATCGGCTATCGTTATCGGGATGATTGGAACTCTGATGGTTTCCACACTTCTTGCCGAAGGTGCGAAAGCGATTTCGGATAATTATGCGTTGCACAGTAATCAAAGTTTTATTGCCGCTGGAATTGGTTCTATGTGGCAAAACATGGGAGTGGATGGTGAGCGGGCAAACCTTGTTTACCAGATATTCTGGTGGATGCATATTTTGACTGTTTTTACCTTTATGCTCTACGTTCCAACTTCAAAACACGGACATTTAATTTATGCTCCGATGAATTATTTTTTTGTAACTGATACTCCAAGAGGTCAACTTTCTAAATTAAATCTAGAAGACGAAAATGCACTTTGGGGTGCAAATAAAATTCAAGATTTTCCTTGGCCTTCTCTTATGGACGGACTTTCTTGTATCGAATGTGGGCGTTGCCAGGTACAGTGTCCTGCCAATAGAACAGGAAAAGTATTAAATCCAAAAGCAATCATCGTAGAATTAAAACATGCTCTCATGGATCAAATGCCGCAAGTTGCTGAAGCGCGTAAGGCTGGTAAGACCGCAGAAGAGATAATGGGTCTAGAGACTAACGTTATCGGAGACAAGTATATTTCTGAAGAAGCACTTTGGGGCTGTACTACTTGTTATGCGTGCGTTGAAGCTTGCCCTGTAGGTAACAACCAAGTAAACGCTATCGTTGAAATGAGAAGACATTTAGTTCTTGCCGAGTCTAAATTCCCGGCTGAATTACAAGGTGCATTTACTAATATGGAAAATAATTCTAACCCTTGGGGAGTTGGGGCACATACAAGAGCCGATTGGGCGGCAGATCTTGGTGTAAAAACAATGGCTGAAGATGCAAATGTTGATATACTCTACTGGGTAGGGTGTGCGGGAGCATTTGACGAAAGAAGTAAGAGCACTGCTCGTTCTTTTGTAAAGATTATGCAAAAGGCAAATGTAAACTTTGGAATTTTAGGAACAGAAGAAAATTGTTCTGGTGATTCTGCACGTCGTGGTGGAAATGAATACCTCTACCAAACACTTGCGCAATCCAACGTAGACACAATGAACAAATACAATGTGAAAAAAGTTGTCACAGCTTGTCCACATTGCTATAATACGATTAAGAACGAGTATCCTCAGTTTGGAGGCAACTTCGAAGTAGTCCACCACAGTGAATACATCAAGAACCTAATCGACGAGAAAAAAATCAATATTGATCTCAAAGTCGAAGACACAAAGGAAAAAGTAACCTACCATGATCCTTGCTACCTCGGGCGTTACAATGACGGGTATGAAAATCCTCGCGCAGTCGTAAATGCGGTTTCTGGTAATGATCCGATTGAAGCAGTTGACCATCATTCTAAATCTCTTTGTTGTGGGGCAGGTGGAGCGCAGATGTGGATGGAAGAACATGGGGATCGCGTAAACGTTAAGCGAACGAACCAACTTCTAGATACTGGTGCTAGCACAATTGCAGTTTCTTGTCCTTTCTGTATGACTATGGTGACTGACGGTGTAAAAGCTGCTCATAAAACCGAAGAAGTCAAGGTTAAAGATATTGCTGAACTAGTAGCGGCTAAGATGGGTTAACTTCCTCGGTGTTGCGGCACTTCAACTCCGCTCAGTGACCGAATATAATTGCGGTTGGTGAGCGGAGTCGGACGACAGTTTCAATTACTAACTGCATCTGCTTTTAAAAAAACCTTCCTAATTATAAAATAGATTTTTCATTTTAACAGTCCGATTAAGCTATAGTCATATCTAATTTTTCCGTTAGCATTCGCATTCCATACTTTATTTTATCTGCTAAGACCTTTTTATGATCTTTAAATTTTTCATTCTGAAAATTATTTTATGCCTAGTATTATTTGCAGGCAAATTACATTCTCAATCTACTTCAACAAAGAAAGAAATAACTTCTCCAATTCCCGAGTCCGCATTTCATTTTAAATACTGCTTTCATAATAAATTTTCAGGAATTTGGATTTTTGACACTCAAAATTCTAAATCTTCTGAATCATAGTTATTACGATCCTGGTATTGAAGGTGCCGATGGTGGAGATAATTATTATAAGCGGGCACAAGGTTTTAGAAATTCACTCTTACCTCAACCGGGGAGATATATTCAGCTTAGTTGGACAATTGAGTTTTAGTAATTACCTCAGGCTCTTTTTAATTTACTTTTAGAGTTCTTTCTTATAGGAAAGGACGACATTCTTAAAAAAGTTAGTTATAATTCTAACTTCAATAACATTTCAAAGCAAAGGAAAACTGAATGAAAAAAATTTTGGGCTTTTTATTATTAATCTTAGTGTCACTTTCTATTTCTTGTAAATCAAAGCATAATGATTCGACTAAGACGATACTAGCTTTTCTTGTCTTAAGAAATAGCGCTGCTGAAGCTGCTCGAAATGCTGCAAATGCAGCGAATGGAACGAGTAACTACGATTCGATCAGTACTTATTATTCAACAATGACAACGCTTAACGTTCAGGTTGTATATGAATCAAGTGCCACGCCTTATGATAGTAGTTTTACAAATCCTTTTACGAGCACCACTAAAAATGTTTGGGATATTTTAGATGATAATATGAAAGAGGCTTTTAAAAATAGAAAAACATCTGTGACAACTTCTATACCAAAAGTTTTAAGTTCCATGACTTCTATTTCTTCGCAAAATAAAACAACTTGGACAACAACAGATATTATAAATCTTGCAAAGACTTATCGAACGAGTACTTCCACACAAACTACAGGAAATTTCTTTGTTGCCTTTGTGAATGGATATTATAGCTCTGATGGTTCTACTCAAAATACAAATGTAATCGGAGTAAATATTACAGGCACACCTTACATCGCGATTTTTAAACAAGTTGTTACATCGACAGGTAGTACAACGCCTTCTGGTATTGCTACACGTGTTTATGTAGAGCAATCCACTTTGGTTCATGAAATGGGACATGCGTTAGGACTTGTGAACAATGGGGTTACTATGACTTCGTCTCACCAAGATACTGCGAACGGAAAACATTGTTCTGATACTACATGCGTTATGTATTATGCAAACGAAGGAACAAGTGCGTTAGTTACCTTTTTACAAAATTATATTCAAACTGGTAGTAACGTTATGTTCAAAACTGATTGCTTAAATGATATGCAGAAATACTCACCTTAGCAGAAAAAATTTATTCTATGAACTCAGTTTTACTATTTGGGTCTGGGTGGATAAATTGACCGTAGACCCATCCAGTTTTTCCATTGGTTGAAATTTTAAACCGGTGGAGTATACTGCGTTGCCCCAATTCCCGCACATAGTCAATTCGGCGGATCTTGCTGATTTTATTATTTCTTTGTCACAATCAAGAGCGGTGCCTTTTTTAAATTCATAAATGCCTTGATTTTCTTTATCTAAAAAAAGTTTTCCGCTATAATTTTGAAATCCGGTATCTTTTTTTGAAATTTCCTTTTTCCCATTAGAGCATTCTTCTAGACTTGAAGCCTCACAAGAATCAAGGTGCTGAGCATCCCCTTCAGACCATTTGTAACATACGCCAATGTCTTTTGCTGAAATAGAAAAAGAAAAAATAAATAAAAACAAAAATAGAATTTCTGGAAAATTAAATTTAGACTGCCTAAGTATTGGAAAAATAAAATCTCTTATATTTCTCTTCCATTCAAAAATCAAAATCCCGAATTCATTATTCATAACGCTATCCTTTGATTTTATTGATAATATTTGTGCTAGATTTTCCTGCTACAAATGGAAGAATTTTAACAATGCCACCGTAAGAAATAATTGTTTTGTATTCAGGCATTTCTTCTGCAATGTAATCTCCACCTTTTACATGAATATCTGGTTTGATTAATTCTAATAGTGGAATAGGAGTTGCATCAGAAAAAATAGTAATCGCATCTACAAATAACAATGAGGCAAGCATAATAGAACGATCCTGCTCTGAATTAATAGGTCGGTTTTCTCCTTTGAGTGCTTTTACCGACAAATCAGAATTTACCCCAATCCAGAGAAAGTTCCCGAGTTCTCTTGCTTCTGAAAGATAGGTAAGATGACCTAAATGAAGAATGTCGAAGCAGCCATTGGTGAATACGATAGGTTTTGTGGTAACTGAATTTTTAAATTTCGAAATGTTTTGAAAGGGAATTATTTTTTTTTGAATATTCTCTAAAATCATTCCAAAAGTTTCCTTTCTAAAAGTGCTTTTTCTAATTCATTGAGGCTAACAGTTGATGCACCGAGTTTTTCAACAACAACGCCCGCTCCTGCATTTGATACAAGTGTTGCTTCTAATTCAGACATACCGGCTGTTCTAAATGCAGAGTAGAGGCTAATCACTGTATCACCCGCTCCGGTTACATCGTAAACTTCTTTTGCAACAGTCGGAATATGGTAGATTTTTTTAAGCTTGGAGCTATAAAGAGTCATTCCTTTTTCTCCGCGCGTAATCATCATCGACTCCGTAGATAGTTTTTTAGAAATTTCAATGGCTGCTTTTGCTACTTCTTCATCGGTAATGAGTTTTCTGCCAAGTGCTCCGCCTGCTTCATGATGATTGGGGGTCATGATAGAAATTCCTTTGTATAAAAAGAAATGTCTTACTTGCGGATCAACGGATAAAAATTTTTTCTTTTTCTTAGCGAGTGTTATTAAATCTACGATCAACTTTTCATTGAAATAGCCTTTGTCATAATCAGAAAGAATGACTCCATCACATTCATTTAGAGACCTAGTATAATTTTCTAAAACTTGCTTTTCTTCTTTTGCTGTTAACTGAACAACTTTTTCTCTATCAATTCTACAAATTTGTTGATGTGAAGCGATTACTCTCGTTTTTAAAATCGTGGGTATATTTTCTGATTCGGTTAAATGAAGATCGTGGTTTGTTAGACCTTCTTCATGCAGTAGTGCTTTTAGTTTTTCTGCCTTGATGTCTTTTCCGCATTTAGCGTAAAATTGTGATTTAACCCCAATCGAACTTAAATTTTTTATAACGTTGCCAGCACCACCAAGAGTAATCTTATCTTCTTTTACAAGGACTACAGGCACTGGTGCTTCCGGCGAAATACGGTTAACCTCACCGAATAGGTATTCATCAAGTACGGCATCACCAACTACTAAAATTTTAATCTTAGAAAGTTTGTCGATTGTGCTATAGAAATTTTTCTTTGAAATTTTCATGAATAAGTTTTTATATGATAAAACTGAAAGTCTACCGAAAAGGTATTTTTTTGTTGGATGTAAAACGTCTTTGATTTATTCGCAGGGTTTAAAAGATATAAATAAGAATTTGATTTTGTTCTCAGAAAAAAATGTCCTGTTTCATCTCGCAGTCCAAACTCAGAGAAAAGTTTTTCTACCATTTCGTGGGCATTTGTTTTCTTTTCTTTCAAAATTCCGCCACCTGTTAATACTGTAGATTTTTTTTCTTCTTCCTTTAAGTGAAAAGTTTTCTCTTCAAAAAATAAATTCGTAATAAATCCGGGCATCTCCTCAGGGGCAGCTAGAGCAAGTATCGGGCTTGTCTCCATAAATTGATTGAAAAAAAGAGCCGAGCCTAATTTTGCAATTCGTGCTTTGATTGATTGATTAATATCAATCGCCTGTATCTTTTGCCCAAATAATTCATTGGCTATTAAAGAACGAATAAATAGAAAGGCAAGTCCTGTTGATGTAAGGTCTTGTTGGAGCAAAAAACTCCAAGATTCATTTTTATCGATCTCACTAAAAAAGATATTATCATGTGAATAAATATTCTCTGAGTGAATATATTCGAGATTCATCATCTTTTTTTCTTGAACAAAATTTAGGGTTTGACTCATATATTTATTTTCGGTTTAACAAGGGGTGAAAATTGAATTATCGGAATTAAAGGTTTTATTTTTTGGCTTTCACATTTGTTTCCGATAATATTACTGGTAGTTTTGCTATGACTGATACAAGTAAGAGAGTTTTAGAGAGAAGTCAAACAGGGGAATATGAATTTACTCCCTATGGGGAATTCCTATCTTATTATCATGCGCATTTACAAATTTTCAATAAGTTCATACAAGAAAAAGCCATTTCCCAGAAAGAACGTGACCAGATTTACCAGCGAGTAAAAGGCTATATGGTTGCGAATGTAAAAAAATCAGATCATTTCTTTGAAAAGATTGGTGATTTTGCTTCGTTGCTTCAAATGGATATGGAAGAGTTAAAGAAACATTTGAATGAAACCTTCATTGAAGTTCTTACAAAAGTCCAAGACAAGCTAAAAGACCAAGAGATGGAGAAGCTAAGTTCCAAAAAGGATTTTGCTCATATCACCGAAGAATTGGTTTTTAAATTAGGGGAAATCTTTCCGGCAAATTGTCGTTTTGCGCTTAGGGATGGTTTATTAGTCATTGAAAATGTTTCTACAGGTGACATTGTTAAGCCGGTAGGAATTCTCGGCGCAATCAAAGAAGAACAGATCAAAGCCCAAGAAAAATTAGCATCTAGAGTAGTCAGTAAACCCAAAGAGCCAGAATTTGTTCCAGAAAAATCCATCTTAGTAGAAATTTTTGAAAAGCATGACGAAACATTAACTGGTGAGAGGCTAGAGCTAAAAGAAGAATTTTCCTCTGAGGCAAACGCTGAGCCTGAGCCCGTAGAAGTCGAGCCTCCTAAAGAAAAGGGACTGTTAGATGACGTAGAAGAATTAGATTTTGAAATGGAAGAAGCTCCTGCTTACAATCCACAAATTACTTCTCCGAACGAGCCGGGGCTCCTTGATGATATTGAAGGATTTGAGTTTCAACCCCCACAAAAAAACCAAGTGGTTGAAGAGGCTTCTCCTGTTGACGACTTGGAAGATTTTTTAGATGCCGTGGGATCAAGTGAACCTGAAGCAGACCCAGAACCAGAAATGGAATACGAGCCTGAAGAAGAACAAGAACCGGAACCTGAAATGGACTTCGAGCCGGAACCAGAAGTAGAGCCTGAGCCGGAGTTACCGGACCCAGCAGATATTTTTACTTTCAAGGAATATTCAGAGATTACAAAGAAAATCCAAGGCTACAAAACTTCCAATGATACAAATGGATACAATCAGTGGATAGCAAAAGCTAGTGATTTGGAAAAATGCTTTGTTTCCATACGAGCTAATTTTAACAAAGAACAGACCAGTCAACCAGTAGATTGGCAAAAATACTTTGATTCAGTTGCTTCAAAAACCCAGTTAAAAAGAAATACGGTAGAAAAATTTAGAGCTAGAGTAAAACATTTAGATTTTACGAAAGCCGTTCTTGATATAGCAATCAAAGAGCTTAAAAATCAATCTCCCGAGGTAATTTCAATTTTAAAATCTGCTTGGCCGCATATACTCGGAACTTTTTCTGATGCACCTGATTATGATACTGTTGAAAGAAACCTCAAGAGTCTTCTTTCTCGATTAAAATCGGACTCACAAAAAATGCCAATCCAGTCAATCATGCTAAAAGGCATTCAAAAGCTCAGACAGAAACTTTAATAAATAAAAAAACCCTAACCGTTTTCCTATTTGTTTAGTTAGATTTAAGCCTTGGCATTATAATTGCATAATTTATTCCATGTACGAAGGGAAAAACTCGTTTTTTTTTGCGATCTAGGAATTCGTTTTCGGGTGAGAAGACACTCATTCGTTGTTAAAAAAACAAATTTATCTTTTCAGGCATTTTTGAGATATGGAAATAACCGCATTTTCTACTATTTCTAAGAAAGATTATGCGGACCGTCTCGATTGAATATTTGAATAACTAAGAAAAAAGGACGAACTATGCAAGATAATGAACAAATTTCCTATCCTGGTTCCTCACTACCATCTGCCCAGGGTCTTTATGACCCGGCTTACGAAAAAGATGCCTGCGGAGTTGGCTTTGTAGCTCATATTAAAGGCAAGAGCTCCCGTGATATCATCGACAAAGGCATTCGGCTGATGTGTAATCTTGAGCATCGTGGTGCAGAGGGCGCTGAGCCAAAGACAGGAGATGGGGCTGGTATTAAAATATCTATTCCGGATAAATTCTTCCGAAAGGTTCTCCCCTTTTCTTTACCTCCTCAAGGGGAATATGCAGTCGGAATGCTCTTTCTTCCACAGGATCCGCTGATTCGAGAAGGTGTAGAAACTATTATCGAAAAAGTAATCATTGATGAGGGCGAGCATTGCCTCGGGTTTCGGGATGTTCCTGTAAACCCAGAAGTAGTTGGTTCGGTTGCAAGAAAAACTATTCCTGTATTCAGACAGGTTTTCGTTGGCAAAAGTAGAAATACAGAGAAAGGTGATGCGTTTGAGCGGAAGCTATTCTTGATTCGCCGCATCATAGATAGAAGATTTAGAACAGAATATAAATTAGATCGTAGCCAATACTATGTACCTAGCTTTTCATCAAGAACTATGGTTTTTAAAGGAATGCTTCTCGGAAACCAAGTAAAGCCTTTTTACTTGGATTTAAGTTCTCCTGATATGGAAAGTTCTTTCTGCTTAACGCATACTAGATTCTCAACAAATACATTTCCTACTTGGGATTTAGCTCATCCTTACAGGCTGATTGCGCATAACGGCGAAATTAACACTCTTCAGGGAAATATCAACTGGATGGCAGCAAGGCAAATGGTAATGGAGTCGCCTTACTATGGACCGGAACTCAAAAGAATGCTTCCTATTATTATGGAAGGTCAAAGTGATACAGCAACCTTTGATACAGTTCTAGAATTACTTTGTATGGGTGGCAGAAGTTTACCCCATGCAGTGATGATGATGATTCCTGAGGCATGGTCAAAAAATGTAGCAATGGATCCAGATAGAAAAGCCTTTTATGAATACCATGCAACTCTCATGGAGCCATGGGATGGTCCGGCGGCTATCGCATTTTGTGATGGGAAGGTAATTGGTGCTACCCTAGATAGAAATGGCTTACGTCCTGCTCGTTATAAAATTACTAAAGACGATATTGTAATTCTAGCATCTGAAGCTGGCGTGTTAAATACAGAGCCAGATATGATTTTGAAACAAGATAGACTTCGCCCTGGAAGAATGCTTTTAATTGATTTAGAAAAAGGGCAAATTCTAGATGACGAAGAAATTAAACGCGAAATTAGCACACAAAAACCCTATCGAAAATGGGTAGAAGAAAACATGGTTCGGCTGAGTCACCTGCCGGATGTTTTCGGAACTAAAAAAGAAGAAAACCATAAGACCATCATTGAGTCCCTACGTGCATTCGGATACAATACAGAGGATTTACTAACTGCAATGAAACCGATGGCTGTCAATGGAGAAGAGCCAACAGGCTCTATGGGAGTAGATGTAAGCTTACCGGTGTTATCCGATAAACCACAACCACTGTTTCGCTATTTCAAACAAAATTTTGCACAGGTAACAAATCCACCAATAGATCCAATTCGAGAAGAGCTTGTAATGGAGCTAACGACATATATTGGACCGGAAGGAAATTTACTCGGCGAGACTCCTGAGCACTGTCACCGGTTAGAGCTTGAGCATCCAGTATTAACGAATGACGAATTAGAAAAAATAAAACAAATCAATCAAGGCGTTTTAAAAGCGATTACATTTCCAATTTTATTTGATCCAAATAAGAAACACGATATGCGACATTCTCTCGATAAGGTTTGTCAAAAAGTTGCAGATTCGGTTCGTGCAGGATATAATTTAATTATTATTTCTGATAGAGGTGTTACAAAAGAACAAGCGGCTATTCCAAGTTTGCTTGCAGTTTCGGGAATTCATCATTACTTGATTCGAGCTGGACTCAGAACCAAAACTGGTTTAATCTTAGAATCGGGTGAGCCTAGAGAAGTTTCTCATTTTGCGTTATTGTGCGGTTACGGGGCAAATGCAATTAACCCGTACCTAGCATTTGATGCTTTAAATGATTCAATCCGAGAAGGCTTGTTTAATGAAATTCCAGATTACAAAACTGCTCAGAAAAATTTCATTAAATCCATTGGTAAAGGCTTATTCAAAGTATTTAGCAAAATGGGAATTTCTACTTTGCAATCCTATTGTGGAGCACAGATTTTTGAAGCGATTGGTCTTGACTTAGAACTTGTTAGCACATACTTCACAGGAACCGCTACTCGAATAGGTGGACTAAGCCTTGAGATGTTGGAAGAAGAGACCGTTAGACGACATACTGATGCCTATGATCCGACATTCTTCCCCGGCGGACTTGAGCCAGGTGGTGTTCATTACTACAGAAAGACTGGTGATCCGCATATCTACAATGCAATGACTATTCATAAATTGCAACAGGCAACATTAACCAATGATTACAAGGTGTTTAAAGAATTTTCTAAGCTCATTGATGAGCAACAGGAAAAACAAATTACACTACGAAGCCTTTTTCAAATTGATGAAAAAAAATGTAACTCAATTCCGATAGAAGAAGTCGAATCTGTTTCTGAAATCGTTAGACGCTTTCAAACTGGTGCAATGAGTTTCGGCTCTATTTCTCATGAAGCACATAGCACACTGGCTATTGCCATGAATCGTATCGGAGCGAAATCAAATACCGGTGAAGGCGGAGAAGATGAAGAAAGATTTAAAACTTTACCAAATGGTGACAGTATGCGATCTTCTATCAAGCAAGTTGCATCAGCACGTTTCGGGGTAACAACGAATTACCTCGTGAACGCAGATGATCTTCAAATCAAAATGGCTCAGGGCGCAAAACCGGGAGAAGGCGGACAGCTACCAGGTCACAAAGTAGATAAGAATATCGCAAAGCTCCGCTATAGCACTCCGGGGGTTACTCTCATTTCACCTCCACCACATCACGATATTTATTCCATAGAAGATTTGAAGCAATTGATCTTTGATTTAAAGAATGTAAATCCTAGATCGCGTGTGAGTGTAAAATTAGTTTCGGAAGTTGGAGTTGGAACAGTTGCCGCTGGCGTTGCCAAAGCACACGCAGATCATATCCTTATCAGTGGACATGATGGTGGAACAGGAGCGAGCCCACTTTCTTCTATCCACTATGCTGGAACTCCATGGGAAATAGGACTTGCTGAAACCCATCAGACGTTAGTTATCAATGGACTAAGGGATAGAGTCTACTTGGCAGTAGACGGTAAGATCATGACTGGCAAAGACGTAGTAATCGGAGCGCTTCTTGGCGCAGAGGAATTTGGTTTTTCAACTTCGGCTCTGGTGACTATCGGTTGTATTATGATGCGTAAATGTCATTTGAATACATGCCCTGTTGGAGTTGCAACGCAAGATCCACATTTAAGAACTAAGTTTACTGGTAAGCCAGAGAACGTAATCAACTTTATGCATTTTATTGCAGAGGAAGTACGTGAGCTTATGGCGATGATGGGGTTTAGAACTTTCACTGAAATGATTGGTCAAGTGCAAATGATTCGATTTGATAGACCTCGTAATCATTGGAAAGCCCGCGGACTTGACTTTTCAAAGGTGCTTGCAAAACCGAAGCCAGCCCATTTTCCAACGGAGATGTATCGCACAAAAGAGCAGAACCATGGGCTCGAAAAACAAATGGATAATGAAATTATCCGCCGTTCAAGAGCAGCGATTGATTATAAACAAAAAGTAAAATTTGATATGAAGATAATCAATCTTAACCTTTCAGTTGGAACTATGCTTGCTGGTGAAGTTGCACGTAAATACGGAGAGCTTGGGCTTCCTGAGGATACTATTGATATAACTTTCAAAGGAAATGCAGGACAGAGTTTTGGAGCATTTATTACAAACGGAATAACTCTTAGACTAATAGGCGATTCTAACGATTATGTGGGCAAAGGACTTTGTGGAGGGAAAATAATAGTAGCCTCTCCACCGGAGGCAGCATTTGACCCGACAGAAAATATTATCGTAGGAAACACTTGCTTTTACGGTGCGACTAAGGGTTCTGCTTTCATAAATGGATTTGGCGGAGAGAGATTTGCTGTTCGAAACTCAGGTGCAAAAATTGTTGTAGAAGGCATTGGAGATCATGGTTGTGAATATATGACTGGAGGCTCGGTCATCATTCTAGGTAAGACTGGAAGAAATTTTGGTGCAGGTATGTCTGGTGGGATCGCCTATGTTTGGGATCACGATGGAAGTTTTGCTTCGAATGTAAATATGCAAATGGTTGAGCTAGAAAAAATGAGTGATCCAGAAGAGATTGCTCAAGTCTTTAAGCTCATTACTTTGCAAAAGGAATATACAAATTCCAAGCGAGCAATAGCAATACTTGCAAACTGGAAAGTCGAAGTAGAAAAATTTGTAAAAGTTATGCCAACAGATTACAAAAAAGCTTTGCTAAAATTAAAAGAAGAAGCGGCAAATAACGTTAATGCTCGGGAGGCGCGTCATGGGTAAGCCAACAGGTTTTGTAGAATACCAAAGAGAAGGACTGAAATACGAGTCCAAAGAAACTAGAATTCAGAATTACAAAGAATTCGAAAAGCCTTTTGATGAGAGTGTAGCAAAAATTCAGGCAGCACGTTGTATGGATTGTGGAATTCCGTTTTGCCATGGAGATACAGGGTGTCCTGTAGATAATTTAATTCCTGAGTTCAATGACTTTGTTTATAAAGGTAAATGGAAAGAAGCCGTTGAAAATCTACATAGTACAAATAATTTTCCCGAGTTTACAGGAAGACTTTGTCCTGCACCTTGCGAGGGAGCTTGCACAGTTGGGCTCATCGACAAGCCTGTTTCTATTAAGGCGATTGAACGAACGATTATCGACAGAGCGTTTGATGAAGGATGGGTTGTTCCTCTACCGTCTAACGTCAAATCAGGAAAGAAAGTCGCAGTAGTTGGATCGGGTCCTGCTGGACTTGCGGCTGCTCAACAGTTGGCGCGTGCTGGCCATGATGTAGTTGTATTTGAAAAAGCAGATAGAATAGGTGGGCTTTTGCGTTATGGAATTCCAGATTTCAAAATGGAAAAGCATCTCATAGATAGACGAGTGAAGCAGATGGAAGCAGAGGGAGTTGTTTTTAAAATAAACACCCATGTAGGTAAAGACATTACCGCAAAACAGTTACTAGCCGAATATGACAGCGTCGTACTTGCAATGGGAGCAGAGCGCCCTAGAGACTTAAATGTTCCCGGAAGAGAGCTAAAAGGTGTTCATTATGCAATGAATTTTCTAACCTTCAATAACCAAAAGGTAGCAGGGGATAATGTTGATTATATCTCGGCAAAGGATAAGCATGTAATCGTGATCGGTGGTGGCGATACTGGCTCTGACTGCGTTGGAACATCTAATCGTCATGGTGCAAAGTCTGTTACCCAAATTGAACTTTTTCCTGAGCCCCCGAAAGATAGAGATTCATCTACTCCTTGGCCTCTTTATCCTAAAATGCTTAGAACTTCTTCGAGTCAGGAAGAAGGCAATGTAATCAGAAAATGGTCTATCAATACACTTGGTTTTAGAAGTAACGACAAAGGGGAAGTAACCGCAATCAGGGGAAATGAAGTTCGTTTTGAAAATGGAAAAATGGAACCAATTCCTGGAACTGAATTTGAATGGCCTGCTGATTTAGTTTTCTTAGCGATGGGATTTGTATCTCCTGTTAAGGAAGATTTAATTTCTCAATTGCAAGAAGCTGGACTTGAACTTGATAAGGCAGGCAATGTAAAAGCAAATTTTGGAACCAAAGACGGATCTTTTGCAACTTCAGTTCCAAAAGTATTTGCCTGTGGGGACGTTAGGCGCGGTCAGTCATTAATTGTCTGGGCAATTTCTGAAGGTAGAAAATGTGCTGATCAGGTTAACAAGCATTTGCTTGTGTGATTTGGGATTAAAGTAACGTCTTAGTATACCTTATTGCCACAGAGGCACGGAGACACAGAGAAAGCGAAATGAAGATAAACATTCACATAGAATCTTGTCGATTTTCGTCATCCGACTGTGACTTAGTGGCTCTGGAGCGAACCAAACTAGTATATTAAAATCTAACTATCAAGACCTATTTCACTTGCCAGAATTTCAGATTCAGGAAATCTTTTATACAAAGCTTGAAATATTTTAGAAGATTCTTTTTCTAAGTTTAACTCACGATATGAGATTGCTTTTAGATAGAGAACTTCCATTTGAAAGCGCAGGTTGCCAGACTTGGCAATTTGGATTAGGAACTTTTTATAGTCTTCATCGTGAAAGTAAATTACCGCCATAGAGCGATTTGCTACATAAGATTGCGGGTACTTTTCATAATAAGCTGCAATTTCATTCCCTAGTTCTAAAGAGATCGTGGAGTTACATAGGAGTAGAATTTCGAAGGGGGATAGCAAATAACTTGCATTATGCTCTTTTAACAAAGAATATTTTTGAGTTAGTTTATTTTTTTCCGGGACATTTTTTAACTCTTCTTCGATTAAATCCAAGATAACTTTATCTTTCCCGTTCATGACATTCATCGCTTTTAGCCATGTATCAATCTCGAGTTTAGAATGGCTTTTTTTCATATAAAAATAAATTTTGAGATAATTATAGGTGTGCTGATAAGAAGCCACGAAAATCCTTTTTTCTTCTTTCGAAAGGCTTGAAAACTTTTCAGCAATTAGTTTAAATATAGGGGATACATTTCGTATGCCTTTGAATTCATCCTTAAAGATTTGAAAGACTAACCCTAAAAGATCCAGATTATTGCCTGAAACAACAAGGTCATAGAGATAGTTTTTTTCTGATTTGTCAATTTCTAGGAATTTGAATTTATATAAAATATTAATAACAATTTTTTCGTTTCCTGCAAGCACAAGGTTCCGTAGATTATTTGGGTAAATATCTGTTAGAATAAAGAATATTTGAAATTTAAGTGGAAGTAAACCTTTCGTGAGATATTTATTCGCAATCGCTACAAGATCTGCGAGGCGATTC
>JANYCR010000381.1 GCA_025360185.1 Leptospiraceae bacterium | reverse complement strand
GGTAGTTATAATGATCAATTAACACCAATTGAACTTCAGCCAAAAAAACTTTCCACCTTATGAACTAAAATAATGCTTGTAATTCAATCAAATGTAATAAAAATAGCGCATCTTAAAAAACAATGAATTCGGAAAGTGTATTTTTTAAGTAATTAGTCATTTTTTATTACAAGAATGATGGATTGCCTAAATAATAAGCGTATACTAGATTGTTGATACGGTACATAACTTGCATAAAAAAGGTAGGACAATTGCTATGATAGAGCTAAAATACGGAACTAGAAAAGTAATTTCATTTAGAGGGGCTAAAAAGGTGGTCGGAGGGCTTTCTGACCAGAACAAAATAGCTGTGCTGCTCTATATTAGTAAGGAATTCTCTAATGTAGGGCGAGAAGATGACCTTTTTGATAAACTAATTACACTCTGCAAAGAAATCTTTGAATGCGAAAATACAACTCTTCGTCTTTGGGATGGTGAACTATTGGTTCCCATTAAATACATTATAGAAACTACTCCACCAAGAAGAAATCTTACCCCATCCGAGGGTTACTCCGGACAAGCATTTGAAACCAAAAAGTCTCTTATTTTGGCTGATCTCCGGCAAACTCCTCATTTCTTGGATGAAGGGGAAACAACTAAGTGCGTACTCTGTGTACCAATTACGTACAAGGATGACGTTCTAGGAACAATATCTGTAGAATCTGATACTGCATTCTTTTATAAAGAAGATGATCTGGAAATTCTTGAGGCTTTAGGCGCTCAATTGGCTCTTGCTTTGACCGGCGTAAGACTAATTGAGGGTCTAATGACCGCAAGAGCTAGGGAAGCCGCCATTTTATCCCAATTAGAATGGGATTTAAAAATGGGACGCAATGTCCAAAGCCAAATTTTGCAACACCACTTACACCCATGGAACGGAATCTATTTCGGAACACACTATGAGCCTATGGTCGAAGTCAGTGGCGACTACTTTGACGTAGTTAAGCAGGGAAACACGATGACAGCTATCATCGTTGATGTTTCCGGTCATGGGATTCCCGCGGCACTCGTAACTATGGCAATTCACTTTCATTTTAATCGTTATGTAATCCAGGGTCTAGGGCTTGCTGAGATTATGGAGCAAATGGGAGAGGCATTAAAGCCACAGCTCCCCGAATCAACGTACTTCACTGCTTTCATTGTTCGAATTTACCATGATTATACTTACGCCTATATCAATGGTGGACATCAGAAGGTTTTACATTTTAAAAATGATAATTCTATAGATGAGCTTGATTCAAGAGGTGTCCCACTTGGAATTTTAGATGTAAAGAAATCAGACTATGAAGAAATGCATGGTAAAATTGAGCCGGGAGAATACCTGCTCATGTTCACTGATGGTTTTACAGAGCAAAAAAATGCTACTGGTGAAGAATACAGTCATGATAGATTCAAAAATTCATTTGTAAATGCAAAAGAGAATTTGAAGAATGAAAGAGGCAATGTGTTTGCAAAAGATATAGTCCAATCGGTATTAGCCGATTGGAAAGCATTTAAGAGTGATCAAAAGAACGGTGACGACTTGGCAATGCTTCTTTTGCAATGTAATACAACGATTACGGATGCTTTGCCACTAGTTCGAATGGCGAAAGTCTCAGCTCGTGAAAAAAATAATGCCGATGCTTATTCTCTCGCACTTCAGGCGTACAAGATAGATCCATCTATTAAAGACAATTTACTCTTTCTTGGAAAAATGTATTATAATGATGGGAAGTTTACAGAGAGTGTAAAATTTATCGATGAATACATACGGACAAGTGGTGAGGATACTGCTATTATCCACTATCTCTACGGCAAAGCACTATTTAACTCAGATAGATTAAATGAGTCAAAAAGAGCTTTAAAGAAATCCCTTTCTTGTGACCACACATTTGCTAAGTCTAGTCTTCTACTTGCCAAGTGTTATCTCAAAGAAAATGCAATTCCCAAAGCAATCAAAACATTGCAGCAAGGAATCAAAAGTACCCCTAGTAACGATGCTCTAAAAGCGTCGTTAAAAAAACTAGAAGGGATTACAATCATCAGAACAAATACCGAAGAACCATCTGCTTGATTTATGTAAAATAAAAGGAACAAGAAAATGATAAAAATCTATGCATTGATTTTATGTTTAAGTCTACCAATTTTTTCTCAGGATACGAATGCAAATGAGCCAACTCCTCCCTCAGAGGAAACGAACATTGAATCCTTCCGAGAAGAAATAAGAATACTTAAAGAAGCGGGTCTTGCTTTAAAAAAAGAATCAGAGATATTCAGAAATGAAGTAAATCTTTTATGGGTTTGCATTGCAGCCTTTTTAGTTTTTTTCATGCAAGCGGGATTTGCGTTAGTAGAAGCAGGTTTTACAAGGGCAAAGAATGCGGTCAACATTCTAATGAAAAATCTTTCTGATTTCACGATTGGTTCTATTTGCTTTTGGTTGATTGGTTTTTCTTTAATGTTTGGTCCACATATCATAGAAGGTGTTGGGCTTGGAAAAATTTCTTTTTTAGAAACAGGACTTCTCCTAGAAGATGGCAAACCATCTCCTGCAAAATTTGGATTTTTTTTATTTCAATTAGTATTCGCTGCAACGGCTACTACGATAGTATCCGGTGCAATGGCAGAGAGAACAAAATTTACTGCCTACTTAATGTATTCCTTTTTAATGACAGCATTTATCTATCCAATCTTCGGAAGTTTTGTTTGGTCAAACTTATTTGACACTAATAATTCGGGCTTCTTAGCAAAGATGGGATTCATAGATTTCGCGGGCTCAACCGTCGTGCATTCCATTGGGGGATGGGCAGGGCTAGCAGGAACAATGGTTTTAAAGCCAAGAATTGGCAGATACCAACCTGGTGGTATCATTATTCCTATACTAGGGCATAATATGACAATAGCCGCTCTGGGTGTATTTATTCTATGGCTCGGTTGGTTTGGATTTAACCCTGGAAGTACAGGGGTAATCAACGGAGGCTCATTTGCAATCATAGCAATCACAACAAATATGGCTGCGGCTGCTGGTGCTCTGTCTTCGATGGCATTAAGCTGGCTATTATTTAAGAAACCCGATATAGGCATTACTCTCAATGGCGGATTAGCAGGCTTAGTTGCTATCACAGCAGGTTGCAATAATGTAGGAATTACCTCAGCAATAGTCATTGGACTCATTGGTGGATTATTAGTAGTTGGCGGAGTTTTACTTTTAGATAAAGTTGGAGTTGATGATCCTGTTGGAGCTGTAAGTGTTCACGGTTTTAACGGTGCATGGGGAACAATTGCAGTGGGACTCTTTGCAGATTCAAATTTTGGATCAGGACCAAACGGACTTTTCTTTGGTGGCGGTTTCTCATTATTAGGCGTTCAACTAACAGGCGTTACACTTGCATTTCTATGGTCATTCACTCTTAGCTATATAGTATTTTTTGCGATGGAAAAAACGATCGGACTAAGAGTCAGTGAAGACGAGGAAATTGTTGGACTCGATTTACTCGAACATGGAAATGAGGCTTACCCAGATTATAAATCCTAGTATTCAAGCTTAACTCCATAAGTTATAAAAATTGGAGCCCACAGGTAGGATCAAGTGGACGATACGTCTTAATAATCCTTACCTGTGGTAAAACCTGCCATTGACGAAACTTTTTTTGCATGGAAATCTTTCCCTAGATTTGATATTTGGTATATAGCAAGCCATTTTTAAACTCTATGTTAAGTAAAACCATCGTTCAATTCACAAAAGGCGCTATGATTTCTATGGCTCATA
This sequence comes from Leptospiraceae bacterium, assembly GCA_025360185.1. Taxonomy (GTDB): domain Bacteria; phylum Spirochaetota; class Leptospiria; order Leptospirales; family Leptospiraceae; genus UBA2033. Next base: position 6,122 of record JANYCR010000381.1, on the reverse strand, counting down.
CACAAAATCCCGGATTTGTTCATATACTCAAATCTGGTGAGATTAGCATTGAATCTGTATTTAAATTTGCCTCAAAAAATTTGAATCGATATGTTCCAGGTGATACATTTGGATATGTTTCTGCCATTACCCATAATCCGCACAGTAGCACACTCATTGCCGCAACCGATTGTATCGTAATTCGTTTGTCTCTCGAAAACTTTTTTGAATACCTAAAAAATAATCCAGAAGTATTTTTAAAAATCATATCCTATAATGCAGAAAAATTACGCGCTTTCATAGACCATATTCATCCAGATAAAAAAGACAAAACGGATAACGAAGATTCTCCGGAAAAATTAATTTCAAATGCCAAAACTTACCTGGAGCATGAACAAAATAAACTGGCTTGCTTTTCTTTAAAAAAATACTTAGATGGGGAATTTGACAAAGAAAAAGATCCTGATAAAATAATTGAAGCACAGGCTATGCTGAAAAAAGAAAATCCTAAGTATACGCTCCCAAATTATCCCAACTACTCTGACGATTCTACATTCATTTTAAAAAAAGGGGACATCATCTTCGTAGAAGATGAACCAGAAGATGATTATTTCTACATTGCACTGCAAGGATCTATAAAAATTAGTAAGTTAGTAGATGGTCATGAATTTATACTCGGGATTCTCGCTAAAGGGGAAATATTTGGAGAAATGGCAATTCTAAACCAGAGATCGAGAAATGCAACAGCGATTGCTTTTGAAGACTGCGTTATACAAAGATTAACCGCAAATACAATTCTAGAAAAAGTAGACGAAGCAATTTTAACAAAAATATTTCATGTAATCGCCCGAAGACTCTGGTACGCATTTCAAAGAGTCTATATGCTAAAAGTGAGTGACCCGAACGTTAAGCTATATATTCAATTACAAATGCTAATTGCAGATGAGTTATCAAAGACTGATTCAGAAAAGGGGAGGGACAAGTTTGTATTTCGTTTTTCTCTGCAAGAATTACTACGAATGGTGGATATAATGGATATTAATAGTGATAGAATAAATGAATTTTTGTCCGATCAAAACTTATCCTTTTCCAACGGACTTGTCGTAGTAAAAGATAGATTTCTACTAGATGCGAAAGTAGATACCGTAAAAAAAAGGCATGCAAGACTTTTAAAAGAAATAGTTATTTAGAAAAATAAAAATATTGTAATGAAAATCGAAGTCCGAAAATTATATACGAGTAGAAAGTAAAATGGATCCAAAAAGTATTTTAACAGACCCGAAGATGTCAGCACTATTTGAATCGGGAAATAAATCAAAAGAAGAATCAGCTGCCTTTATACATATCCCTGTCTACTCTAAAATTACAAACCTATTAAAGAGAATTTTGGATCTTGCTAGAGATAGACATGCACAAGTAAAAAGTCTGAATGGTTCCGAGACGGACGCGAATAGTCTACTGAGCCTTGATTATTTGCATACTCTACTTCAAAAAGAAAGTTCTTTAAAAGATACAGAAAAAACTCCGGCTGCCATCAACGGTGCCTTAAAGCAGATGCTAGATGTTTTTACCAATGGGAAAGAAAAATATGGTTATTTATACCCAATTCTAATCAATGAGAATAACAAGATTATTCCCAAAATAATGCTTATTGCACCTCAAAAGGAGAAGCAAACACCGATTCAACCCTTCCGTGAAAATTGTTTTAATTCTTCCAAAAAAATAATCGATCAGATGCTTATTACCAGAGCTAAAAATACAAGACGCGCAGATGATAGCACTGAGGTCTCTTTGTTAAGATTAAGTAAGAGTGGTAGCGAATGGTTATTTCCTAAATTACTTTCTGTTGAGAGTGAGCTTGTAACCCTTTTGAAAAAAGGCTTTCAACCATTTATGTATATTCCGCTAGATGACTTCATCGAAGACTTCGCAAATTACGGGCTAAAGTCAAACAAGCTAGTTCAGATTTTGCCTGACTATCATATGATCCAGGAGAAAGTAGAATTTACCGAAAACGGTGAATATACCAAAGTCCCGGAAGTGATTTATCACTATAAATCACAGGTAGAAAGCTTAGAAAAGTTTGTGCTAAAGTATTTAGGTGGAACAGCAGAAAAACTAAAATTCCAAATCTACCAGACGAATATTGAAAAATTTAGAGAGAAGTATAATACCAGTTATCCGGAAGAGCCAGAGACAATTAAAGAAAGAATGGATGCATTATTTGAATTAATTTCTGTATTTCCAGGAACCGCTAACGACGAGAATGTCAAAAAAATTCTAGAAACCGCTGATGAGTCCATTCAAATCTGTAAAAAACTTTATGCAAGAATGGATGATTTGGTTAAATACAAAGAAAAATATCTATCTACAGTATTTCTTGATAGCGTTCAGAAAAAAATTGATGACCATACGAAGGAAAAGCTAACTTTATTTGTCCTCGATTTAAAGGCGACTCTTTCTAAATCCAATATCAAAGACAAACAGCTACTATACGAACTAGAAAAAGAATTAAAGCAACTCATCCAAACAAAATATGGCTTTTTCGAATCTATGAGCAATGAAGGCAAAGAATTTTTCTATGTTACTCACCCCGGCTACATAACATGCGTTATCCACAATCTTACTCGCCTGACATTAGAAAATAAATCTTACCAAAAGCAATTAGATATTTCAAAGATTATTTTTGAAAAATTTAAAGAAGCAAATAGAACTGATATAGATTCAATGGTCTCAGAGGCAGATAAAGAAAAGCTACTTCGAAAGATTGAAGAATTAAAAAAGGAAGAAACAAAACGAAGACAAAGAATTGAATTTAAAAATAGCTATAATTTAGTAACGGGAGTTGCCGGGTTTACAATCTCGTTAATTTATTTTTTAGTTTTATACAATACCTATAATGATATCTTATTCGCACTGCTAAGTATTCCTGTAAGCTTAATTGTGGGGCTTTTCTTTGCGATTCTATTTAGACGTAAGCCATTTATCGTCCGAGAAGAAAGAGAAGAAGGAAATGCGGATTCTGAAAGCGATGGTAGCGGTAGCGAAACCGAAAAAACAAACCAAGTATTAAAAGCATCAGAGTCATATATATTCAAAGCAAAATTTAATTCGATAGAAGAAAGAATCCACGACAGGGCAAGTCTCAAGGAAACCATTCGCGAAAATCTTGATATCATAAAAGCAAATTCTCAAATCTTCGCAAAAGAAAAAAATGATGATAAAGTAGTTTCTACCATTGAAAATGCTATGTTATTTTATTCTGCCATTATTACAATTCCAGCAGACATCGTTCCCAAGGGTAAGCCAACCATGATTATCCTCCAGCGAGGTGATTTAAAAAATCCCCATATTCGTTCTCAAATCGCAGAATACTTTAAATTTCAATCCGCTGCAGGACGAAGCACTGGACTTGCGGCATATTATAATTATCTCTATCAAGCAGTCGAGCGGGATTATTTCAAATACATAAAGGGAAGTAATATCCACAAGCTAAAGAAAGAAATTTGAGATTACTTAGCCTCAAGGCGGGTCACGGTTCTACATAGCTTATCTCAGTCACCGGCAAAGTCACAGAGACCAAGATTCCTAAATCCAAAGTAAATTGGATTCAGGATAAAAGAATTATTTTATTTCTTTTTAGAATTTTTGTCGCCGGCTTTTTGTACTCTTTCTTTAAAAGCTTCATCCGATTCCTTGATAGGTTTTTTCTTATCAACATTCGATTGAATTCTTGCCGCGTCTTCTTTTGTCATTGGTTTTTTATTGTCTTTATTCATTGTCATCTCCTTCGTTTATATTAGAACAATCATGCCAGCATCTGTCTTCGCAGTCATGCCAACAATCAGATCCATTTAAACGAATCATAGATTCTCCAAAAAAGGACGCATACAAGTCTTTCGTTTTATCGAAAGTATCCGCTAAATTTTTTGCGTCCTCTTCTCCTCTGATTCCAAAATAGGGGAAGTGATGAAAGTAACCTCCAAATAATTTTTGGCTATCTTTTACATAAGCCCTTGTGTCGAGGATATGATAATGCCATATTGTATCCATAATTTTGTTCGGTACTATTGAATATTTTGGATAGGGAAAATGTCTGCAAAGGGTTAAATACCGCTTATACTCAACTTCTCCATCTTCGCATTGTTCCTCAGTCCAAACAAGACCATCGTCATTGTTTTGGATTTTAAATTTAATCATCTCTAAATTAATAGAGGCGATATCTATATCGATTCCTTTTTTGATAAGAAATTCGATTCTTGATTCTGTAATTTTTTTGGGTTCTAAAATTGATGTGGTCATAGTGTTCTCCTTTTTTCTAACCAAAATCTATGTAAAATTCTAGATTCATTTAATCCAATAGAGGTTCTTGCGTGGAGCATTCTCTTATTGTTTATAATGAGTAAATCTGAATTACACATTTTAAACTGAATGGGATTTTGTTTTTCAATTTTGTTTTTTAGCTTATTTATAATACGACTTTGAGGATAACTTAGATTATCTTTCACTAACCAATAAGAGTAATAAAATTCATCTTCATTTCCATTATTTGATAGAAGTGGGAAAATTTCTGGATCATTCGGGAAAACTTTATGTTCTCGCAAAAAAATACTTTTCATCATTTCTTTTTCTTTGGATGTAAATTCTTTTAATATCTCCCGCATATCGACTAATCTGGATTCACCCCCAATCTTGGATTGATTGATACAATACAAACAAGTATAATCTGCTTTATGATGGTCAGTATGAAAATCAAGGGCTCGATAAGAATTGGTAAGACTTTTTGTGTTTAAAGTTGCTTCAACGCGGTTTTCATGGATGATATTTCCAAGTTCACCTAGAATTGAATGGATGTCATCGGGTGCTATTCCGGTAAGAAGAATATACCCATTATCCGTCAGATTAGATTTCCAATTCACCTTTAAGTGAATAGGAATACGTAGTGTTTGATTCATGATTCGAGGATAGCATATCTCGTATCAATCTTCAAGGACGCTTGCGTCCAAACATTTTATTCTAGAAATTTTTTTAGTTTTTCCTGAAAGATTTTTTTAACAGAGTCAGGCGCATGTATTTTAATTGCACCGTTCCATCGAAAAATATAATCAAAGACTTCGTTTAAGTCTTGGGTTTTTACTTTCCAGAGAAAGTCTTCTCCTTTAGAAATCCATTCTCCTTCTCGTCTACGCTTTTGGATTTTAGATTTAAAATCTTTAGGAACAAAGATTTCTATTGTATAAGTTTCTCGGTCTTGTAAAACAGAAAGACCAAAACTATTTTTATAAAAATCTTTGAGGTCAAATTTAATTGGATAATTGTATGTAACCGGTAAAGATAAATCATTGATCTTAAAAAATTTTATAGAAATTACATTGTGAATTAAATACTGAACAAAGAGTTTTCTCTCTAGAGTAAAGCAGACCATGATCCAATGTCCATCTCGATAATTAATTGTTAGAGGAACAAATTGTGAAATTAGATTTGGGTCAGGAGAACGGTCACTTCGATATTCCATGGAGAGTATTGCCTTTTGAGAAATAGAATATCTCAGTAGCATTAGAAAGCTAAGTGGTGTTTCCTGCTGAAAAAATTGATTTAAAAAATCTATATTTAATGATTTATCTAAAACTAAACTAGCTAAGCCAACAATGAATAATGCTCTATAGACAGGATCATCTTTTAGGATGTAATCTTTTACTACATTGAAATGACTCCCTTTTTTATTTCCTTGTAGTTTTGAAAATTTTGAATGCGCATTGTAGATTGCTTTAGCGGTTTTTGTGGTTCGCCCCCAATCAGATTTCGAATCATAAAGATTAGAAAGAATATCCTCTACTTGCTTCATAGATATATACTCGTTATCCTTATTTGCTTTGTTAAAGTATTTACCTTTGCTTTCAACTAACGCTAAAACATCTAAAATCTCTTTTAAATTATTTAGAGAAATTTCATTTGGGTTTGATTTGTATTTATTCTTTTTTGTCATTATGAACTTCGATTTTATTTATTTCTGTCCACATATAAAGAACTTTAGTTAAACCAATGATAATGACATTTAAGTCTGATTGATCAAAATGAAAAGGAAGTTTATTTTTTTCTTTTAGCCCTGTATGTGCACCTTCATTTCCGTAACTTCTGAGTAA
>JANYCR010000361.1 GCA_025360185.1 Leptospiraceae bacterium | reverse complement strand
CTATTCATTGATGAAATTCAGGAGATAGAAAAATTTGAAACAGCACTTCGAAGCCTACTGGCTGAAAATATTTATGATATTTATTGCACAGGAAGTAATGCAAATATTTTATCTGGTGAGTTAGCAACGAATCTTGCTGGTCGTTATATTGAATTTAAAATCTATAGTCTTTCGTATCCGGAATTTCTCAGTTTTCATAAGTTAAAGAACAACAAAGATAATTTAATGCAGTATTTTAAATTTGGGGGATTGCCTTTTTTAATTCATCTCGAACTCAAAGAAGAAATTGTATCCGAATACATGCGCAATATTTATAATACTATTTTGTTGAAAGATGTAGTAGCCCGTTATCAACTTAGAAATGTTGCATTTTTGGAAAGGCTTTTGGAATACCTAGCGGATAATACCGGTAGCCTCGTTTCCGCAAAGAGTATTAGTGATTTTCTGAAATCGCAAAGAATAAAAATATCTCCCAATGTTATTTTAAATTATATTTCTTATTTAGAAAATGCATTTATTATTTTCAAAGTGCAGCGCGCAGAAATAGGAGGTAGAAAAATATTTGAGATTGGAGAGAAGTATTATTTTGAAGAAATAGGAATTCGCAGAACTTTACTAAACTCTAATATTTCAGATATTCATAAAGTGTTGGAAAATATCATTTATCTGCACTTGTGTATTGCTGGCTATGATGTTCGGATTGGTAAACTCGACAATAAAGAAATTGATTTTGTATGTTCTAGAAAAGAAGAAAAGCTTTATATTCAAGTTGCTTACTTGATTCCAGATGAAAGAACATTTGAGCGCGAATTTGGAAATCTTCTTCTAATTAAAGACAATTTTCCCAAGTATGTTGTTTCAATGGATGAAAGGGCGGAGGGAAATCATAATGGAATCAGGCATATTCATATTCAGAATTTTTTAATTCGAATTTTACAGGATAAACTACCGTAACTTCTCGTTGTTCCTATGCCTGTCTTTATCGCGCGTAGTATTTTTCTCGATAGTTTGCTTTAATGCATCTTCTAAAGAAATTCCCATTTGGTTGGCAAGACAAATTAATACAAAAAGCACATCACCCATTTCGGATGGAATTGATGTTTTCATGTCTGATTTTTTGAAGGACTGATCTCCATAAGTTCTAGCGACTAATCGGGATAATTCACCAACTTCTTCCATGAGAAGGGCAAGGTTTGTCATCTCACTAAAATACCTTACGCCAATAGTCTTAATCCATTCATCGACTTGTGCTTGCGCCTGGTTAAGAGTTAAATCGTTGTTATTCACAATATTTCTACTTTGTCATGGTGAGGTTACTCGAATCCATGACTTTATTTAGTGGAGCCGCCCTTCGAGAGCCTCAGGGTGACATTTTCTATACAACTTTTAGCATTCATCTAATCTTTTCCAAAAGTATATCTGTGATTTCTGGATAGCAGCCACCGCTTAGATGATGAACGTCCACGAATTTCTGACATTTGATAGAGTTTGTATAATCAACTAAGTTTAATACTGATATGCCGCTCTTATTTGCAAATTCTACTTTGTCTTTCCACCATTTCTCGTAAAAATCTGATTCATCTAAAAGTCTTTGCAATGGTTTAGATATGATAGGTTTATAGATTAAAAGTTGAATATTGTTTTCCTTGCAGGTCTCTATAAATTTCTCATAGAATTTTTTTTGTGTAACTGATTCTTTGAAAGATTGGTTTGTCTGCTTACGAAAAGCCTGCGCATAATAAATCTTAGACTCGTTTTCGAAAAATTCATCTGCGATTTCGTGGATGATTGGATTTGGAATTCCGCCATTGTTTTGTTTGGTTGCCAGATGAACCATAGAGTTAAAGTATTCGAAGCCTGCTATTTTATTTTTGTCTTTGATTCGTTGCATTGCGATATTGAACCGCGGTGGAAAACGTACTACACTGAATAGGTTTGCATGAACAAAACTTTCCATTTCATCACTGGAAAAAATATCTCGATTCTCGTGCATGAATTTCCAATCGTAGGCAAATTTTAGAGCATATTCATTGGCTGCGTCTTGAAAAATTTCTGGGATAATTTCCAAAACCGCATAATCTATTTTTACACCAGCCTTTAATACTGTTTGTAAATTATAATACAAATAAGAAGGCGGAGCCATTGGTGCTGAGAAGTTATACGTTGTAAACCGCTCCTCTTTTTCGTGAATGTATTTGTGAGAAAATTCTCCCATGTGCGAAGTTCCAAATAAAATTAAAAGTCTTTCTTCCGGCTTCTTTGTAGATTGGTAAGTTATTAGCTGTTCGAGTAACAATTCTTTTTCTGCATAAAATGCATATTCAATTCTTGACTCCGTATATTTTCTTACGAAGTCAGTCCCAAAGAATTTATCGAAACAAAAGATAAATCCTGCGAGTAGGAGCGGGTAAAATAAAAATCTGTGTTTTATAAATGTTTCGTTCATAGTTAGAATTGAAAATAGACAAATTCCTTTCCGGATTTGCTATAAAGGCTAATGAGATAGAGTAAAATTATATACGATAATGGAATTAAAACTCTTTTTGATTTTTGAATCCAATTAGGAATAGTTTCAAAATATTGTGCGAGTTGAATGAGAAAACTAAAAAAGCATAAATAAATAATTGTTTCAAAATCAGTCGCGCTGATTGAAATTCCGGACGCGATAGTGGAAACTTTTGTCATGATTGTAAAATAATCCCAGATAGTATTGGATCGAAACATAGTAGCACCAAGCAGAAAGATATGGTAAGCATAAAAAATACAAACTAATTTCCATAGAAAGCTAGTCGATGTTACCCGCCAGTTAAATCTTTCAAATACTCTCTCGAGTGCGAGGATTACTCCATGATAAAATCCCCAAAGGATATAAGTGAAATTAGCCCCGTGCCAGAGTCCGCCGAGTGTAAATGTTAAGACTAAGTTCATATAGGAGCGAAATTCACCTAGTCTATTTCCTCCGAGTGGTATATAAAGATAATCCCTAAGCCATGTTGAAAGCGTTACATGCCAACGAAGCCATAAATCTCTCGCGGAATCAGCAAGGAAAGGGGACCGGAAATTTTCGGGAATTCTAAAACCGAGTAGAAAAGCGCAACCACGGGCTATATCAGTGTAGCCACTAAAGTCACAATATATCTGCCAGGTGAATCCATGCATGACTAGTAAAATAGTGAGCCAATTATAGTCGTTTGGATTATTCCATACAGGATCAATGAGTAAGGCAAGATTATCCGCAATTAAAACTTTCTTTAGAATCCCGAGAGCAATGAAGCTCAGCCCGGGAGAAAGGTATTCTGGTTTTGCCTTGATATTTTTTAGCTCGGGTAAAAAATCCTGCGAGCGCATAATTGGTCCTGCGATAAGTTGTGGAAAGAATAAAATAAAAATCGCAAAGTCCATAAGACTAATTTCTTCGGGAACTTTTTTTCTATACACATCAATTATATAAGCAAGCATTTGAAAGGTGTAGAAACTAATCGCAAGCGGGAGAATAATTTTAAAAGTTGTGCTCGATCTCAGGTTGGTTAATACCGCTAATCCGCTTAGGCTCGCAAAAATATCTGTGAAGAAATAAAAATATTTGAATATACCAAGATTGATTAGATTAATTACAACTACTGTAACAATTAGTTTCTTTGATTGATTCTTATGAAGTCGATGAATGAAATAATAGTTCATTCCTATGACTGCTAAGAAATGAATTAGAAAGCCTAAACTCCATGATCCATAAAATACAATCGACGAGAGAAGAAGCCAGATTTCTTTTCCTTTTTGGTTCGGAATTGACCAGAAGGCAATGTAGACGACTAGGAAGAATGCGGCAAATAATAAAGATGTGAATAACATAGATTTAACGCTTCTCCAATTTATTTTTTATCATTTTTCATTAACTCATTTAGGTTATTTTTCAAATAGTCACCGAGAGCTTCCGAAAATAGCACGGCGCCATTATGATTTAGGTGAATCACATCGTAGCAATATTCATCACTATTTTTTCCATCAAATACATTTCGAAAGTCAACAAGAACTGGGTTTGGCGGATTTAGCTTTTCTAACTCCTCTTTCCAAACTTGCACTCTGCCCGCGCCACCTAGTTGATTGTCGATTATATTGCTGTATGGCGCAAAAATATTTATAATTTTAATATTTTTTTCTCTGATATGGGAGTAAATATAGGATAGGCGCTTAAAGTAAATATCTGTTTCTTTTGTACGAGCTTGTATATTCGTTGAATATTTTCCAACGTAACAAGTGTCAAAGATTGCCCGCTTATGATCTGGATTCGAGGTAGTTGGAATTGGATCAAAGTTATCAGTCGGATGTGTTTTCTTTAAACAATTTTCCAAATTTGTGATGTTATAATCGCTCATCTTCTCGGCTCTATCATTTTCATATTCATAAAAATTTAGATTCGGATTTGCATTTTTGCGGGAAATGTACTTTAGCCGCTTACCTGGATCTACGATGAAATCTTTTAAGTCTCTTCGATAAGCAATGCTTTTAAAAAAAAGATATGCCCAATCATCGTAGTTATATAAATACCCGATGTAAAAATTCCAATCTTTCCTGTCTTTCCAATTAAAATTTATATGGAAATCTATTTTACTAGCATCATACTTGAAATCACTTACTTTTTTCAGAGCACTTGCTTTATCAAATTCATTTATCATTGCAAGAGTAGGGAGGGTAAGATCGGTTTTGCTCACCCAGGGCATTGTGATTTCGCCAACGTAAATTACAAGTTTCACGTTTTGAAATTCCTGTAGAGCTTTCTCAATTGCGAGGCTTTGCACGATTAGCTCCGAGCCGGGGATTGCTACTGATTGAATTTTTAAACCAGTCCCCTTTATTTTTTCTTGCAGAATAGGAAGGGATAATCCCTGGTAGGCGACAGAGGTGCCGATGAGTAAAATATCCGGGTCGTGTTCTTGTTTTTTTTCCACGACATGCCCAATGATTTGATTCACATTGGCGGCATAAGATTTCTTTTTTAAATACGGTTTATAAAATCCTGCCAGAAGTTGAAATAGCAATTCAAATCCAATCAAAACTAGAATAGGAATGTAAAAGCGTTTGTCTTTGTAAAATTTATTAAACTCTGTCATGGTGTTGCCTAGAATTGAAAATACATAAAGGTTTGCGCCTCTGCGCCAAAGATAAGAATCAAAAAGAGGGCTGCGATATTTGCGTATAAGAGTTTATTTCCGCTGGTGGACATGAACTCAATATTCTTTTTAGAAAAATAGGAACTTGCCGCAAAGCAGATAACAAGTAGTATTCCGTAATCATAATTAGAATATCCATCGAGGGCTCTGGAATTTTCCGTAAGAAGTAACATTGATTTAAACATTTCTTTTACATGATACATTGCAGTTCCCGCTCCATTTGTCTGTGCTCTAAACATTACAAATCCAAACGATAAGCAAAACATGGTAAAGATCGCGGTACCTGATTTATATAAGAAACCTCCTTTTTCATTTAGGAAATTTCGAATGCTAGTTTGTGCATAAACCCTGTGAGCGGAAAGCATGACTGCTTGCCATACTCCCCACGCAATATAGTGATAATCCGCACCATGCCATACCCCACCGAATAACCATGTGATAAAAATATTTCGATAGGTAATAAAATTTCCACCTCTCGAGCCACCGAGCGGTATATAGATATAATCCCGAATCCAGGTTGAAAAAGAAATATGCCATTTAGACCAATGGTCAGTTATATTTGTAATAGTCATCGGGAAATTAAAGTTCGGATCAAACTTAAATCCGAAGAGTCTTGCAATTCCTATCGCAATATCAGTATAACCCGCAAAGTCAAAATAGATTTGCCAACCAAATGCAATAGCTCCTGTCCATACTTCAATTGCATTCATATTCTGGTAGTTGGTGAATGTATGGTTTACCACTTTCCCTAAATTATCAGCGAATACAAGTTTACGCATAAAACCAATTAGAATACGCGTAATTGCAATTTGAATGTCTTCATTGGTGACAGAAAGTCTATGGTCTAAGTCGCGGAAGAATGTTGTTGCCCGCACAATCGGACCCGCAACGAGCTGAGGAAAGAACGCAACATAGAGAGAAAAATCTATGAAAGATCTACGGGCGGCAATTTGCTTTCTGTAAACGTCTACTGTATAGCTCATAGATTGGAATGTGTAAAAAGAAATTCCAACTGGTAGAACGATTCTTTCTAAAAATACGTCAAGCGGCTTAGATTGATCAGGCGCAAGTCCAAATAGGTTCACGTAATAGGCAACAACGTTAAACGTTCTTAAATTAGAACTAAAGATATTATTAATAATGTCAGTAGTAAGGTAGGCATACTTGAAATAGCCTAAGATTAACAAGTTAAAGAAAACAGAAATGGCTAGAAATATTTTTCTCTGCTTTTCAGTTCTATTTTCATTGTCAATAGCGATTGCTGCAAAATAATCTATGACAGTGGATAATACGAGTAAGGCGATGAAGTAGGTATTAGTATATGTATAGAAATAAATACTTCCAATAAGCAAAAATACTTTTTGCCATGTTTTTTTGAGAATATTTCCAACGATGATGGATATAAAAAAGAAAATTAAAAAATGTATAGAATTAAACTGCATATATTTAAACGCTCGAACCTAATCTTTTATGCCATTCAATTAAAAAGGTTTCCTCTATCTGGCTGGCAGTGGCTAACCACGTCCACTGTTTTTCGTCCCAAGTCCTTCTTCTTTTTATAGAGCTACGATTTGTAATTGTAAGTATTGCACTTTCCCATTCGCTTATTTCACGCGGTTTGACTAGAATATCCGTGTCTGATTCTAAAATTTCTCGAAAGACAGGTATGTCCGAGGCGATGCAGACTTTTTGTTCAAGCATAGCTTCGAGGAGAGGAAGTCCAAATCCTTCGTGGATAGATGGGAATAAAAAGATGCTACATTTCTGATAGAGAACATTGAGTAAGTTATCATTTGGATTTTCCAAAAAAACAATGCCTTCTTTTTCTAATTCGCCTGAAAGTAATTTAGCGGTTAATTCTTCTTGTCCCCATCCGCGCCGACTGGCAATGACTAATTTATAATCGAAGTCGGGCTTTTCTTTTTTTAAAAGTAAATAGGCTTCAATCACTGTAGAGATATTTTTTCGTGGTTCGAGTGTTCCTATGGTAAATAGGAATTTGCCTTCAATCGCTAATTCATTATTACTGATTACTTTTTTACTTACGCCGGGGTAAATTACTTTTAGCTTCTTTGTATATTCGGGTCTGAATTCGGCAATTTCTTTTTTAGTGTTCATAGAGAGGCAAAATATAGTATCCGCATTATGCAAAGTCTTAGGAGAAAGAAGTCTATGCTGAATATAATTTGTGCGCGTCATTGTTTCCGGTGCAGAGCGAAAATTCAAATCGTGGTAATTTACAAATTCTGGAATTGCCAATCGAAAATAGGGTAGAAGCTGAAGTGTTCCCCAGAATAAATCAATTCTATCTTTGTGGAGTAAGTAGGGCAAAATAAAATTAAGCCAAAGAATTCCGGGAAGTTTTTTGATTGGAGCAATGATAACTTTATTCTCTTTGATGAAATCTAAAAACATAGGATGAATTTCCTTATTGGAATAAAGGTAGTATTCAAAATGAGAATCCTGGCGAATTAGAAATTTTAAAACTTCAAAGAGATAACGAGAATTACCCGTAAGTCCATAGGAAAGAGGTCTAGCATCTACCGCTATTCTGGGTTTGTATTTAACCTCCAATTGCATTCGAGTCACCGGTATCAATTTTTAATAAGAGTAAATAAAATCCAAGCGATATGTAAAGAAGCAGCGAAAACATCAAGAATACTCCTTCGAGGGTGGAGCTCATGATTGATCTTGAGGTTACTATTGTTAATACGCTAAGAGTAATAAATACATTCCGCTTAGCACCGTAAATTCCTTCCTCAAAAATGCGGTGTAATAAATACGCGATTGGAAAAAGTAAAACTACGAATGAGTGAACCCAGCTTATTCCACTAAAAATTACAGAAAGTATAAATAGGATTGAAAGGAGTGCGGCGTCGGAGATTTTTTCTTTGAGCCTATATAAAAATGGAATTCCAATTAGTAAAGAGCATAGATAAAATAAATACGTGATAGTTTTTGCACCAAAACTTATGAAAGGCATTCCGAATAACGCTTGGTTTAGCGGATCTGCGCCGACCATAAAGTATTTTGCGATAGTTGCAATTAGACTTTGATTATTTTTCCAGGAACGAAAGGCAGGATTTTTCATTGCGTTATTTAATATAAGTTCATACCAGTTGCCAAGGGAATGCATATTATATTCGTGTGAATAAATAGAAGGAAGCATTGTCCAAAAAACTGCGAATAAGAAAGTGTAACCGAAGCGTTTAAATTGACGCTTGTATAAGAAATAAAATAAAAATATGGCGGGAGTTATTTTTATAATTATCGCGAGAGAGAGAAATATGCCGGCTAACGCATCATTTTTTACATAAACAGCAAGAAGCATAAGTAGAATTAAAATAAATGCGACTTGGTTATTAGAAACATGGCTTTCTAAATAACGATAGTTAATAGCTAAAGTAAAAAATAGAACGAAAAATGGATTTTTTAAAGTAATTAATTTCGTTATTAAAAATAAAGAAGCGAGTAGGCAAATGAAATTAACCACGATAAATATAGTCGCGGCTGTCGGGTAGCTAAGCCAACCAAGCGGAATCATTATAAATGCAAACAAAGGAGGGTAGATATACGTTCCCACATTTCCTTTTAACCCCTCCAGTTTTTTTAAATTCTCCGGTTTGAAAAGGTCTTCCAATTTTATTTCTTCCCGCAGCGTTTCTACAGATTCAATATTATAAAGGTCTTTTTGTTCATAAAACAGTTGTGATGCCGTGTAATAATCCTGAAAATCACTTTTGTTCGATGCACGCCCGACACTTTGAACTAACAAAAGCAAAAGTAAGAGTCCAGTAAAATAGGGCATTGCCTGTTTGAATTTTTGCAACATAGCTCATATGCAATTTCAAATAGGTGGTTAAAAAATCAATAGGAAAAATAAGCTTCGAATTCCTTTGAAAAATAGCTTTTTCTTAGAACTTCTTTTGCAATCATAGTTATGAAACCTACCTTAATTTCAAAAAGAAACGATGCTAAACATATCTGAATATAATTTCCATCTCCCTGAGGAGTTAATTGCGCGTTATCCGGCGGAAAGGCGGGATGAATCGAGGCTTATGATTGTAAATCGTGAGTCTGGAGCGATTCATATTGAGTCAGCATTTAGAAATATAGAAAACTTTTTTGTAAGCGGCGATATACTTGTATTTAACCAAACGCGGGTGAGTAAGCGAAGAGTATATTTGAAAAATCAGGCGGGCAGAGAATCGGAATGTATTTTCCTAGAAAAAAATTTACGAGAAGGAAAAGAAGCTTGGAAATGCCTGATTAAAAATGTGCGCAAATTAAAACCAAAGGAAAAACTTTTTTCTAACAAAGAAGAAATTTATTTTATTCTCAACAGAAACGAAGCGGGAGATATTTTTTTATTTCCATCTGTTTCAATTACGGAAGATGTTTTTGAATCAATTGGAACAATTCCAATTCCTCCTTATCTAAAACGCAAAGCAGAGGAAGAGGATAACACACGTTACCAGACAATCTTTGCAAAGTCACCCGGCTCTGTGGCTGCTCCAACGGCAGGACTTCATTTTACTGAAGATTTAAAATCTTCTCTCCAAAAAAAAGGTGTAATCTTAACAGACGTAGAACTCTGCATTGGCTACGGAACATTTTCCCCTGTGACTGAAAAACAAATTCTAGAAAAGAAATTACACGAAGAAGAATTTAGAATTCCAGAAAAGACTTTGAACATTTTAAATGCGGCTAAGGGTAAACAAAGAATTATTTCCCTTGGGACTACCACCTTTAGAACTCTGGAGTCTTCTTATGATGCGAATACTTCTCGTTATACCAAGCAAGAAGGAATTACAAACCTATTCGTTCAACCAGGCGACAGAGTAGAGTCTATCGACGGACTCATCACAAACTTTCATCTACCCGAAAGCAGCTTACTCTTATTAGTCTCTGCTTTTGCGGGTAAGGAACTAATTCTCGAAGCCTATCGCAAAGCAATTGAAAATAAAATGCGTTTTTATTCGTATGGGGACGCGATGCTTCTTATATAATGAGGAATTGGTAATGCCGAATGGTTATGCTTCGTTTTCTTGT
Source organism: Leptospiraceae bacterium (assembly GCA_025360185.1). Classification (GTDB taxonomy): domain Bacteria; phylum Spirochaetota; class Leptospiria; order Leptospirales; family Leptospiraceae; genus UBA2033. The sequence continues at coordinate 20,712 of JANYCR010000361.1, read as the reverse complement.
CTTAAAAAACTTTGGAGGAAATTTTCTGAATACCAAAGTCCCTTAGTTTGTAAATCACTCACAAAGGGTTTTACATTTTTTATAAATCCTTTTTTCTTAGCCATTGAAAGAACTCCTAATGTTCCAGTGCAAGTTAGATTTTGTCCTGTTGCAACTTTAAATCCAATTCTTTCATCAATAATTAATAAATCTGCATTCAATTCAATAGCAAGCGTAATTGCTTCTGCTTCACCTTCATCAATTTCATGAAGTAAGAAGCTAACATACTTTTGCCCCTGAACAGATCGAATAATAAAAAAATCAGATTCTACTTCTAAAAATCTATAGCGTTTTTTTGATTTAATTTCTTTGTATACAGCTTCGGGTAAATATATTTTTGTAAAAAGATCTTTTAATAAATGTATCTGATTGATAGAAGAAAGAGCAATGATGGGTGTAGTATTTGAAACAATTATCATTCTGGAAATTTGGACAAGAATTGGGATGCGCCGGAATTTATTTCTTCTAAATATTTCTCATCGTAATGAAAAATGACTTCCCCCTCCTGCTTTAGCTTGTCTATAAAATCTAATCGATCCATACCAGTAAGCTCGGCTGCTTTTCCAAGGCTTAATCTATTCTTTCGGTAAAGACTAAGCGCTGCATAAAAAAGCATATCCTTTAAAAAATCGTCTTTATCTCTTTTCATCGAAAGAAAGATAGAATCATCTACAGAAAAAGTCAATTGTTGAGTCATAGTAGTTACCTATTCCTAGATTATTATTTTTTTGCGAATATGTAAAGTTATTTTTCTGATTTTATTGGATAGGGTTTTCGTTCATAAATGAGCTTCCAATCTTTTTGAATCAGTGGAAAGATGAGTGGAGAAATAGCAGCAGGCGTGACTAAATCGACCTTTCTTTGTAACTGATCTTCTAAATCTAATTTATATTGTATTAATTTCATAAAGCCAATAGATTCACTTAGTTCGACTAATATATCTATGTCGCTTGTATCTTTTTCTAATCCCTTTGCGAATGAACCAAAGAGATACGCCTTGTTTATTTTTTTATCTTTAAAATAATCAGAAATAGTTTGAACAAAGATCGGATTCATAATTCATATCATTTGTATCTAAGAAGAAAAAACAATCTATTTTTGTTTCTTGGGAGTGGGATATTTTGCCACGGAGACGCGGAGTGAGATTGCAGTTTTGAATAGATGAGTGGTTATTCTCTGTCATCCCCGAATTTTTCTGTCGGGGATCTCAATTACTGCGGATTTTGGAATACGACCGTCATTTTGTTTTAAAACTCTGTAGTTTTTTTAAATCTATTTTTGTTTCTTGCTTTTCTTAATTGGCTCTATCCAGCCGATTACACTGAAAGGTTTTTCGACAAGTTCTCCATACTTATTAGGATTAGCTGCGTCTGCGAATCGAATCAATCTATCTTTATCTTTGTATACCAAGAAATAGTGCCCAGAATAGTTCTCATTTAGATAACCAGCTACCGCATAAGTAGCATTAGCCTGTTGAAATGCAAGGAAAGCATCTGACCCTTTTGAGCGATGCATCTCAAATTTACTTCCAGAGAATTTATATCCCATTACTATTCTATTTACCGCGTCATTTCCAGGAATAAGCGCAAAGCCTACTGGTATGTTTGTTGATTTTGTTTCTACAATATTTCCTAGATCGATTTCTCTAATATAGAAATCTTCAAAAGAACCCAAATTTTCTGCGCCAGAATATTTTAAAAGTAGAAAATATGTCGTAACTGCACAGATTTGTTCTCCATGATTTTCTGGTAATATTTCCAGAAACCGGTTTCGAATATTTGATTTTTTAATAAGCTGAGGATTCATGCTCACATATTTCTGAGCGCTCTCAATTTTTTTGTGTAATGATTCTGAGTGTTGGCGATAGCTATAATGCAAATCTACTTCGAGAGGTGTCATTGATGAACGACAATATAGGAATAATAAGTGGAGTATAATTATTGTTAGTTTCATATCATTATAATATGTTACTCAAAAATAAAAATGCTAATCATCATCACACAAACGGATTAATAATTTCTAGTTTCCCTTCAATTTTCAAACCATGTTGCATGTCCTCTGAGTAAACAATTTCTGACTTAGACTCTAGTGCGGCGGCTAAGATTAAACTATCCCAATAAGAGACTTTGTGTTTTGATCGTAACGATGAGGCAATGATATGCGTTGCTTTGGAAATTTGAATTACTTTATACAGGTCTGCCATGCTAGACAAAAAAGAAACTACCTTATCCTCAGAAAACGAAAATTTTCTAATTAGGTTAAATCCTACTTCGTTAATTACTTGCGAAGAGATAGATATATTTCTTCGGTTTGAATCCAATAAATTAAAAGATTTACGAGCTTTTAATTCATCGGTGCTAGTAATTGAATAAATAAAAATGTTGGAATCAATGAAGACGTTCAAGATAGATTTCTTCTCTCGTAAACGGTTTTACAGTCATCGGAATGGGATGTGTCATCATGTAGTATAAAAAACTATTTTTGTAAAGAGTATCCCAAGCATTAGAATTTTCATTCTCTATTGTAATTGATTCTAAGGCTGGAAGCAGAATTAATTCCAAGTTTTGGTTTTGAAGATTTTCAGGAATATCAATAACTAATTGATTGCTTTCTGATCTAATGATTTTACGAAGTATACTCGTTTCCACTATCTGCCACCTTTTATCTAATACTAATTACATTCACTTATATTTCAAGTATTTTGTATAGACCAAGCAATGAATTTTTCCTATTAGCCGGGCACCTCGATACAATTTTCGCAACGGAAACATCTAGCGGATGTTTTATTCGTTTGTTCACTAGTAAGTGTATGCGAAAATCACTCGGTGACCGAACTTTTTCGCCTAGTTTGATTTTTACTATTGCCTGTACAGAGTGGACTTTATTCTATAAGATACTAAAAAATAAATCTACACGATAAAGTCCGGTTGGTGAGTGAAATTTATTGAATCTTCACGCAATAAATTTTGTATCGAACCACCGACTATTTCAAAGCTCCACAACCTCATCCTTCAACTCCGACCTTCCGATAGCGGATACTTTTCGTAATTCACCAGAAGTATTCTTGATAACTACATCACCTTTTAGAACTAGGTGCTCATCAAACTCTACTTCGCCTTCTACTTTTAAAGACTTGCAATAGAGTAGAGAAGGGGTTACTTTGCAGAGTTTTTCGAATGGTTTTAGCTTTTTATAATACTTATCATCAAGGCTAACAAGGTTTTCACCCAAACCCGCTATTTTTCTAATTGGATTCATCGTGAGCGAAAAATCTTCGTTTAATACATAAGCATCCGAGCGGCGAATGAGGTAGTCTTCGCATTTCTTTACAGGCGCGAAGCGATCGCGTGGGATGATGATACCCTTTGTTTTTTGGAAGCTTCCAATTGCCGAGCCCATTGCGGTTTCTAGTTGTAATACGTCTTTGCCATCTACTACCTTCGGATTTACAATGAGGGAGAGGGAAGGGGTTTTGTCTTTCATCAGTGCGGATAAAGCGCGTAAGTTTACCCAGAGATTGTTTGTTGAGAAAGTTCTAAATTTTCCCATTCCGGAAAATTCGGGTTCATTTTCTTTTGGGACTTGTGCTGTTTCTAAAAGCTCTAAGCCTACAAATTTTCCATCTTGTAGCTTACGGTAAATTGCCCCACCCTTTGTATCGGCTAGAGTCTTAGGAGTCATTTCCATTACAAATTCAAGTCCTGCATCTGCCATGTATTCAAGAATTGCAGGCTCAATCGTTGCACCTAAGTTGTCCCCGTTAGAAATAAAAGCGTATTCAAATCCATGTCCGAGTAATTTATCTAAGATTCCAGTTTCTTTTAGCGAGAGGTAAATATCGCCATGCCCCGGGGGACACCATTCTTCTTTTTTATCCGTGAGGGTAATTGGTATTAGATCCGATTCATTTAGACGGGGAACTTTATTTTGTAGAAATGAAGTGGTAATTTCTTGTATGAAGCCCGCATTCTTTAATTCTTCTAATGAGTCTCTTTCCGTGTTATAAGAATTCATTAGAATCAAAGGAATTTCTACACCATATTTTTTTCTCATATAGGTAACTTGATTTGCTACAATTTTTAGAAAAGACAATCCGTCTTTGATTGGAATGAGGGACTTTGCTTTTTCTAAACCCATAGAAGTTCCAAGTCCACCGTTGAGTTTAATCACGACTAGCTTCGCGAGAGTTTCTTTTTTGATTTCATATTTTTTCCGAAGCACTTCGAGGTCGATTTCATCCTTTTCTGAATCTAAATCGCCTATCGTTTCCCATTTGACTTTACCTGTTTCCCCTGTTCTTACTTTTTCTACTTTAGTTAGAAAATCCTGAATGAGTAAATCACTAAGACCTTCTTTTTTCATTTTCTCTGTGATTAGAATTTCGTGTTTCATTTGATCCATTTGACTACGTTCCCTTGGTAATATTTTTCTGAAAATTCTCCAAGCTCAATTCGATATGGTTTTTCGACATCACTTGGATTGTGTATTAGTTTTACTATAATTTCTTTTCCGTCTTCATTTTCTGTTTTTACTCCATCAACCATACTCACCCGTGCAATAAAAACCTGGAAGGAATACATATATTCCAATTGTTTTTGCTTATTTTTTACAACCATAATTCCCTTGCCAAGTAAATCTTTTTTTGTTATCTTTTTAAATTCAACCGGGTAAGTGTCATCCCATGTTTTTTTAAATGTATCGTCGATTTTTTTATAAGAAATGATTTCATTTGCAAAGCTAGATAATGGGAAAAGTAAAAATAGACTCAAAGGAAGAATGAGAAATTTATTCATATTGCTCATATACAAATCTAATATTCTTTGAGTCAATGACTTTAAGCTCTCTTTTAAGGGGTGAATGTCTGTAGATAGGCATCTTTTCATGGAAGTCCTGTTTAATTTACTGTGGAGTAGAAAATTGTTTTTAATTCTAGACTTTTTATTTGCAATTAAAAATACTACCATCAGGTCCAAACAATGCAGTTTCTTGACTCACTACGGCTAAGAGCCATTAAATGCTTCTTTTTCTTCATTGCCTTTTATTTTGCTATAGGCATTAATCCTTCGATTCATTGTCTAAATTCCAAAATTGCAATATTCGAAGGTGAATATTCTATATTATCCACGATTGATTCTAATGGAGAAAGTCTTTTAGCAGAAATTGAAGAAGGGGAAGAAGATGTCTTCTATAATGATATAGCTTCCCTTGCCTACTTTATTTATCTACCGTTTCAAATTTCAAATTTTTATCCCATTGTTTTTTTATTTCGTTCATTTCGAATCCAGGCTCATCTTTTAAATCTCCCGCCTCCTATTTCATAACTAAATGATTCATTATTTTGTTAAAAAAAGGAGAAAATTTTATGAATAAAATTAAAATGCTATTTATTTTTTTTGTTATCATTGGCTTACCAGTGTTTGCCCAGGATCCAGTGAAGGATAAGAAGGAAGTATCAGAATCTAAAGAGGTAAATGATGCAGAGGCTGATAAGAAAAAAATTGTGGAGATAGAAGCAACTTTAAAAAAACAACAAGAGGACTTAGAAAAATTAAAAAAATCATACGGAGTAAAATCGGCGGATAAGACTATTAATCCGCAATCGACGGACGAGGAAAATTATGTTTCTCCTCTAAAAACGGGGGGCTTGACTCCTGAATACAATCGCTCTATGTTTTTGGATCCAGACAATGCAAAGAAGTTTAATAAAAGCCAAAAGCCATGGCTCAATGATTGGGTGCGAGTCGGTGCCTATGTTCGACCTCGCTATGAAGATAGGTATAACCTTGGTTTTGATAAGCAGAACAAAGGTTATATTTCTAGAACTATTCAGACGTCACAATTATTTTTTATTATTGATCCAAGCCCTTATTTTTCTATGAAAGTGAATTTTCAAGATGCAAGAGTCTGGGGCGGTTCAACTCCGGCGAGTTCTGGAGATAACAGGGCAGCTACTTTTGCAGGTGCGGGTAATACTGTTACTCCGGGACAGGGCTCAACTATTCCTGCTCAAACGGTTCTTCGAGAAGGATGGTTTATGCTGAAGAAGTTGCCATTAGACGCAAAGCTACAGGTAGGAAGACAAATTATTGCTTACGGGGACCAACGCTTATTGGGCGGAGCAAATTGGACACCAAATGGTTTGTCCTTCGATGGGGCTCGTTTAATGATAGATAAGGAAAATTACAATCTTCATTTCTTCGCGAATAAAGTGATCGGAAATCAGTCAGGACCGAATGGAGTCTTGACTGCAAATGCTCCTACAAGTTACACAGATCCAGTCACAGGAATAGCATCTGTGGTTAATCCTGGTTTGCCCAACCAATATTTAGTTGGAACTTATGACACTGTTAAAATAAAAAATTGGTTTTTAGTAGATGCGTATTCTTTAGGAATATTAACTCAAAGAACTCCGTCTTATAGTGGGGCAAATCTTACAAATCCAGCTTTAACAATTCCTTTTACTACAGATTCTGATTTATCCAATAATCAATGGTCAAAGCAAAGAAATAATCTCTGGACGACGGGGTTTAGACTGACTAACCGCATGGCGGGAAATAACTTGGCAGCCGATAGTCCCTGGCAGGGATGGGATTGGACTGTGGAAGCTGCATGGCAATCAGGAACGACAGGCGCTAGAGTAAATAAAAACCCTAGTCTAAATTCAGCACTCAATACAGGTATTGGTCAAGCAAATGGGACAGCTACTCCAAATTATAATCTACTTACGCAAAATCAAAAGTATGCAGGAAATTTTTACGTATTCCAAACTGGTTATACATTTTTCCAAAAACTTCGTATTGGCGGACAATTCTTGTATGCCTCTGGAGATAGTAATCGCACAGATGGAAGTAGTTCTACCTTTCAAACACTTCCGGGTCCCAGGGTTGGTGTAATACCTTATTGGAATAACGTAGCAGGGTTTTCGGAAAACATTGATACGAAAAATTTAATCAGTAAGACAGCTAACATTTCATACAAGACAGATAGCCTTGGAACTTTCTATGCTTCCTATTTTACAAATGATAAAGCGAAGACGCAAGACGCATGGTATGCAATTAGTGGAGCGGCTAACACAAATGCAACCGCAGAAGGGAATAACGGTCAAGTTTCTGCGCGGCTTATTATGAACCCAGGTAGAAGAATATACAGTGAGTTCGACCTATCTTGGATGTACAATATCAATGACTATGTTTCGCTTATGATCGGTGGTGGAATTCTCACTGCTGGCAACTCGGTAAAGAGTCAAAAGAATGCGGCTTACACACTTAATATGCAAAGAAATGAGATTACAGTAAATAGTGCCGTTTTACTTGGACAGAGTGGGGCTGCGTCTAAAGCATATATGTTCTTCTTTCAGTTTATGGCTGCTTTCTAAATTTATTTTATTCAGCAGAGGATTCAGTGATTTCTGGATATTCTGCTGAATTATTACCCCTAGCTGAAGGCGCGAGGGGTAAAGGTTCAAGACTTTGTGGAAAAAATTTCTTCATCAAATCTTCAATAATTATATACTCGTCTGCCATATGGAAGAATTGACAACCTATGCGAAAAAGTTTTTCTAGAGGTTTTATATTTCGCACAACGGCTCTAAATGTTCCAAGGCTTTTCTCTTCCTCATACATATCAAAAAGAATCGTTCCACCAATAGAAAACAATTTGCCAAAATGTTTAGATTGTGGATGAGAAAAACTAAAACCATTTCCATTGATATCTAGGATTGCAGATTTTATTTTTGATTCATTAAAAATATCTCCTTCTTCTACTTCTTTGCAAAATTTCTCTGCTGCTAAAAGAATCAGTTTATAATCATTGACATCAGTTTTTTCTAAATGTAAAATTTGTAAATAGCCATAGAGGATAACGTTTCTATACTTCAAAGGCACACAAATTTCTGAAATATATTTGCTTAGCCCCTTACCCTGGCGCATTAGATGTACATGCTCACTAAACGGAATGAATTCTTCTCCTACACTCTCAGGAGATTTTGTGTCAGGGACAAATATATGTTTGCCGGTATCTGACATTAATCTTGCCCTTGTATCCATTCTCTCATGCACGAAAAATTCTACTTCTGTAAATTTGGATTTGAGTTTTTGGACATAGGGTTTCATTAAGCCTTCGACTTTTAATGCGTCATCCGATAAGTCATGCGGAACCATGGTTTGGCTGATAACGTTGGAAATGTAAATAGGTGCCTTCGAAACTTGGTAGCGATTTAAGGTTCTAGTCGCAGGCTTAATAGATAAAGAAACCGGGCTTAGTATTTCGATTCCTCTCGGGTCTTTCGTGTTTACTTTAAAAGTAAATCGCAAAAGATTTCCTGCATTGGTAAGCAATAAAAAACGTTCGGTAGGATTTGGATTTTCGTCTGGTGATTGAATGAGCACACCTAAATTTTTCATCGCAATAATTTTAATTTGCTTAGGCTTTCCATCTACTAGTATATAAACAGGGAACTGTTTAAAAAGAGTTCCCATCATTTTAAAGATGGAAGGTGGATCTGTAATTTCTTTTATTTCCATAGTTCTGAGTGCAAGTTTGCGCTTTTATTCCTATTTCCACCATCTACATAGGAAGCTATTTTAAAATCAAATTGTTTCGTAGATGATTTAAAGATTTATTTCAATCTTGCGGCAATTCTGGAGTGCCTTTCTTCTCCTCGGTTGAGTAATGCTTTTTGAAAAAGAGTAAGCGAGCCGATTAGAGTGACTGATTTTTTGGCACGCGTAATGGCTGTGTAAAGAATTCTAATATTCAAAAGAGAATCTGGATTTTCCATTTCGGCTGGAATTAAAATGCAGACATGATCGTATTCGGAGCCCTGGCTTTTGTGAACTGTGATTGCATACGCTGAATCAAAGTATTGACGATAGGAACTTGAAATCGGTACGGCGGCTTTTTCATTTGATAAAAAAGAATACACATTCTTATCCGTAGATAAATAACCTGTTTCTCCATTGAATAATTTTAAGTTGTATAAATTGGTATTCACAATGACCGGTAATTTATAGTTAGCCGATAGAGTTTTTGCTAGTTCTGTTTCCAGGAATGCATTGATATTTCTCACTCCGATTTTAGTTTCGTTATAAGGAGTTAGAATTTGACCGGAAAAGCCAAGCTTTGTTATTTTCTTATACCAATCGAGTGCTAAATTGACACTATCTTCTTCTCTGGTTGTCTCTAAAAAAGTAACCCCGGACTCTATTTTTGTACATTCTTTTTGAATCAAAACGTTTTTTAAAAGTATATCAAGAGTATCCTCCGATTTTAGATTCTGAATTTTATTTGCCAGAGATTTTATTTCTTCCCCTTCGCTTGTTTGTCGAAAAGATTTACTCAGTTTAAAAACATTTTTATTTAGTAAAATAAAATCTGAAAATACGGAGCCTGAATTAACGGATAGAAGTTGGTCCGGGTCTCCAACGAAAATAATTCTTCTGTCGTTATCTTTAGGGTAGGCTTCGAGGAGTGTCTTTAGAATAAATATATCAATCATAGAAGACTCGTCTACGATGATTAGCTTTTTCTGAATCGGGTTTTCTGTGTTAAATTTGTATTTGCCGCTGGATGGGTTGTATCCAAGGAAGCGATGAATGGTGCTTGGATCCTGTAGAGTTTGATATTTAGAAAGAAGAGATTGGCAACTCTCATGTAATCGCTTTGCTGCTTTTCCTGTAGGTGCTAGAATTGCAATTGATTCTGGCGCAATTCCATTGTCGATACCTGAACGTAAGATTGCCTGGATAATCGTTGTTTTCCCCGTTCCCGGACCACCTGATAGGAATGAAATGGAATTTTGAAAAATACTATTAACAATCGAGACTTGTTCTTCCGAAAGATTTTTATCTTTATAGACTTTGAATTTTTCTTTAAAGCCAGACTCGAAAAATATACGTAAGTAGTTGCAAACTGTAACTTCAATATTATATAGATGCGTTAGGTAAATCATTTCCTCATCTTGGAATAATATAGGTTTGGCGCTATTTGTTTCAAAATAGTTCTTCCATGATTTTTCAGGATCGAGGCTTGGATTTTTTTCTAATATGAATTTTATTAAGCCTGATTTGAGAACACAAAGACCGCCAACTTCTTCTGCATTGATTAGTTTTAACAAAGTCCAAAATAGAACTTCATCGGGTTCTGGTTCTGCAAAATGCTTCAAGGTTTTAAAGAGGGCTGATCTGGAAAATTCCTTTTCTTTTAAGTTTAATTTTTCTAGGAATGAAAATTTCTTAGAGTTCTCGCGCCCGATTTTTTTATTTTTATAAACTAAATCAAATTTGATTCTAGCTTTTCCTAAGCCGCGAATTACTCCGGGTAAAATTCCTGAGCTCATATTAATCCTCCAAACCTTTTTTGAAATTCAAAATTTCTTCGTATCCGGGTTTGACAAGGAGAGAACCTTGGTTATCCTCTCTGATTCGCATGAAAATAAAAAGCATTCCGCCAAACTTTGTTTCCCAAAAATCTTTTTTATCAGCATTCTTAGGTGTGATACTGTCTATAAGATTCATACTATAGATCATATATTGGTAATAATAGGAATCTTTTACTTTTTTCTGGAGATATGCGTCTATCGTTTCATCTTCGTTTGGTTTTATCAGGTTAGTCTTCCAGTCGAGTAGGTAGTATTTATCATTCCAATAGAACAGTCCATCTCCAATGCCTATAAGGAAATCTATTTTACTTGACTTCAATTTATAAAAGAAAGATTTCTCTCTTACTAAGTATTTCCAGTTTTTGATCTTTGCAAATTCTGTTTTTTCTTCATTCATTGCATATGATTTAGTTAATGTAGCATAACAAAAATCAATTGCGTCTTTGCTTGCATATTCCTGAATTTCGTTTAGTCCTGTCGCTGGGTAATATTCATTTACCATTCGCTTAACTTCAAGTTCAACGTTCTTTTCATCGGAAAGAATTTTTAAATCAAAATTTTCCATTACAGCATGGCAGAGTAGTCCAAATGTTGTCCCTCTTTTTTCGGAGCTGAGCATGATTGGTGAATTATCGCTATTTTCCGGTGCAACTTTTTTTTCACTAATATTTTTTTCTTTTATATATTCTTCTTCTGGCTCTAGATGTCGCGCGATGGAAGAATAAGATTGGACTTTAATTCCAGCTTTATTATATATATCTGCTGAGGTAAGTTGCGTTAATTGGATAGGCTCAATTTTTATGGCTGTAGATTTTTTTTCTATAAGAGTTTGAACTTCTTTTTTTATGAGAGGTCTTTCTACACCAATAAGATTTTCAGCCAGCTTTTTACTGATTAATTGGTCTATGATAGTAGATGAAAAAGCTGCAGAGAGTAAATAGCGAAGGGAATTTATTTTTTTATCAGGAATCATATGTAGAGGCAAAACAAGATAATCCCTTGCCCTGGTAAATGCTACGTAGAGCAGGCGATCTTTTTCTTGTAGTAACTCTTTGTTATCCAAGGCGAATTTCTTTTCGAAATTTGGCGTCATAATTTTTGAATCGTCTTGCAATTTAATTTTTAGCTCTACAGCCAAAGGATTTTCGCGTAAAAAATTATCTTCTATATATAGAGTTGTCTTATTCGGAACTGGTTGTGCTGCAAGGTCAAATAGAATACAAACAGGAAACTCCAGCCCTTTCGATGCGTGCATGGTCATCAACTGAACTGAATTAAAAGAATCATCTTTTTTGTCGCTGTCCAATTTTATTTCTTGCTCAACTGATTGTTCTACATCTCTTTTGAGGTTACGCACGATTTCCCCGAAGCTTAGATTTTCGGTCAATTGATTGTAACTTAGTATTTCGGACAAATGATAAATATTTGCTAAATTTCGCTTTCCGTCAAACCCCATAGAAAGGACTTCAAGAATTTGATTTTGTTGTAAAATGCTTTGCAATGTATAGGCAATGTCTTTCGTATAACGGTTTTCGTGTGCCTTACGAAGTGATTCATAGATTTGATTGACTTCGGGAACCTTCGTATCAAATAAATAAGATAGGTCTCCTGCCTCTGATAGCTCGTATAGAACTCTTTCTGGAATTAAAAATAAATCGGAGGCGAGTGTTTTATATAGAGAAGATGAGTCATTTGGATTTTCTACTGAATGCAGCAAATGAGAAATAGCCTGTACAATCTTGTGACTATAAAATAATATACTCTTATATAAATTAGCTGAAATTGCATTCTTAGAAAATTCTCGTAATAGTTTATTTAAGCGATCTTTGGAATTTGCAAGAACTGCAATATCAGAATACTTAATTGTTCTATAATCACCTGTATCTTTATCTAAAATGAGATACTCTTCATTATCCGTTATAGTCTTGATGGTCTTAATGATTTCTTCCACTGCTGCTTGACGTAAACTTTCTACATCATATTTTTCACTTGAATCTGTTTGTGTTTTTGGCTGGTTGTTTGCATCGAGTCCAAGGAGTAGAAGTGGGGGTCTATTCTTTATGGCTTTCGGATCATCTGTTCTATTTGCTTTTACATCTTTGTAAATTTCAGGAAAGCTAGTAAGCTCGGGAAAAATAATATTAAACGCATCGACTAATCGCTTAGAGCTTCGAAAGGATGTATCGAGTCTTAAATCTTCTTTGCCTACTAGACTATCCACAGCTTTTTTATATGAATTCAAATCAGCTTGCCTGAACCGATAGATAGATTGCTTAGGATCGCCGACAAGAATAATCCCTTTCGATAAACCAGAAAAAATTTGAGTTATTAAATCTATTTGAATAGGATTTGTATCCTGACATTCATCTAAAATTAAGAACGCAGTATTTTTTTGGATTTGTTTTTTGACTTCCGGGAAATCAGTTACAAGTTTGCGCGCCTGTAAAATTAATCCATCAAGAGAAATACTATCTTGTGAAAATAAATACTTTTCGTAATCTTCAATCAATTCATTTGCATAATTAAAAATAGGATTGATAATTTCGACTGAATAATTATTTTCTAAACTTGCTCGTATTTGTTCGATGAGGGTATCATAATCAGATTCAGTAACTTTAGTCTTTAGTAGAATTGTTTTTTTTATCGCTTTACGCGGATCCAATTCCTTTGTAAAAAAAACAGGGGTATATGTGGATAAAATTTCTAAAGCATTAGAATCTTTTTTTTCTAGAAGTTTTTGAATATGAATGAGCATATTCTGTTCGTCAGACAAATTAGCATTATCCAGCAGGATCTTCAATTGAGAAATATTTTCTTTCAGTAAAGACGTGTCTGGTTTTTCTAAAAGTTTAATTTTATTTCCGCCGGTTTTTTCTGTTAGCTCAATTAATATTTCCTTAAACTTTGGAAATCCTACTTTGCGGATAAGATTGATTAACTCTTCTGAGTCATCTTTTTCGATTTTCCCCCAGAATTTTTTGAAGTAAGCATCAATTTCTTCGCTTGCATTTCTAATTTCTCCAAACTTCGCAGATAGCCCGAGGCTAAGAGAATGCTTTTTTAAAACCGTTCTGCAAAAATGATGTATGGTTCCAATGTTTGCATTTGGTAAGAGTTCTATTGCTTTTTCTAATTGGTCTTTTTTATCTTGTCCTATCTCGGCATGGTCAAGGGAGCGAATTAATTCTTTTCGGATTCGGTCTTGTAATTCCGCGGCAGCTTTTTCTGTGAAAGTAAGAACGGCAATTTGTTCAATAGAGATGCTGGCTAGAATAAACTGGGGAATCATTTTCTCGATGGTATATGTTTTTCCTGTTCCAGCGGAGGCTTCAATAACAACATGTTTGTGCCCGTGTTTATCGAATTGATAATTAAGTTCGCTCAAAATATTTTCCTAAACTAAGTTGTAATGACATAATAAGCCTTTCCCTCTCCACAGATTACGATGTTTCTCTTTAACTCAAACGTTTTTTTCTTCTAAAAATGGTTCAAATTAGAGAATGGTAAAATTAGAATTAGTCTAAACAATCAAAGAGAAGGGGAAACGTTGACAAAACTTGCTATCATTGGAACAGGAATTGCTGGATTAGGCTTAGGTCATTTTATTCATAAAGAATTTGATATCGCTTATTATGAAAAAAATGATTATATTGGGGGGCATACTAATACAGTTGATGTGGCAGAAGGAAATAAACTTCTTCCTATAGATACCGGATTCATTGTGTTCAATGAAGTGACTTATCCCAATTTAACCCGTCTTTTCAAAGAACTTTCCGTTGAAACTAAAAATTCATCTATGTCTTTTAGTGTGCAGCATTTACCTACTCGCTTGGAGTTTTCTGGCTCAGGGGTTAATGGTCTTTTTGCGCAGCGAAGTAATATTTTTAATGTACGGTATTTAAAACTTCTCTACCAGATCAACCGCTTCAACACAGAATCCCCTTTGATTTTAGATGATCCAAAATACAAAAATTATACTCTTAAAGAATATATTCTCGAAAAAAAAATGGGGGAAGATATTCTCTATCGCTATATCATTCCGATGAGTTCGGCAGTTTGGTCTACAGAAGAAAGAGATATGTTGCAATTTCCGGCTGTTACACTCGTGCGTTTTTTTTATAACCATGGATTCTTAGGGTTAAATACCCAGCACCAATGGAAGACTGTCGTTAATGGTTCCAGGTCTTATGCAAAAAAAATAGTAGAGCCGTTTAAGGATAAATTTTTTCTGAAGAATGGAGCTAAAAAAGTAATTCGAGAATCCAATCGAGTCAAATTAATATTGCAAGATGGAACTTTTGAGTATTACGATAAACTCGTGTTTGCCTGTCATGCGGATACGGCACTTTCTCTTTTAGAAAATCCTACTCCTGAAGAAAAAAATATTTTACAAGCCTTTAGATACCAGAAAAATATTGCAACGCTTCATACAGATGATTCCATTATGCCGCTAAAGAAATTAGCCTGGTCATCCTGGAATTATAGGGTTGAGGATGATAATGAATCTTCCGTTATTTACTGGATGAATTCGCTGCAACGAATCTCGGATAATCGCAATTATTTCCTATCAATTAACGACCCCGGTAAAGTCAATCCCCAGAAAATTATTCGAAAAATACAATACGAACATCCAATTTTCAGTGTCAATGCAATCGAAGCACAAGAAAACCTTCCAAGTCTTAATCGGGATCCTTTAATCAATTATTGTGGGAGTTACTTTAGATTTGGCTTTCATGAAGATGCATTTACTTCAGGACTAAATTTGGCACGAACATTGCTTGGTAAGGAAGTATGGAAATAAATTCCAGTTTATATGAATGCAGAGTCGTGCATAACCGTCTTTTGCCTAAGAAGCATACATTTTCTTATGGACTTTTCACTTTTGCTCTCGATTTAGATGAATTAGATATTTTAGATAAGAAATATTTTTTTTTCGGGAATCAGAAATGGAATTTATTTTCCTTCTACCCGAAAGATCATTTTGAATATGGGAATTCTGGTTTTAAAAATGGAATTATTTCTTATGCAAAAGAAAACGGTTGCAATTCGGAAATTACAAAGGTAGTTCTCGTTACTCATCTCAGAATACTCGGTTATACTTTTAATCCGGTTTGCTTTTATTTTTTATACGACAAAGACAATTTACCAGTATGCGCTCTTATAGAGGTTCATAATACATTTGGTGAAATGAAGCCATTTGTCGCACTAAATCCTTATGGCGACTATCGTTTTTATCTTAAAACAATTAAGCATTTTTATGTGTCGCCATTTCTTGAGTTGGATACTGAGTTTGAATTTAAACTTAAATCTCTCGATGAAAAATTAAACGTTCATATAGATGATTATAAGGATGGAGATAAAGTATTCTTATCCGCATACGTTGGAAATAAAATTCTGTTTACGAATTGGAATTTATTATTTCTTTTTTTAAAATATCCTCTTCTGACTTTAAAAGTAATTCTAATGATTCATTGGCAGGCATTGCTTTTATATTTTAAAAAAATCCCGTTTATTAAAAAAATAGAAAAACCAGATTTACAAAAAGGAGTTTATCTTGGAAAAAACAGTTGAGAATGTTACCCTAGACAAATCAGAATTAGCCCTTAGTCTACAAACCAAAGTGTATAAGAAGTTATTTGTGCGGTCACTCTCTAAAATGAGAGTCGGTAGTTTGAAGATCGTAGATCCCGATGGAACTTTTGTTTTATACGGAGATACTTCTAAGGAATATGAAGCATTTAACAGCGCCCATGTGCATGTTAAAACATATGATTTTTATCGAAAGTGCGTTTACTTTGGCGACCTCGGCTTTGCAGAAAGTTACTTGGAAGGGGATTGGGAAACAGAAAATATATCTGAAGTCATCTCCTGGTTTATTCTAAATGTTGAGGATAGTCCTAATTTGTCGGGAACTAAAAAGTCTACTTTGCGGCTAAGATTGTTTAACTTCTTTAATAGGCTCTATCACCAACGGAGAGCAAACACGGTTACAGGAAGTAAAAAGAATATCGTGGAGCATTACGACTTGGGAAATGATTTTTACAAATTATTTTTAGATAGTACGATGACTTATTCGTCTGCTTATTTTAAATCAGAGAAAGAAAGTCTAGAAGATGCGCAGATTCAGAAATATGACGCGCTTTGCCAGAAAATTAAGTTAGATAGCTCTCATCATCTCTTGGAAATTGGGAGTGGATGGGGCGGTTTCAGCACATTTGCCGCTGCTAAGTACGGATGTAAGATTACTACGATTACTATTTCCGATGAGCAGTATAAATACGCAAAGGAATTGATTGAAAAAAAAGGACTTTCGAATAAAATCGAAATTAAACTCTGCGACTACCGTCATATTACCGGAAAGTATGACAGAATCGTTTCAATAGAGATGCTCGAAGCAGTAGGGCATAAATACTTTGAAACTTATTTTGCTAAGTGCAGCGAAGTTTTAAAAAAAGATGGCGTGATTGGGTTACAAGTGATTACCTGCCCGGATTCTCGTTATGATGAATTTCGTTCAGGAATTGATTTTATCCAAAAGTATATTTTTCCTGGCTCTTTACTTCCGTCCATAGGAAGACTCAATGAAGCAATCAACCGTTCGAGTAATCTTTTCTTGTTTGATCTCGAAGACTTGGGGTTAAATTACGCGAAAACTCTCAAACTCTGGCTTGACAGGTTTGATAAAAATATCGGACAAGTTCGCGACATGGGGTTTGGAGAAAAATTCATTCGCACTTGGCGTTATTATCTTTCCTATTGCAATGCTGCATTTAAAATGAGGAATGTTTCTGTAGTGCAAGCCATTTACACTAGACCCAATAACACAAATATCTAGGAGAATTTTATGATAGCGTTTTTGAAAATTATTTTTAGTTTTATTTTAGTTTCCATGCTTTGCGTAACTACATGGGCTTCCCTTGAATTAAATCTATTTACGCATCTTCCAAACCTAATTAAAGATCCGTGGGTAATAGCTACACTCTTTGATGCCTATTACGGTTTTATTACGTTTTTCCTCTGGGTGTGTTATAAAGAGAATTCTTTCTTGTCAAAACTTATATGGTTTATCGGGATTATGCTCTTAGGAAATATCGCAATGGCTATTTATATGCTAATCCAACTTTTTAAACTAGACAAGGATGCAACCATAGCTGATCTTTTGGTTAATAAATGATAAAAGAGTTTTTTAAGACAAAGATCGTTACGCCGATAATCAATCTTCTTAAGCAAGGAATCACGCCGGAGAAGATTGCACTTTGTATCGCGCTTGGAGCGATGCTCGGAGTTTTTCCTGTTATAGGGTCAACGATGATTTTGTGCACAGTAGCCAGCCTTAGTTTAAAATTAAATTTGCCACTCATTCAAATTATCAGCTACCTCGTTTACCCGTTACAGTTTCTATTGTTAATTCCCTTCGTGCGTTTCGGCGAATGGGTATTAGGCGTTCCTGAATTTCCTATTTCTATCGAGGCACTTCTCGATATGATTAAGACTGATATTGTTCAGACAATCATTACGTTTTGGGATGCGACTATGCACGCGATTCTTGCTTGGTTTATCATTGCATTTATTCTAATTCCTCTTATATACTTTTTATTTTTACCAATTCTCAGAAGAGTTCCTATTAAAGGGCTCAAGGATTAATTATGGAAAATATTTGGCAAATGGTTCTTTTCGCTTGGGTCGTCGTTTTTATTATCATGACTAAGCTTTGGTATTTTGGAAAGAAGATTCAAAATTATGCAATAGTCGATGTAGGCTGGGCATTTTCCCTTGTAGCGATTGCGCTTGTGTATTATTTTTTAGGCGAAGGTTTTATTGCAAGAAAGGCAATTATCATGTTCATGGTTTTCTTCTGGGGATTTAGACTCAGTTCCTACTTGGCTGTGCGAGTTCTAAGTCATGGGGAAGATGCGCGTTATACGGCGTTTCGAAAAGATTACGGTGAAGCAGTAGATCGAAAATTCTTTACGAATATATTTCAGTTTCAAGGGTTACTTGATATTATACTCTCTATTCCATTTCTATTATCTGCACCAATCCTTCGATAGACATT
This sequence comes from Leptospiraceae bacterium, assembly GCA_025360185.1. GTDB lineage: Bacteria > Spirochaetota > Leptospiria > Leptospirales > Leptospiraceae > UBA2033. The sequence goes on along the minus strand of JANYCR010000361.1, from coordinate 2,239 downwards.
CATCCATTGGAATACTTTGGTCTGGGATTATTTCTATTTGCCGTAATAGGGGAGACTGCTGCTGATTTTCAACTCAGTCAGTTTAAGTCTGATTCTGCGAATAAGGGGAGGACTTGCAAGGTGGGTCTCTGGAATTATTCTCGTCATCCAAATTATTTCTTTGAGTGGTTGATCTGGGTTTCTTACTTTTTAGTAGCTCTTCCTTCGCCAAATGGATATTATGCGGTAATCCCTGCTATATTGATGCTTATATTCCTTTTAAAATTCACCGGTATTCCGATGACAGAGGCAAACGCCATTAAAACGCGCGGCGAGGAATACAGAGAATACCAAAGAACGACATCTGCGTTTGTCCCTTGGTTTAAAAAGAAATAAAAATAGAGCACTTTAAAAAACTCAGTGACTCCGTGACTCTGTGGCAAAAGATTTGATTTACAACGCCATGTCAGAAATTGAAACAAAAACCAAACAAGAGCTATGTGAGAGTCTGGGTAAATTTCTTTCTATTTACCACAAAACTAAAATTATTGAGCCAAAAGAAGATACTTTGAAAATGTACATCTTACTTTCAAAGAACAAGAATACAACTCCCAAAGAAAAGCTTATCAATTACAAACTTTTGCGAGTGAATGAGAGAATGTTTGAAAGCGAACAACTGGAATTATCCCCGAAAGACGCTATCATATGTGAATTCTTAATTGAGGAACTTTTGAAATACGTTGCCAATTACCACAAGCACGGTAAGTAATTAAATCTTCTTAATTTCCAGTGCTCGTTTTAATCTTTCTTTGAATAATTTATCAATTCCGCGAAAAGCAATTCCAACTCCATGACCTGGAACGATAGTCGCTATACCTGCCTTTGCCATGAAGCCTTCTTTATGTAATTCGAAGTAAATAGTTACTTCCGAATTAATTTTTAAATTACAATCAGTCCATTTTACATAGACTCCGCCGAGGCTTATATTTTCTGTTTTATAAATGGTATCGTTTATATTTATATTCGTGGATATCGGATAACGCTTTAAAAATCTCCAACCTCTTCTATAAAGTTTTAGATAAGGAGTAAAAATATCTTTTTGTAAAAAATAGCAAAGAGCAAAAGTTATGATCAAAGTTTGAATTAAAGGACCTTTCGATACAGAGTGGGGGATTGTAATAAATCCATAAGAATTATAAGAAATGAAAGTAAAAGAAGAAAGGATAAATAACCACCAGCCCCAGCGCTTAATAAAGAGTAGCCCTAATCCAGAAAGTATGGAGCTAATGAGTAAAATCCATTCAGGTAGATTTCCAAATTTTAGAAGTAAATATGGCGCATACCATGGAAAACTATATTTCATACTCATCCCAATATAATTTGAAATGGGTAATAGCAAAATCAAAATAGCGAATCCAAGTAGTAAGCGAGGCTTTCTAAATCGCCTTCGTCTTTCGTTTTTTATTAGGCTCATTGTGCTGTCACAATGAAAGTGTGGGGACAGTAAGAAAAGCGAAATAATGATTGTTATCTATTTTAAGATTAGCACGGATAAACACTGATGAAGATTACACAGTCATTTCGAACGCCGCTTGGTAATGGATTTGTGGCTAAGCAAATGGGAGGTGTGAGAAATCTATCTGGCAATACAACGATTGTATACACACTTCCTATATACCAAATGGTAAAAATAATTTCCTGCACAGGTTTTATAGGAGTAGCATTTGGTATGAACCGAACGCACTTTTCTGAATGTGGAAAGTGCTATTACTTTTGGCGTTCAGTATAAGATGACTATATACTTCGTAGGGGCTAGAAAGGGGTGCAAGTTGGGGGTTACTGGCGCTTATCCGGGGGGGGTTGCGCAAGGAACCCGCTACGCGGTGCGCCTTCTAGGCGCCAGTAAGTGTATAGTCTTCTATAACGAAGTCCTTTCGAAGGCAAAGGTTGGGGCTGTAGTTAATTTGCACCACTTTTTCGTTTTCTGTTCTATACACAGTAGGAGCCAAACTACTTTGTATATTTGTTCGAGCGATAAAAGTAAACCTGCTTATCTTCCCGCCTTCGAAAGATGGAGTCTTTACAAATCTATTTGGATGAATCACTGGGAAGAGTTCCAGCGAATTTATGATAGAAGATTCTTGTCGAAGTATGGAGAACTTTCTGATGGCAAAATAGAAGAGGTAGAAAATTCCCACAACCTAAAAGCTTTTCAACCTCTTCTATTTTGCCATCAGAAAGTTCTCCATACTTCGACAAG
>JANYCR010000346.1 GCA_025360185.1 Leptospiraceae bacterium | reverse complement strand
AATATTTTTCTTACTATTATGGCTGTTGTCAGCTTTTTCCTCTCCATTAAAGATCATTTCAATAAAAAGTAAAAACTTACAAAGTGAGCGAAGCAATCTCTTATGCTAGAAAAAAATCAAATCACAAAATTGAATTTTAACTTGGAATCACATTCAAAGTAGCCTAATACTTATTTGCCTCAAATTTTAAAAAAATAAGCCAATTGTAAATTTCTATTCTTCTACAATCTTCTTACCAGAAAGTTTTGCAAGTTCTTCCAAACATCGTGGTCTATTTTTATTTCGGAACTTGAGGTTTTGGTAGTATTCATCCCAGTCTTTATTTTTGCCAATTTTTAGGAGCAACGCTTTCGCTTGTTTTAATAAAGGCAATGCCCCAGCATACCCGGTTGGATTGACGAGACCAATTGATTTTTCTGCCAAGAATTTCCAAATAGCAATTGCTTCATTTGGTTTAATTTCTTGAATTGTTTTTGCAATTTGATCTTCAGGAAGCGGTGTGAAGCTTGTCGGTTTCGCCTTATAGGCTTTAGCCGCTAGATTATACCATTCCCAAACTTTATGAGGATCATTTTCATAAATATATATTAGTATAATTTCTCTAAAATCAGGATATTGATTTTCAAAAAGACTTTTTTCTCTTTTTGTTTGTAGATATTTTTCCGGATTTTCCTGATCGAATAATTTATTTCCTGTTTCTGAAAAATATAAAATCCATTCCTGAATTACATTCCATTTATTTAGCTTGGTAGAAATTCTTTTAATTTCCCTATATTCATCCATGCGCGGCTTATAGCTATATTCCCACATTGAAATTTTTAGTAGGTATTCATTATTATTCTCTATGACTAGAATCTCTTTCAATTTTGACACTAAATAAAAATAATCATCTGATGTTTTTAAATTTTCATCAATAATACTTTTAATTTCGTTGTATTCTTTTCTGTTCATCAATTCTGGAATTAGATTACGAAAGTCATCTGTAATAAACGCTTCCTTCCTAAGCAATGGTAGAATTTCTTTTTTTCTGTCCGCTTCATCTAAAGCAAAAATTACTTCCTTTACCGAATTCTGATATTGGTATTTAACCGAAAATTCTATTTTTTGATGTTTATCTTTTGGAAGAGATTTAACTTTATCAACATCTGACAGTAAAAAGTCTGCTACTTTCGACCATGCTTCTTGACTTGCACTCGAATAAATTGTTTCAAAAAAATCATCTGTAGAATAATACTCATTTATCTTATTCAATTCCATACAGAAAAGTATTTTTTTGTCATCTTGCCAGTCTAATTTTTGAATTCCCTTCATTCCAATTTTTATACATTCAATGAGTGCTTCTTCACCATAAAATACTTCATGCACAAAATTCATTGCATGATTTCCGAGTTGAATCAGTTGTTTCAAAATTTCTGGTATAGAATTACATTCATTATCCACAAGCCAATTTAGAGATTCTTTAATTTTATCAAAATCAGGGTCATCATTTTCTTCTACTTCTTGGAAAAGTAATTTTATTTCTTTATGTAAACTAGAAAGAATTTTGGAAGATTGTTTCCCTGTAAGAATTATTTTATGCTCTAGACTCTCTTTCAATTTTTTATTCTTGCTTAGGTTTTCTTTGATTAAAGAAAGGAGTTCGTTTTTATCTAATTTTTCTAAACTGCTAATGATATCATCTTTTGAAGTTGACTTACCTTTTTTTCTCTGTGGCATATCGTCGTCATCCTCTTCATCTTCGAAGTTGTCATAAAAGTCACCATCATATTCATCATCTGATATCCGGTCGTTAATTTTTTCAAACCTTTCATCATCTAATTCTATTTTTTCTATTTTCTTTTTAGCTTTCACTAGGTCTAAATATTTTAAAACTAATGCAACACAGTGTTTGCAATCCGCTTCAACCGGACAGGAACATTCTCCACTCAGGGAGTATTTTCCTCCCTTACGTTTTATTTGAAATTTGACATAGGTTGTATATTCTTCCGTTCCTGATACTCCGCCTATGATACCATCTTCCGTAATTTGCACATCATATACGCTATCATTTTCAAAATAGGATTGCCCTCTTTTAAAAGATTTTTTGCCAACCCATTCTTCTAGATCGAGTAAGGTAAGATTTGTGAATTGAGTGTAAATTTCTTGCTTCATGTAGTTAATTTTTATTTAAAATACTGAAAGGCAATATATTTTTTCTACCAAACTTGGCCACCATTTATAGGCTTAATGACTCCAAGCTCAGTAACGATAGCGGAAATATATTTTGCGGGGGTAATGTCAAACGCAAGGTTAAGAGCACGCGATCTAACAGGCGAAAGTACTTCTTTAAGATGACAATATTTTTTTGATTTGACAGATAAAAATTAAGAAGGTATATTTAATAGTAGTTGAGAAATTAAATACAATGAATATTTACTTAAGTAATAAAAAGAAAATTTCGCTAATTAGTTTATTAGTATGCTTATCATTCTTAACAGGATGTCTAAAAGCAAAAAAGAGTCCATTCGATATAAACAGCAGTCCAATTGTTTCTGCGATCTCATTCATTTTATCAACAAATGCAACAACGGCAGCGACAACTCCTACTTATATATTAGGAGGTACGATTTCGGGGCTAACAGCAACAGGTTTTGTTTTAGCAAGCGGAACTACATCTAGTCAGAGTCTTACAATATCTTCTGGTTCAACAAGTTTTCAATTTTCGAATTCAATAACAGAGGGTAGTTCTTATAACGTCTCTATAACAACCCAACCATCTGGATTATTTTGCACCGTAACGAATGCAACTGGAACGATTAAGGCTAATGTGAATAATATCTCCGTTTCTTGTATAGTCCCCGCTTCTAATTGGACAGCTCAAACAATTTTAAGTGCTAGTTGGACTTCTGTTACTTTTGGAAATGGAACTTTTGTTGCAGTTGCTAACGGACCAAGTACTGTCGCAGTAACTTCGACTGATGGAATTTTATGGACAACTAGAACATTGCCAACTTCATCTGCATGGTCGTCCGTTACTTACGGCAATGGAACGTTTGTCGCCATAGCTTTTGGGAGTAGCAATGCGGCTAGTTCAGCTGATGGAATCACATGGACAGCGCGAACTTTGCCAAGTAGTTCGAGTTGGAATTCAGTAACTTATGGCAATGGATTATTTATAGCTGTCGCTTCTGGTCCGAGTACCATTGCCGCCAGTTCGCCGGATGGAATTAATTGGACTGCTAGAACTTTACCTACTTCCACATTTTGGACTTCTGTTACTTATGGAAATGGAGTTTATGTTGCAGTTGCTCAACCTAGTCCTAATGCAGCTAGCTCACCAGATGGAATTAATTGGACTGCTAGAACTTTAGCAAGTCCCAGGGGAGACGCAGTTACTTTTGGAAATGGAGTTTTCGTTTCTCTTGCTCAAGGAAGTTCGACTGCATCAACTTCCTCTGATGGAATTACCTGGACTGCTAGAACTTTACCAATTAGTGCAAGTTGGCTCGGTATCACTTATGGAAAGGGCGTATTTGTAGCCGTCGCTAACAGTAGCTCCAATGCAATAACATCGTCTGATGGAATTACTTGGGCAACAAGAACTTTACCAAACTCTGCTAATTGGTTTTCTGTAACATCCGGAAATGGAATTTTTGCTGCGATAGGGACTACTCCTAATTCAGTAGCCATATCCCAATAAATTCCAATAGCTCATCCAATAAATGAATACAAACGAGACTATTAGAAATAATATAGATTGAATTTTTCGATATAAATGCAGACCTCTTTCAAAAAATGACTTAAGTGCATAGTAAGTAAATGAACTTATACCGAGGATAAAGGCAAATGGAAGAGTAAAGATAGTATAATCATATGGGTTTGCTTCTATAATGTATTCGTAATTATCCATTAGCTTGTAATGATCTATAAAGAAATAAAAACTACCAAATAAAGTTAGGGCGAGAGTGGTTTCTAGCCAAAGAAGGATATGAACGTTGCGTCTCATGCGATTCGGAACATATGCAATTTTTTTTGCAAAGGCGTAAGGGAATTCTATTACTAATAATGCAAACATGATAATATAAAAGCCAAGAAAGAAAAATCCTAAATTTTCATGGAAAATCTTTGTTTCATATGACGCCAATTTACGATAAGCCCCATGCTGACCCATGCCGGATAGCAGATACTCGACATCACCCGCTTCATTCATTTTAAAAGAAATATACGCTTCTCTTTCAAGGCAACGAAATAAAAAAGGATCTATTTCTAGAAAGGTTAGTTTCCCATCTAAATCTCCGTAAGGCTCAATTTTTCCAGACTCTAAAATAAGCATTTTATTTTCTTGTTTGATTTTAATAGCCGAGCTATAGCTTCTAAATTTTGAAATAGTATTTGAGGAAATTTGCACTGCTGCGTATTCTCCTTCAAAATTACTGAGATATTCATCGTATCCTGGACTTTTATCACGTTTGGCTTTCTTTTTTTCCACTTGGAAAAATGTATCTAAAAATTCAGATATAAGTTCTCTTCTTAGATTTGGATTATAAGAATTAGTAAATAGGTAAACGGCAGAATTTTTATCTGGGAAAAAAATAAATGATTCAGTGGACGCGCTCGTCTCGCTTACTCTTGAGTAGCCCCAAGTATTATTCTCATAATGTTCAAAAAAACCGATAACAGTACCTGGTAATTTGTCCTCCAAGCGTAATTTTTCTTGAAAGGTTTCAGCCCAGGTTTCTTTTTTAAGAATTCCTTTTTGTGCTAAATCATCTGGATCTAAAAAAATAGGAATGATTTTTTCTAAGTCTTTGCCAGTTACAAAAAGCTTTGTATTTTCGAAGGAAGAGTTTTCTAGATTTATTTTTTTAAGAATTGAATCCTGTGTATACTCTTCGCTATTTTTTCCGGCAGCCTCTTGTAATATACTATGTAGAATAATTAAATTATCCGCACTGTAGCTTATAAATTCATTTGGCTCATTAAATCTTATAAGTGGAGAATTTTTCCAGAAATCAGGCTCGCGGTTTTTTTCTGAATTTGCATAGATGATATTTTCTTGGATACCTGTTGAATGAGTTAGAAGATTTTCAATCAAAATGTTTTGTTTAAAGTTTTTATCGTATTTCCATTTATAGTTTGCAATATCTCCACGAAGATTTATTTTTTCGGACTCTTGCAATTGTAATAAAGAAATGGTTGTAAATATTTCATCGAAAACTTTGGAATTAAATCTGGTCAATTCGGTAAAAGAGTTTGAATGTTCTGGATAGGATTTTAAAAAAGCCTTTTTGTCTTTTACTAAGACAACTAACGCATGATTTGTCTCTAAATTCTTCTCCTTGAAAAATTTTTCAGCAAAAACTTCCAACTCATTTACATCTACAGGTTGTGCCTGGCTTTTTTTAAATCCTAAATTAGTTTGCGGATAAATGGAAGTTGCTACTGCAATAAAGATTAAAAGTAATTGAATGATTTTCATTTATTTAAAAATTCCAAAATCTTCTCGTTTACAAATTTGGGATTTTCAAATGGAGCCATATGTCCTGCTTCTGGAACTTTCACAAATTCACCTGATGGAATTTCAGCACATAATTTTTCCATAGACTCAGGCGGAGTTAATGTGTCGTATTCTCCGCATATCACTAGAGCGGGAACAGAAATTTTATTTAAGACGGATGTGGTATCGGTTCTACCTTGAATAGCGAGTAAGATTGATTTTGTGCTAGTTTCTTTTCTGTCCTTTGCTATTTTCAAAGCATTTTTATAAAGTTTCGGATTTGCTTTTATAGTAAGTTCACAGAGAGTATTAGTAGCAAATTCTTTTAGAAATTTTTGCACGCCATTTTCATTTATATTTCGAATGCCGGCTACTCTTTTTAATTTTGCTTCATTGGAATCGGCTTCTGTTTTTGTGTCGCAAAGAATTATTTTGGAAAATACTTCTGGCTTTCTTTCTAATGCACGAAGAATGATATAGCCACCTAAAGAGAGACCGCATACTACTAATTTGTCTAACTTTTCTTTTTCAAGAATGTAAAATAAATCATCTACAAGAAATTCAAAAGGTATTGGTTCCGCTTTTTTGGAGGCTTCCCATTTTTCTAGAATATCGTAGCTCAGGCAGTAAAATTTGTTCTTTAGAAATTCAATTTGGGAATTCCACATTCTGTGGTCGAAAGGAAATCCGTGCAGGAATAAGATGGTTGGGTTTTTCTTATTTCCGTCTTTGTAGAGTTTTATTTTCATTCTTGTTTTCGAGTTAGGAAATGCACGCAAACAATGGATACAAATACCTTGGACTCGTATAATTCCGATTTTTTATTTTTACAAATTCCAGACTCTTGAAAACGGCAAGTAGTGCAATTCCATTTTTCACTTACTTGGTTTGATTTCCTTGGTTTATCTTTTATGATAGAAATTCCTTCAATTTCATGAAGAGCTGACTTCTTATCCCCTTCCTTCAAATATCGAATGATACTCGAAAGTTCCTCTACAGATGGCGTCCTACCTACTTCGATCTCTCTTTCGATATATTTTATTACTTTGAACTTGTGGTCTTGCTGCAAAGCGTTAATTTTTTCAATGATTTCTTCTGGTATATTTTCCATCCGCTTATCCCGACTATAATTTTGTCCATCAAGCTTATTTATAGATTCGAATTAGTAAGCAATTATTTTGAAATCTAGGGATTGAGGAGGCTAAAATTTTTTCCAGAAATAATTTCTTGAAGAAATTTAGAGCACTTGCTAAGAAGGTTAATACGGTTTTTATGAGTAAGTTGTTAGAGGACCTAGAAGGTCAAATTATATTAAATCAAAGCGATGAGAACACTGTCGCTAATGCTCTAAAGGTATACCTAAATTTCCAAAGGGGAACCACATACGAGAAGAGAATTCAGGAAGAAATTAAAGCTGTTTTCTATGATAAGAAAAATAACAAATCTTATTTTTTCCCTCCACCTAAACAGAATAAGCTCAAGACTATAGGATATAACCAAATGATTCATATTTTGGTTAAAAGGCTTTGGGACGAAGAAGATTTTTTTAAAATTACACGTAACCCTTCTCAAATTTCATTTATCGGCACTGAAACATCGGATATTAGCACAGCGACAGTAAGCCTCAGCGATGTCCAAAAGTTTATCGCAAATCAAAATGTTTTCCCATTTCTTTCGGGCGGGGATATTGCGTTCTTTGGGAAGCAGCAAGGTGACCAAGTTCGAAAATGCATAACGTGGATAAAAAATGGGAATAATATGCCTAAGTTTCTAGATAGAATCAAACTAGTTGGAACTTATGTGCAAACTGTTTTTTATGCTGCACAATATTTACAAATAGTAGCAGAGGAGTATGCGGCTACTACTGAACAACCGCAGAATAATTCTGGATCTGAAGAAAAAAGCGACTTAAATGAATCTGATGCAAAATTAGAAGCTCTTGCACAGGGACCTGGTGCGGGGCTTTTAAAGACTAAGCTTGATTATCCGTATATTGTAGATATTTTACTATTTGAAATTAAATCTTTTTTTAAAGACACAAATCCCAACTTCAATGTGCAAGAAGCTTTACGAACAATTACAAATCGAATCAAGAAAGATGTTCCTGAAATAAGTGAGAAGCATGTAACTCTTATTTACCTCATTATGAAAGAGGTTCTAAAAAATCCAAATCAGACTCTCGATGATTTATCATTTTTCTTTCAAAACCTGGAAGAAAAACTTCGTGTTACCTTAAGAGAAATTCAGACTATTTATTTTTTAATTCTTTCCGAGAGAGATGAAGTTCTAGCAGAAATGCCACTTGCCGATTTTGTTGATAAATGTATTGCTGAAGACGAAAAAGGAATTTTAAATGAGACGCATGTCAAGATTTTGAAAACTCTTTTTGGTAATCTTCCGAAAGAAATTAAAGCAAATACTTTTTATACAGTAAAAGAAAAAATTAAATCTCGTATAGATGATCCAAATAAAAAGAAAATGGTAGATAGCTTGAGTGAGTTAATTCATCTTCGAGTCAGAGAACTTCGCGGCAGATATGCAATAAAAAGATTGAAAGAAAATCTTTGAACTAACAAAACATTGAAAAAATTCTAAATCGTTTTTATGATTTACTAAATCGTTTTTTTGTAAACTTAGTAGCCACTGCTTCTCTAGGATTATCAGGCCAGGGATGTCTCGGGTATCTACCGGCTAATTCCTTTTTAACTTCTAAATAAGTTCTATCCCAAAATCCTTCTAAGTCTTTTGTAATTTGAATCGGTCTTTGCGAGGGGGATAGTAATTGAAGGGTTAATGTTATTTTGCCCCTAGCGATTCGAGGAGTTTTTTCTAAGCCAAATAGTTCTTGGATTTTTACGGATAAAATGACTTCTTCTTTTTTATATTCCAGTTTTATTTTAGAGCCACTTGGCACCTCCCATCTTTCTGGTGCTTCTTTTTCAAGGAGCTGTAATTGCTCATAGGAATAAAGAGAGCGCAAAATGAAAAGTAAATCCAGATTCTTTAATTCGGAGACTTTACGAATAGAGCCAAGAAACGGTAAAAGCCAAATTTCTAAATTAGAAACTAAGAATTTATCCTCTACAGTTGGTAAAATTTCTCCCTGCGAGCGCAAGAACTCAGAGCGCATCCGAAAATTTTCTACATCGTCTGTCCAGGGTAATACGGATAAGCCTTTCTCTAGAATAGTATTCTTCCAAACATTAATGAGCAATTCAGGAGTAACCGCAGATTGTATTTCCTTTGAACTGATTACCAATGCATTTAAAAATATTTCTTCAAAGACAGAAATTCTTCCTGTCTTTTCTTCTAGGTAGCCATTTTGTTTGAGTTGGATTTTTTCTATATGAAATTCAAGTATTTCATCGAGAGTAATTTTGACTGCTGAAAATATAGTTGATTCTTTATTATCTCCATCCAATTCAGCGATCACTAGAAATTCACTACCTTCTAGAGAGTCGTTCTCACGAAGACAAGCACCCTTTCCGGAAGAGAGTTTGTAACGTAAACTTTTCTTTTCTCTTATTTTTGCAATTCTATCAGGATAGGCAAAGCTAAGCAATGTACCTAATCTTGAAATGTCTAAATTCTTAGATTGCGAATTATTTTCATTATCCATAGCTTTAAAAATTTCCTCTGAGGAAATTTTAATTTTGCGAGTGTTATAAGAGTTTTGATTTTTTAAAAATTCTTCTATTTGCAAAGCTAAGTCCGCTTGCCGATAAGAAGAATGTCCGGCAGAGAAAATATTTTTTTCATTTAGCACAGCAGCTAAGATAGAAGCAAGATACAAATCACCTACAGCTAAAGAGCTAACAATCATATACCCCAATCTAGGATGAAGAGGAAGTTTAGTAACTTGTTTTCCTAATTCTGTGATCCTTTCATTGTTATCTAAAAGATTTAGATTTTGTAAAAGAATTTTAGAGCGAGAAATAGAACTTTCCTGTGGCTTGTCTAGTAATTTCAAATCCTCAACTTTCGATCCCCAGGAACTAACTTCCAATAAAAATTGAGATAGTTCGGTTTCTAAAATTTCTGGCTTGGTCTTATCTGCGAAGTGTTTCTCGTCTTCTTTCGACCAGATACGATAAGAAATTCCCGGACCAAGTCGTCCTGCTCTTCCGGTTCTTTGGGTCATGGAATCTTTCGCAATGGAAGTTGTGATTAATTTTGTCATTCCGCTCGAAGGGTCAAAACGCGGTATGCGACAAAGCCCCGAATCAATGACAACGCCGACTCCTTCAATGGTTAAGCTAGACTCGGCTATGTTTGTGGATAAAATTATTTTTCTCTTACCTGCTCTGTTAGGATTAACCGCAATCTCTTGTTCTTTTTGAGATAGATCTCCGTAGAGCGGACAAATAAGAGTATTCGCAAGATTAAAATTCTCTTCTAATTCTTTTTGAAGTCGCCTGATTTCTCCAGAGCCTGGAAGAAATACAAGTATATCACCCTTATCCGTTAAAGCTTTCTTGATTGCCGAAAGAATGGATACATTTAATCTTTCTTTTGATTCATTCGTATAACGAATTTCTACAGGGTAAGCACGTCCTTCACTTTTTACAATAGGAGCATTTAGAAAATCAGAAAGAGACTTACCGTCAAGAGTTGCCGACATGATGAGGATTTTTAAATCTTCGCGTAAGACAGACTGCACTTCGAGAGCAAGTGCAAGACCTAAGTCAGTTTGCAAATTTCTTTCGTGAAACTCATCGAAGATTACAAGACCAACATTTTTTAATTCAGGATCAGATTGAATTCGGCGTGTAAAAATTCCTTCTGTTACAACTTCCACACGAGTACGAGAACTTACCTTTGATTCAAATCGAATTCTATAACCGACAGTTCCACCAACTTCTTCTTTTAAAGTATTGGACATTCTAGTTGCCGCATTGCGGGCAGCAAGTCGTCTCGGCTCTAAGGCTAATATTGATTTACCTCCGAGCCAATCTTCTTTGAGTAGTTCAATCGGAACAACTGTAGTTTTTCCTGCTCCTGGCGGTGCCTCTAGGATAACGGTTTGGTTTTTTTGTAAAGAATTTTTTAGTTCTTCTAATACTTCATGAATGGGAAGTTGATTCATAATTAAGTTGTCGGTAAATTACGAGGAGGTGGTCATGGTGAGCTGCTCCGCACTGAGCTTGTCGAACGTGTCGAATCCATAACACTCTCAGGGCTTGATAATTTTAATTAATTTTTCCATAACGAGTGGATTTGGCATGGGGACAACCTGCGTTATGCTCTCTGGAATTCCGACGACTTCTAAAATTTTAGGATCATTTTGTTGTCCTATAAGTCCAGTTCGAAATCCATGTTTTTCCCAGGCGATCTGTTGAATTTCTTTGTCTTGCAAGGCAGTGATTAAATGAACCGCTCGTGGATTTAATATAATCAGTGGCTGTGAACTCCATACAGTTGGAACTGGATAAAGGATACGAATTTTCTCTTTTACTTTAGGCCAGAAGTCTGCGTGCTCAATAGAAAATTCTACAATTTGATTTTCATATCCCGCTATAATCGGTTTTGCTCCCATTCCTGTTTTTAAATACTGTTCAAATAAATCAGAGGAAGAAGTTTCCATATAGCCAAGTCTTGAAAAATAATCTCTTACCTCGGCGCCTACTTCTTGTAATGAACTTTCCTCTAACGTATCTCCATTGATGATATTCGCTAGAAGCCCGGCAAACATTGTACCGGAATTAGATTTGGTTGGATCGGTAGAGAGGATTAGAATTTTTCCGTACAATTCTTTTAAGCCTATGTCAGACCATTTTTTACCGGAGGAGATAATTTGTATTAGCTTCTTAAAGTCACTGATATAAAATGAATTCTCTTTTTTTGTTACAATCTCTTCTTTGATTAATGCGTCAGCTACGAGATCCCAGCTATAAAAAACAATCGGTGAGTTTAATATAACTTCGCTTTTGATTGTTTTTTTTGGATTATTGATTTTAAATAATTCGAGTGCGACTTGGCTTGAAGGCCAGAGGAAATCCATATTATCCGAAGCAGAGCTTTGAACCATTTCTATTGAACCGGCTTTTGAATATTCTATGCTAATTTTATATTTTGATTTTAGGATTTTTTTTACTTTCTCGTTTTCTAAGAAATTTGCCTTTTCTCCACCGATAAATCCTTTCAATACAATAACGTCAGAATCGGAATTGTACATTTTAAAAAAGATTCCGGCTCCTATCATTGCGGCTAATACTATTACGCCAATTATTTTATTTAAATCATCCATAATTACTCCATGCTCTCCATTTTTAAAGTTTTTTCTAAAACTTCTATTTCCGTATTAAAATCCATTACGTCGTTATTCAAAAATCTAGATTGCTGGACTTGGAAAGCATGTAAAATCAAATCTAAAACAGCTTCTCCTTTAGTAAGAGCAGTCTTCAGTTCTTTTGAATTTGAATCCTGCGAACTCAAGTCCACATAAAGTTCAATGATCTTTACAGTGGATTCCATATAATACAATAGAAATTGTCTCGCCTGTGAAATATCGGAAGCGTCTTTCTCGAAATTGGAATATATTTTTTCAACGACCGAGATAATCTCTTCCGCTTTATTTTTTATTTTTAAATTTTTAATTCCAGACGAGTGTAATTTAAGTTCATTTATTTTTTTCTGAAATTCTTGGAGGATTTCTTTTGCTCGCTTACCTTCCCCTGAACCAATTTCATATTTTAAACTATATTCTTTTTTTGCTTTTGCAAAAATCATAAGTCCAGCGATATACGATACGATAGACGCAGGAACAGAAGCGGCAAGAGGCAAATTTAGAAAAAGAAAAAAGAAAGAAAATACGCCACCGCCGGTTAATCCCGCAAACATGTTTCCTGTCACTGTGACTTTATCTTTAAAAAATTCTTTCATTAATTGTAACCCTTAGCCGTTCGAAAAGCCTGAATTAAATCAGCCCTTCCGTCAAATATTCTAGCATGTGTTAATCTGGAAATCTCTTGGAGTTGATTTTCGGAAGCCTGACCAAACAGAATGGAGAATACCGGAATATCCTTTCCGGTATTCTTAAACTTGCGACTAACGTCTGAAAATTCTTTTCCAGAATTTGAAACTCCATCTGTCATTAGAATAATAGCAGGAGTATACATTTCTAAATCAATATTTTCTAATTCATCAATGGCAGTGATTATCGGAGAATAAATATCTGTTGAACCACTTGGTTGTAATTCTTGAATCTGAGAACTTAGATTTTTAATTTCTTTTGGATTATTTCCATCCGCCTTCCAAATATCTATCGTAATATCACTAAAGGGGATAACTACTATTTTGTCCGAAGCAGAGAAATTTATAAAGTATTGCTCTGCTTTCTTTTTATCTAAAAGTAAATCCATCGCTTCTTTTAATTCTCTCTCTCCTTTACCGGTCATGCTTTCAGAAAAATCCAAACAGAAGATGGTATAAGAACTTTTTCGAAACTCTTGCTGGTAGATACTTAGAGCCTTCCGAATGATTTCAGCAGAGGGAAGCTTAATAGGAGAAAGTATTTTTTTAGTATCAACTCCCCAATCTGGATTAAATACAGTCTTATCGGAATTGTCAATTGTTCCGCCAAATCCAACTCGTCTTCCTGATTGTAGAATTTGGTTCTGAATTTTTTCAGATAAAAGATATTCTTGTAATTTTTTAAAGGATTCTTCTTTTTTAGGATTACTTGAATTGATATAACCAAGAGGAGAATCTGAAATCACAATTCCATCTTGCGGATAAACGATATAAAGCGGTTCTTCACCACGTCCGACAAGTATTTTATTAGTTTCTAATATTAGAGATTCATAATTTACCATTGCATCGTATTTTCCATTTAAAAAAAGTTCTTTTAACCAACCGGAACTGCCGGAGGAGCGGTTAATACCTCTTAGTAGCTCTTTCATATCTTTTTTCAAAATAGGATTAGAAAGATCTTTTTCTGTTAAGACTTCCGGATTACCAAGGAGTGCGTAGAGAAAACCTAGATAGGCAGAGGTACCAGAATTCGATTGAGTCGCCGATGTCATGATGAATTTTAATTTTTTAGAGCGAATTGCATTTAGAATATCTTGAACCTTTACTTCGCTATCCACAAATCCAAGTTTAACAGCAAGGCTTTTTCGAATTCCAAATACGACAGGCGACGTCATGATAGATTTTATATGCTTTACTTTTTTGTTAGTGTCACCGAGTCCTATCCATAAAGTACTCGCAGGCCAGACAGCATCGAATTCTGTATCTTCTTTTCCTAATTCCATCATGATATCAACAGATCCTTTGTATTTCATCTTGACGGTGAGATTGTTTTCATTTGCGAATTGTGTGATAATTGGTTCCATCGATTCATTTTCAGAGCCAGAAATAATGGTAAGGTTTCTACTTTCATCTCGACAATTTGTAAGAGCAGAAAAAAATATAAGGAGGAATATAATTCCTTTGGAAATCATTTTTGCCATAAGGTTTATACAAAACAAGCTAGAGTTATTAATGCAAGAGTTTTTTTGTTAGCTTTATATCAAGATTGAGTTCTTATTTTTTCAAGAAGTTTTTCCTTGTCATAAATTCATTTTTTAAAAACAGTTGTTTTAATTATCATTTAAGAAGGTAGATTATGTTTAAAGTAAATGAATATTTCGAAGGAAATGTAAAGTCAATCGGGTTTCAAACAAGCGAAGCACCAGCAACCGTAGGAGTAATGGCGCCGGGGCATTATGAATTTGGAACCTCTCAGAAAGAAATTATGACTGTCATATCGGGGCTACTCACTGTTAAACTCCCAGGGTCTACAGAATGGCAGGACTTCGGAAAAAATCAAACCTTCACTGTCGAAGCAAACCAAAAATTCCAACTTAAAGTCAAAGAAGACACATCTTATCTTTGTCTTTACGTTTAGTGCAAGACGATGAAAGCGCAAAAAGCGGTTCTCAAGTCAATAGATTGGAAGGGAGATAAACTCTCTCTACTAGATCAAAGAAAAATTCCTGTAGCAAAAGAATTTATAGACTGTAAGACATTAGATGATGTAATCTTTTGCATAAAATCAATGGTTGTTCGTGGAGCACCAGCAATTGCGATGACCGGCATATTCGGATTAGTCCTGGAATTAAAAAATACAAAAGAGAAATTAGTTTATGAGAAATTTTTGCGTAGAACGAGAGCTTTATTAGATTCGAGACCAACGGCTGTTAACCTTAGACTAGCAATAGAAGATTATTTGAAATTGATAAGCGAGAAGGCATATATAGCAAATCCGCTGCCCGAGTTGATAAAACTTTCCGAAAAATATGCGCTTTCGATGTTAGAAGAAGACTTGAAATGGAATCTTGCAATAGGAAAGAACGGAGTCGATCTTTTTTCTAAAAAGCAAAAAGAAATTTCTATTCTAACTCACTGTAACACTGGAGCGCTTGCAACAGCGGGACATGGAACTGCAATCGGTATTATCCGCTCTTTGCGTGATGCTGGTTATAAAGTCACAGTCTACGCGGATGAAACAAGACCTTACCAGCAGGGCTCAAGACTTACAGCCTGGGAAATGCAAGAAGAAAAAATTCCCTGTTACATTGTCGCAGAGGGAATGTCAGCCTGGCTTTTCCAAAATCGCAAAATAGACGCAGTGATCGTTGGAGCCGATCGGATTGCGCCTAACGGTGACACAGCGAATAAAATTGGAACTTACGCCCTTGCGATTGTAGCAAAAGAAAACAAAATTCCTTTCTACGTAGCGGCAACGAAAACAAGTTTCGATTTTTCTCTAAAAGATGGCTCACAAATTCCTATTGAAATGAGAGACGAAGAAGAGCTTACACAAAATTCTTTTTTAAAAGATACGAGCGGCAACTCCTATTTGCCAAAGGGAATTTTATCCCCAATTAAATCACACGCTCTAAACCCTGCTTTCGATGTTACTCCATCAAAATATATTTCTGGGATTGTTACAGAGCTTGGCGTTATACAGCCTGTAAACAAAAGAGAGATTAAGCGGGTTGTTGGATAGAGATTTTACTGGATATATATAGAAGAGGAGTTAATGCGGGTAATGGAATGTAATCCGTGTTAAAATCTTTTTAATTACCCACGACACACCAAATACTACAATCGAAGGAATCCATATCCAGAAAAATTCGGATTGCATTACTCGAATGCCTGCGTCGGAAAAGAAGCGTTTGCCAATAGGCGACACTTGAATAGGACGAAAATCAAAAAAGAATCTTTCTGTAGAAAAAGGACAATAGAGGCAAACACCGAGTCCTCCATTCGTAAGTGCATCTAATAGCGCATGAGAAAGTGTTGATAAAAAAAACACAAACCAAAGTAGTAGATAACGCATATTAAACGTAAAGTCTCTTCGATAAAATAATAGTAAAATTGGTATCGGGAGGATTGCAGAAAATAGGATAGAATGAGTGATCCCTCTGTGCCCGAGCCAATGTGAATAAGGAATTCCAAATCGAAATGCAATTACATCGGCATCGGGAATCATTGAACAAAAAAGGACTAGCAAATAAAACTTAATTGAATCTGACTTAGTTTTAAAAAAAGAAGATGCGGATACTGCTACTATACCGTGAGAAAAAATTGTAGGCATTCTAGCGTGATTTGAATTTGTTTACTAGCTCTGTAGAATTTATTTCTGGCATAAGTCCAAATACATTCTCAGGGACAAATCTTCTATATACCTGCGCTCTTCTATGTCCAAAAAATTTTCCAACATTCTCTCGCATATAATTATCCGTTGTCATTGGATCATTTGTTATTCTTTTGCGAGTGGATGCCGCATTTTCAAAGAAGTTCTTGTAGGATTCACGAATATTCGAGACTCCCTTTGAATAATTTATATATGCATCTACCTGTCCCGCTTTGAGATCAAAGAATTTATCTGCCCAGAAATCTATAATATGTTTTTTTATAATTGCTTCAGGAAGAAATTTTATAATTTTATTATTGTCCACATAATGGCAATAACCGAAATCCCTACGAACTAAATCTTCTTGTATAATATTATAAATGACAATAGGTCCGATATGGTATAAAAACGTATAGGTATCATCACATAAATCAGTAAAATCTTTTGAAAATAAATTCGTTACGGCAAAGTCAAGTAGTGTCTGTAGCATCTTATTGTATTTAGGTGCTGCAGAATGTCCCATGTTTTTTCTTACAAGAGCTGCTGCTAGGTTTATATTATTATTATCAGATGGATTTAAAATTACGAAACTAGAACTGTAAAATTTTTTCTCTTCTTCCTTAAGATCTTCTTTTTTTATATAAAGAATGTAAGCATCATTTTTATTCCATTCTTTGGTTCCCTTTATTGTAGTATAATAAAATTCTGACTCTTGTAAGGGAGTCTTAGCTTTGGATTGTAAAAGACGCTCTGAAAGTTTAGGTAGTGTAACCGGAGAAACAACTTCTACTTTTGGTAAATTCTTAAAAAGACTTTCATAAGTAAAATCTCGTCCATCCTCGTATATGAGGTTACTTACAAGAAGCCTCTTATCAGCTTTAGAAGCACCCACTATATGACAATCGAAATTTTTCTCTATCAAATTAAGTAGGGCATGCGTATCTTCATTTAGAATATTAATAAGACTAAGATTCTCTTTTTGTATTTTTTCATAAAGAGGCTTCGTAATTGGATACGTGGAAAATACTTTTGACATTCCAATTACATTATTCCAAGCTGTTTCAACCGAGCGTAAAAAAGAAGATAGATATTCATAAATAATTTTGAGCTTTATAAATTCTATTTCTTGCGGTTTGATATTATCCTCGTCAGCAAAAAGCTCTGAAGCTTGTTTCTCAACTTCATCTTTCATGGCTTGACCAACTAACCTTTGAATAAACTTAGCGTATGCCGCCTGAATTTCAATTAGTTGGGCTTGAATATCTTCTTTCTGACTATCTATAATTTCGCGTGCGTCAGTCGATAGATTGGAACCAAAAAGCACAGCTCGAATATTTTCAATCGAGCTTATATGCAATTGCGTTGTAATCGGAATATCGGCTGAAAATCTTTGTGGATTACCCGTTGCCATATTTAGGTTAATGCTGGATTCAACTCTCCATTAGATTTTGCCGACTTCGCTGTTTTCTCGCTGCTGCCTCCCTTGGGATTGTTCGGAGAGACAATAGCCATTAGCTCATCATGAGTAATTATTTCTTGAGAAAGAAGAGCTTTTGCAATCTGTTCTAATTTCTTGAAATTCTTTTTAGCTAAATCACGACCTTTGTTCAAACTTGCTTGAACAATAGAGCGAACTTCTTCATCAATTAAGGCAGCAAATTGTTCCGAATAATACTTATTAGACGCATGTCCCATATCGCGACCAACAAATACTTGGTCGTTAGCACCGTTGTAATTCACAGTTCCCAATTTCTCAGACATTCCCCATTCGCAAACCATCTTGCGTGCAATATTTGTTGCATGTTGAATATCATTACTAGAGCCAGTGGAAGTGTTTCCGAATTGTAATTCTTCAGCTATAAATCCGCCCATAGCCATAACGATTTGATCTAGCCAATATTTTTTAGGATGAATATGTTTTTCTTCTGCTGGCAAAGATTGAGTTAACCCAAGAGCTCTTCCACGGGGGATAATTGTGACTTTGTGCACAGGCTCAGTATACGGAAGAAGAGTCGCAAGAATTGCATGACCTGCCTCATGGTAAGCGATGACTTCTTTTTCTTTATCAGTGATGAAGAAGGATTTTCTTTCCGGTCCCATCATGACTTTGTCGCGTGCATCTTCTAGTTCTTCTTGTGTTACTCGTTTTTTATTTTTACGCGCGGCAAGAAGAGCGGCTTCATTGATTAGGTTTGCTAAATCTGCTCCTGTAAATCCCGGGGTTCCGCGTGCAATGGAATTCAAAGAAATATCACTGGTTAACGGAACTTTTTTTGTATGGACGTTTAGAATTGCTTCTCTGCCTTTCACATCCGGCAAATCCACAATTACCTGTCTGTCAAATCGACCAGGACGAAGTAAAGCAGGATCTAAAACGTCTGCCCTATTTGTTGCGGCAATTACGATTACACCTTCGTTAGCCTCAAACCCATCCATTTCGACTAGCATTTGGTTGAGTGTTTGCTCTCTTTCATCATGTCCACCACCAAGCCCTGCTCCACGCAAACGACCAACAGCATCAATCTCATCGATAAATATAATACAAGGTGCATTCTTTTTTCCCTGCTCAAATAAATCGCGAACGCGGGAAGCACCAACTCCTACAAACATCTCTACGAAGTCGGAGCCAGAGATACTAAAAAAAGGAACGCCTGATTCACCTGCAACTGCACGGGCTAATAATGTTTTACCAGTTCCGGGAGGACCTACAAGCAATACACCAGTTGGAATTCGAGCTCCAATCGCTTGGAATTTTTTAGGATCTTTTAAAAAGTCGATCATTTCGGATAATTCAGTCTTAGCCTCATCACAACCTGCCACGTCAGCAAAGGTTACTTTGACTTTTGGATCCATATTCATCTTTGCTTTACTTTTTCCAAAACTAAATGCTTTGTTTCCTGTAGATTGAATCTGTTTCATCATGATAAACCAGACTACTCCAATGATTAGAAGCCAGGGGATAATCGCTGTTATAGCATTTAAAAAGCGATTTTCTTCTGTAGATTTCGCAATAAATGTAAGGTTAGATTTACGAAGTTTTCCTAGAACATCTACAGTTAAAGGGGCTACGATTGTTTTGAAAGGTTTGATACGTTTATCTTTTGTATCTTCAAACCAACCTTCGATAACCTCTTTGTCCACTGTGATAAGTTTTTTGTTTTTGCCTTCTGGATTGATAATAATTTTTCCAATTGGTTTAATGCCATCTGCAGGCTCGATCATATTTAAAAAGTCTGAGTAGGAAATTTCCTCTACTTTGTTTTCTGGTCGTTCGCCTTTGTAAAGACCATAGAGGACAAGTAAAATAATCAGGAGGATGAAACCTACCTGTTTGAGATTCTTATTAATCATTAAAATTCTCCCGTGAATGTTAGTTTTCTGGTTTATCAAATAATTGCAAGATAAAATACAAGGCTGTGAGCGCTGAGGCTTTGCAAATTTCAATTGTTTTGATAGGTAGTTCTTAGACCGACGGAGGTTCCGGTATGGCTGCTAAATATAGCCGTTTTAGCTTTTTAAAGATTACCACTGATGAACCACAGATAAAAGAAACGATAAAAAAATAGGGGTATTTTTACACCCTAAAATAAAAAAACGAACGGCATTAAAATTATAACATGAGCATGTTCGGGTCGATGGTCAAGAAAACGAAAACTCTCTTTCGCAACAGACTCATTATACACTCCCGATAAGATGACGTTTACTCTAATACAATGACAATCGGACATCAAACTCGGTTATGATACAATCCAAACTCCTGAGCCTGGTGCCACCTACACCGAGTTTAATGCGGGTTATTCACTGGAGAGGAGTTACAGGCTTCTTATAGGAAGGTAAAAGGAAACCTACTCAAATTATGCAAGACACAACAAAACAAAGTATGCGTTCCCTTAAGTGAGAGAAAATACTTGTTATCCTCAGCTTTCTTTCTATAGTCCAAGGTAAATCCTGCTTTGCATTTTTTCATCATAGCCCCAAAGTCGGTTGACGGTATATAATGATGATTCGCAACTGATAAGGCTTTAGAAATTTTGAGAAGTTTTATATAACAAGTCTTAGAGGTAACATCGCCACTAGTGAAGATGACTTAGTTTAATGTTAGTTCTTTTGCATTCATAATTTAAAGTACTCCGCGAATTTTTCCCATTGTCGCTTGTCTAAAAATATTCCTATCGAAATTTTAGTTTTTTCTAAGAAAACTAACAATGCCCTTGACAAAAAATATCCTTGAATTACATTCTAACTTGTCCTTATCCTATTGTACTATAAAGGCTATATACCTTTAACAGTTACTTTGATAAAGTGAAATAGTTGAAACTCATGACAAATCAAAACCCGGAACAAGTTGCACGAGATAATATCGACAAACAATTAATAGCCTCTGGGTGGGTCGTACAAAGTATTAAAAAAATCAATCTGAATGCGGGAGTCGGTGTAGCGGTTAAGGAGTATTTGACGGATGTTGGTCCTGCTGACTATGTGCTCTTTGTAGATGGTAAACCTTGTGGTGTAATCGAAGCTAAACGAGAAGAAGAAGGTCATAGAATTAGTGTCCATGAAACACAGGGCGAAGAATACGCAAATGCAAAACTCAAATATCTAAAAAATGATCCTTTGCCTTTTGTATACATCAGCACGGGAGAAGTGACAAGGTTTACAGATTTCACTGATCCAAAGCCTAGAGCAAGACCAGTCTTTTGTTTTCATCGACCTGAGACTTTGCTTGATTGGTATAAGAAAACGAATACGGATAAGGACAAATTGAATACGGACAGGTCGCGACCTGTCCCTTCATTTTCATCATTACGTGGAAGATTACAACAATTACCCGCTCTACCTACTGAGGGCTTGCGCGATTGTCAGATCAATGCAATTACAAAATTAGAAAAATCTTTTAAAGAAAATCGTCCGAGAGCCTTGATTCAAATGGCAACTGGATCAGGAAAAACATTTACCGCCATTACTTTCATCTATCGTCTATTAAAATATGCGAAAGCAAAACGAGTTTTATTTTTAGTAGATACGAAAAATCTAGGGGAGCAAGCCGAGCAAGAATTCATGTCATTTGTTCCGAATGATGATAATAGAAAATTTACCGAACTCTATAGCGTCCAACGCTTAAAATCCAGTTATGTTGCCACAGATAGTCAAGTATGTATTAGCACAATACAACGATTATACTCTGTTTTAAAAGGTTCCGAGCTAGATGAAAGATTAGAAGAGGAAAATCCAAATGAAAGAAAATGGGAACCAAAAGAAATTCCTCCAATAGAATATGATCCGAAAATACCAATTGAATTTTTTGACTTCATTGTGATAGATGAATGTCATAGAAGCATTTACAATTTATGGAAACAAGTCTTAGAATACTTTGACGCATTTGAAGTGGGGCTAACGGCTACACCTGATAAGCGAACGGTCGGATATTTTAACCAAAACCAGGTAAGTGACTATTCCCATGAAATGGCTGTTGCAGATGGAGTGAATGTAGGGTATGAAGTTTTTATCATTGATACAAAAGTCACTCAAGCTGGCGCGACCCTTTGGAAAGGGGAATACATTGAGCATAGAGAACGTTTAAGCTTTAAAAAAAGAATGCAATTGCAAGATGAGGATGAAGCCTATTCTAAAATGCAATTGGATAAAGATGTGGTGAATCCAAATCAGATCAGAACTATTATTAAAACATTTAAAGACAACCTTCCCAATATTTTCAAAGACCGTTATGATAAAGATGGAAATTTTGAAGTTCCAAAGACTTTAATTTTTGCAAAGACAGACAGCCATGCGGATGATATAATCCAAATTGTAAGAGAAGAATTTGCAGAAGAAAATAGATTCTGTAAAAAGATAACCTATAATTCAGACAAAGACAAGAAAGATGAAAACGACATTATCATAGAAAAAGGCGAAGACCCTAAAAGTACGCTTGCACAATTCAGAAATGATTATCATCCTAGAATAGCGGTTACTGTCGATATGATTGCAACTGGAACTGACGTTAAGCCCCTAGAGGTTTTGCTTTTTATGAGAGATGTAAAAAGTATAAATTACTTTGAACAAATGAAAGGGAGGGGAACAAGAACGATTAGCCTCGATGATTTAAAAAAAGTAACTCCTACGGCTAAGTATACGAAAGATCATTTTGTGATTGTAGATGCAATCGGAGTAACAAAGAGTCTAAAGACAGATAGCCGCCCGCTAGAAAAAAAGCCGGGAATTGCTTTAAAAGAATTACTCCAAGCGGTAGCAGTTGGGGCGAGAGAAGAAGAGCTATTTACCTCACTTGCTAGTCGATTGATTCGGCTAGAAAAACAACTGACTGAAAAAGAAAAACTGAAATTCAAAGAAAAGGCAAACGGAAAAACAATTCCACAAGTCGCAAAAGAATTATTAAACGCATTCAATCCTGATATACTAGAAGAAATAGAAACAAAAGTCCAAAATCAAAATAAAGACGCGGATCCAAAAGTAATTGAAGCAATTATAAAAAAGGAAACAGAAAAAGTCCAAAACGAAGCAGCGAGAGTATTTACAGGTGAGTTAAACGAATACATTGAAAATGTCCGTAAAACGCATGAACAAAGAATTGATTTATTAAACCCGGATGAAGTAATCCATGTAGGCTGGGACAAAGACAACAAGGAAAAAGCAGAGAAAATAGTAAAAGAATTCGCCAACTGGATAAAAGAGCATAAAGACGAATTAACCGCCCTCCAAATTTTCTACAACGAGCCTTTCCGAAGAAGAGAACTCACCTACTCAATGTTAAAAGAAGTTTTAGAAACTCTTCTACGAGAAAAACCTGTATTAGCCCCTGTGCATGTATGGCAAGCCTACGAAGCACTTGGTCAATGCAAAGGCTCACCTCTTAATGAGCTAACAGCGCTTGTCTCCTTGATTCGTAAAGTAAGCAGATTAGATTCTTCGATCACTTCGTATGATAAGATAGTAGACAAAAATTTCCAAGACTGGGTTTTCAAAAAACAAGCGGGAGCAACCAAATTCAACGAAGAACAAATGGTATGGCTTCGTATGATTAAAGAATATGTTGTAAATAGTTTTCATATCGAAAAAGAAGATTTCGACCTCGACCCTTTCAATCGCAATGGTGGGCTTGGTAAATTTTATCAGTTGTTTAAAGAGGATTACGAAAAGATTCTTGATGAGTTAAATGAAGTGTTGGCGGCGTAGTATCAGGATTTTCAGGATGGATTCGACTTTGCTCACCACAAGTTTATGGATTGGCAGGATTAGTGAGAGGGAAATTTAGCTGTCCGAAAAAATCGGACGACTGAAAATAATAAAGAGGAGGAATATGAATGAAGAAAACGATTGAAGTTAAATCTATGTTTTATAGAAGAAAAGTCATTCTTGCTCTCATTCAAATGTTTGGCGGGAAACTTTCTAAATTAGATTTTCAGAAGCTTCTTTTTTTGTTTTCACAAAATCAAAAAGAGCCTAGCTTTGATTTTCTTCCTTATCGCTTTGGATGTTACTCTGCGCAGGCAAACCAAGATTTGAAAACGATGATTAAATACGATTTAGTCGAAGAAAATCCAGTAACATGGATTGTAAAAACAAATATTAATTATTACGAAACTTTAAATTTACAAGATAGAAAGTATTTAAAAAGTATTTATTCTGAATTTAAAGATTTAAAAGGAGAATCCTTAATTCGCTATGTGTATAAGAATTTTCCTTTTTATGCAATTAGAAGTGAGATTGCTGAGAAGATATTAAAAAAATCTGAATTAGAAATAGTTCAAAAGTTGCAACCGAATAAAAAAGAATCCGTTCTCTTTACAATTGGTTATGAAGCTAAGTCTGTAGAAAAATATGTGACTCAATTACTAAATGAAAATGTAAAAGTACTTTGTGATATAAGAAAAAATCCTTTTAGTATGAAGTATGGTTTTTCTAAAAGTCAGTTAAAAAATATATTAGAAAATGTAGGAATAGAATATATTCATATTCCAAATCTAGGAATTGAATCTGATAAAAGAAAAAATCTAAAACAAGAAACGGATTATCAAATTCTATTTGTGGATTATGAAAAAAATATTTTGCCGAAGATGACAGAGGATTTAAAAAGAGTCGTAGAGGTTTGCCAAAAAAACAAAAGAGTAGCATTAACTTGTTTTGAAAAAGAACATACTTCTTGCCATAGAAGTAGAACGGCTAATGCAGTTATGCCTTTACTTTCTAATAAATTTTCTTTGGAACATATTTAATCTATGAAGATGAAAGTATTAATCACAGTCAAAACATACCCTGCTCTTTCCACAAAATACGGAGAGACTGTCTGCACGGCTGGGATTACAGAAGAAGGAAAATGGATTCGGATTTACCCTCTTCCTTTTCGTAAATTAGATTATGACAAGCGTTTTAATAAATATGATTGGGTAGAGTTAGATTTACAAAAAAATACAAATGACTTTCGCCCTGAGTCCTACCGTCCTGTCAACTTTGAAGAAATCAAAGATGTAGGAAAGATTGAGGCAGATGGTGACACATGGAAGGACAGAAGAAAATATGTATTAAAAAATGTTTATACCAATCTGGCAAAATTGATTAAAGAAGCCAAGGATAAAAATGTCTGCACTTCTCTTGCTGTATTCAAACCAACCAAAATTCATAAATTTACCTATGAGAAAACAGATAGGGAATGGGATTCTAAAAAAATAAATTTCGTAGAATCTGAAAAACGTCAGTTGAATCTATTTGAATCGGAGAATGAAGAGGACATTGAAAATTTTGAAGTAGTAGATAAGCTTCCCTATAAATTTAAGTATGAGTTTGAAGATGACTCTGGAAAAATTTCCAATCTAATGATAGAAGATTGGGAAACCGGAATGCTCTATTGGAATTCTTTAAAATCTTGCGATGGTGATGAAAGGAAAGCCTGCGAAAAAGTAAAAGAAAAATACTTTGATAATTTTGTAAAAACAAAAGACGTTTACTTTTACTTAGGAACGACCAAACAACATCATTTTACCTCTCCCAATCCTTTTGTAATCATTGGTGCGTTTTATCCAAAGCCTATCACACAGCCAGGATTGTTTGGGTAATCATTGTCAGCATCAGGATTTATGGATTGGCAGGATTAGCGATATGAAAAAACTTTCTGAATTTGGATATTTGGGATGATAGAGAGAATTAAAATGTTTAGACGAGAATGCAAGGATGGTTGGATTTATTACAGAGGATTGACAATGACTAAATCCTCTAATCAAGAAAATCCTTTAATCCTAGTATGAAATACGAAGACCTCACAGGAAAGATAATTGGTTGTGCGATGAAAGTTCATTCCACTTTGGGAAATGGTTTTCAAGAAGTGATTTATCAGAGAGCTTTAGCCATAGAATTAAAAAAGCAAGATTTGAAATTTGAAAGAGAAATGGAGATGAGTATTTATTATGACGGTGTTAATATCGGAAAGAGAAGGGTCGATTTCTTTGTAGAAGATTTTGTGATGGTGGAACTAAAAGCAACCATCAAACTGGAAGATGTTCACTTGGCTCAGGCTATGAACTATTTAGAGGCATATAAAATGGAAATAGGTTTACTTATAAATTTTGGAGCAAAAAGTTTAGAATTTAAAAGAATTCATAACAATAAACTGTCTGAACCTTGATTCACATGATTATGGGGTTACCTTGATAAGACCATAATTAACTTGATTTGCATGATTGCCTTTATACTAAATCAAGAAAATCCTTAAATCAGGAAAATCAAGGTGCAGACAATGTACTAATAAAAAGCAAAACAATAAAATGAAAGAGACAAACAATTACCATGATTTACAGGATTTAAGGATTGGCAGGATTTTGTTATTGGAAACTTATTCTACTCAAGATAATCATGTAAATCAAGCAAATCATGAGCAAATATGAAAGAAGCAAATAATAATATACCGCAACATTGGGAAATGAAGAAATTGGGGGAGCAATCCAATTTAATCACCAAAGGCGCATCTCCACGATGGCAAGGCTTT
This sequence comes from Leptospiraceae bacterium, assembly GCA_025360185.1. Taxonomy (GTDB): domain Bacteria; phylum Spirochaetota; class Leptospiria; order Leptospirales; family Leptospiraceae; genus UBA2033. Next base: position 182 of record JANYCR010000346.1, on the reverse strand, counting down.
GAATATATAAGCGATGAAACTCAATTACTTTTTGTAACCAGTGAAAACGTAAGAGAAAATTTTATAGATGTAAATAATCCTAAATTGCAAATTCTGTAAATAAGCTCCCACCTGTTCTGGAAATAAACTACCAGTGAATCTGGAACAAAGTTACCACCCATTCTGGAAATAACTTTACCACA
>JANYCR010000328.1 GCA_025360185.1 Leptospiraceae bacterium | reverse complement strand
TCTATTTAATTAAAAATTTAATGTCTTCTAATATAGAAAAAATTTTAAAAGAAAAAGATGCGCAGAAGTTGAACCAAATATTTCTTATATTCGATAATAAATTAAAAGTTGAAGTATATGATGAAAATGAAAAATTTTACGATAACCAAAGTGGCAATGGGTCAAAGTGGTTTCAACTTGTTGAAACTATTCCAATAGAACTCGATAGTAAAAAGTTTCAAATTAAAATTTATCATTATGATAAACCTGTTTGGTATAAACATTTTTTTAGGTGGGTAAAAAATTTACCTCAGTGGTTTACAAGTAAATATGATTATATTACGATTCCATTTTTATTTTTTATAGTAATATGGGAATTTGCGATATTTGCCTTTCTAATGTTGTATAAAGCAAATCATGAAACCAGTATTTTGAAAGAAGTGTTACGGGAATTAAATGAAAAAGAATCGTAAGGGTTTTTTAAAAAATACATTTGAGCAGGGTTTAAATCTAACTTCACTTGAAGTTGTGAAGCACACTATAAAAATGTATGTAGAAGAAACTGTTTCTTTAAAAGAATTAATATATGATCCTGAAATTGAGCCGAGTGCTGAGTTTGATATAAATGAAGGAGCACATCATAGTAAAGATTTTGTAGAAGAGTTTGGTGAAAAAATAGGGAACAATGAATTTATAAAAAGTTTCGTAAAGCATATTAATAGCGGTGAATATAATTCGAATAAGAGGGGGTGTTTAATTATTAAAAGAAGTCAGCACAACCAGAATGAATATGTAGTTCATGTGATTAGCAAAAGACACGATGCAGGTTATGGAGCAGAAATTCAGTTTTCGGCAAAAGAAAAGTGGAAAGTGATTTTACTGACTAAAATTTTAAAGCATCAGATTAAAGAACTGAGAGATTATAAATTGGAAATAAAGGATTAATATGAAAAGAAAGCATGGCAACTTTTTCTGGGCATCTTATACTGATTTGATGACTAGCCTTTTTTTTATCATGCTAGTATTGTATGTTTTGACTTTTATAATGTTAAAAAAACAAAACAAAAAAAATGAAGTCGATGCAGAAAAATTTAAAAGAATCCAAGAGATTGAGACTAGCACAAGAGAATTAGATGACGGTAAAATATTTGATTACGAGAAAGACTTTAAAAGATTTGCATTGAAGAAACAACCCAAATTTGATAGTGCGAGTTATATTATAAGAGATGATGATGTTGAAAATTTATTGAATGCAGGGAGACGCATTGATAAAATATTAAAAGCTACAGCGGCAAAAGACAAACAAGCCTTAGATATTAAATACCTCATTGTAATAGAAGGAACAGCGTCTAAAGACAAATTTTCCATAAACTATGAACTTAGTTATTTAAGAGCCTTAGCTGTTTTAGAACTTTGGGAAAAAAATAATATTACATTTGTAAAAACTTATATAGATAAAATAAAACAAGGCAGATCAAGGGAACTAGATATAGAAATAATAATCGCGGGTAGCGGCGAACGCGGAGTTGGACGAAGCAATCAAGAAACTGACAACCAGAAAATTTTAATTCAGCTAATACCTAAGATAAGTTATAGTGAGGAAAATATAAAGAAATGAAAAAATCTGACTTAGAAAAATACAGCATTGTAAGTATCGTCTTTTTTTTATTCAGTTGTGTCTCAACTAGTAAGTATGAAAGTTTAAAACTAGAAAAAGAAAAAAATGAAGAAAAAAATAATATACAACTTTTAGAATACAGTGATAAAATAAAATTGCTGACTGAAGAAATAGAATTGCTCAAAGAGGAATGTCAATCAGATTCGAGCAAGACTAAAAAGAATTCAAGCAAGACTAATTTTGAAGATGATAAAATTAAAAAAATACAAGAACTAAAACGAAAGAACGAAATGGGTAAAAAGAAATAGTAGGCGCGTAGGCATCGAGTTCACGTTAAAGAATTTTTCTTCCTACTTCCCATCTTCCAACTCTTTAATATATTCCGTAATATAAACCATCTTTCTTTTGATTTGTGCATCTATATAGATAGTTTCTTTTGGATTCATTTGGTTATAAAACGATAAAGATTTCTTAAACGATGCCCTTGCATATTGAGTGTTGTGGTTAATGATATGTAGCTCCGCAAGAAGTAAATAGATTTCCCCTTTGTAAAGATTAGAAAGTCGTGATTCGTATTCGATCATTTTCGTTTGAAAGAATTCTAAAAATTTTTCCTTCGTTAAAAAATCTACATCGGAGAGTTTTATATCCTCGATTAAGTTTAAGACTGGGTTATGATCAAAAAAAGGATAGGTAGAGTATAGTTCAATCATTGTAAAAAAATTTTTTTTAAAGCTTAGAACGTCTTTTATCGCAAAAAATGAGGAAACAAGATTATAATAAGAGGGAGCAAAAATTTTATTCTCAGAGATGCTATCATATGCATACTGAATGCTTTCTGTATATTTCTGATTTAAAAGTGTGCTTGCACTGTCAGAGTAGGATTTAAAGTAGTCTTCTTTTATTAGGTGCGTAGATCTATCTTTTTGGCTAACCATCATTAGCCAATCAAACATGTAAAAAGCTTGCTCATGAGTGACTTCATGTTTAGTTCCAGGGTAAACCTTTCGAGTCGCATAAGGATTATAGCGTTTCAATATTTGGAAGCGGCTATCCATTTCTCGTTTGGTAAATGCTTCTCCTTCACCCGTATCCCCTGAAATAAATAAGATATTAATTTTACCAGCATTAGAAATTTGCTTGTCGGTTAATGTTGTGTATCCACCGGACAGCCCAGCAAAGTAACGAAAAGTTGTCGGGCTGGAAAGTGCTGTTTGTAAACCCTGGTTTCCGCCCTGTGAAAATCCAAAGAGTAATACATCATCGTATACTTTGTATTTTGATTTGATTAGATCAACCAGATTTAAAATATATTTTTCACTCTTATCATAGCCCCACTTCACACCGTTTCTTCCATTGTCTGTAAAATTTCCATCCGGGCATACAAGTATTATGTTCATGTATCTTGAATAATAGCTAAATGGATTCACCATCCGGCTTCCGTCGCTAAAAAGTCCATGTAGTCCGACAGCGAGAAGATATTTCTTGTTCTTATTATAATTAACTGGCAATACTATTGAATAAGAAATACCATCTTCAATGGTAAAAATATTATCTAGCTTAATTTGAGAATAAATGTTATTAGTCGCTAATAAAAAAAACGCTAACAAAAAAAATCGCACAAAAAAAAGCTTCATGTAAAATGTAAAATTATTTTAAATCAGATTTTGTAAATACTTTTTTAAAAAAGGGCTTATGGTTTACTTGAATACTCATGATTTTATTAGCAATTTGTTCTTCGGTAATTGAATATTTTTTTAGAGTTTCGTGGTTTAAAGAGATTTGAGCGATTGTCATCAGTTGAATTAAACTCTCCGTCTGTCTTGCTTCTTCGGGCAAAAGACTGTTAATCTCCGCAACTAATTCCTTTATTGTAAATCGTTCTCCCCCGGAAAGCTCTGGCATCGGAGTTCCACCATGGTCTGCTGTGATTACTAAGATAAATTTATTTTCATATTCCTTTTGTAAGAAATCAAAGAGCATACCAATTTGCTTATCTGCTTCCCGAAAAGTTTCTTTCGCTTCTAAAGATTCAAATCCAAATTGGTGAGCAACTGCGTCGGTCGACTTAATTGTCATATAAGCAAGATCGGGTATACCGTCGTTATGTTTTCCTTTTTCTATCAGATGATTTTTAATTACTTTTCGAAATAATTCTGCTTGCGATTTTGTTTCAGCCGGGTTGCCCATAAGGATTTCCCAGTATTTATGAATTTCTTCTAAGCCTTTTATGTTAATACCTTCCCAGCCCTCGGGATACTCCTGGTTAAACGTCTTCAGTGGGTTATAATCATTTGCCTCTGGAGGTAGTGTATAATATTGATTATCTGTAACCCATTGGGATTTTCCAGTAGAAAGCCAGTAGACTATGTCCTTATCTCCAATATAATCCACGCCTTTAATTTTAGCCGCACCGTGTCCTGCCATTCCTATTGCAGCACGAAGCGCATAACATTGACTAATCACTTCGGACTCTCCTCTATACTCATGGTCTAACACATCACCAAGAGTCTCTACTAGTAACTCTCCTGGATTAACAGTTGTATCACTTGTCGTATAAATTTCATCTCGACTTGGTTTTCCATTTGTTATTTTTAAATAACCGTTACCAATAATACCATTTTTTCTCGGGTAGGCTCCGGTCCCAATTGCAGCATGACCAACAGCGGTCTCCGCATCTATATGACCTACGAGCGCATTAGGGAAATAAGCCGCTTCTTTTTTAATTTTAGAAATTTGAATAGGAACTTCTGGATGAGATTTATAGAATTGTTGTCCACCTTGATCAATGACTACTGTCACAATAATCTCCGGTAAAATCCCTTCGTTACTTGTTTTTAAAATTTGTTGTAACGGGTGAGTCTCCACTCCATTTGGATTTCTAATTTTTAAAATCTTAGCGAGAGTAGGGACAATATGTTGTTGATGAACTGCATCTGGATACTCGCCTTTTTGAATCCAATTCGATCCATAGAAAATAATTGGAATATTTGTATCATAATCATAAGAAGTAGAATGCGCGCTCCTTGCTACTTTTAGTGTGATAATATTTTCTTCTTCTTTGTATTCGAGTGCAGGATTTTCTTTAAGGTCGTCTAACGTTCTTCCGTAAGCTCTTAAATATCGGATTAAATCTACTTTATCATATTTAGAATAACCTTTTAAATTTATCCAATCATGCTCTAATACATTAAACTTATGCGGAGTTAAATACAAATCAATTTCATTTGTTGCAGATCGTCTAATTGATTCTAGCTCTTGGTTTTTTTTGCAGCTCGCAAGAGAGAGTATTAATAATAAACATAATATATATTTCATGTTACACCTTTTGTTAAAGCCATGTTGAGTTGGTTGAAAAATACAATTTTAAAAAATGGAAATAAACGCATAATGGTAATTTGCCTGTCATGGTGAGCTTGTCGAATCCATGCCTATAACAAATTGTAAGCCCTTCGACAAGCTCAGGGTGACAAAACCCCTTCAAAATTAACTTTAGATTACATATAATCTAAATACGGAGAAAGCCATTTTTCTACAACTTGTATTTCCATATTTTTACGTTTTGCATATTCTGTGATTTGGTCTTTACCAATTTTTCCTACTGCAAAATACTTAGAGTCTGGATGAGAAAAATAAAGCCCACTCACAGAACTACCCGGCCACATCGCATAACTCTCCGTTAGCTTAATGCCTACAGCTTTCTCTACTCCTAGTAAATCCCAAAGAATTCCTTTCTCGGTATGATCTGGACTTGCAGGATAACCCGCGGCTGGTCGGATACCACGATATTTTTCTTTGATGAGTTCGGCATTGGAAAGATTTTCATTTTTTCCAAATCCCCATTCATCGCGAATATATTTGTGCATACATTCTGCAAATGCCTCCGCAAGTCTATCGGCTAACGCCTTAGCCATGATGGAATTATAATCATCATGTTTGTCTTCAAAAAGCTTTTCAAATTCAGCAGCCC
>JANYCR010000319.1 GCA_025360185.1 Leptospiraceae bacterium | reverse complement strand
TGGTTATGCGATGGGTGGTGGGGCGGTTTTGTCGCTAGCCTGTGATTATAGATTCATGATGACAGGAAAAGCTCGCATTTCTTTTACGGAAGTTTTTTTTGGTTTGCCTCTACCCGGTGTATTGATTGAAAAAACAAAAATGGTTGTACTTCCACAGCATGTAAATGATGTCATATACGGAACAAATTACAAAGCAGAAGAGGCAAAAGAAATCGGTTTTATTCATGAAATTGCAAATAATAAAGAAGAGCTGAGAAAACTAACTATACGAAAATTAGAAGCTCTTTACAAATTTCCCCTATCGGCTTTTCAAGGAACAAAAGAGTCTTTGCATTTTCATCTTTCACAATATGCTGATGCACATATGAAGGCTTTAGATAAAAATTTTAAGACTCCTATCATTCAAAAAAATTTAATGGAAGCTATGAATGCTTTTGGAGAAAAACGCAGACCAAATTTTGAATAATACGAATTATTTATTAAAAATTTTGACGGTTAATATTTATTAACCGCAAATGTATTTAAAGTAGAATTTTCGGCAGTGAGGATAGTTTTTGTTAGCATTGTAACCAACTAAATTAACGCAAAAAAAACTATTAGGTAGTTTCAGTATAATTTTTAAAATTATTCAGGATTGATTGCCATCCGGATTTTTGCATTTCAATTGGGTTTTCTTCTTCTGCATCAAATGAAACTATGACTTCGGTTTTAGAATTTGCATCTTTAAAAGTTACTGTTGCCGATCTACCACCAAATTCATAAGTGAAATGTTTGCCAATAGTAATTTCGCTATAAACAGCTTCAAAGTTGAAACCAAAACTACCGTCCTTTGCTTCCATTCGTGCATTGTATGTTCCACCGATACGCATATCGTTTTCTGCACTCGGGCAATGCCAAGAGGGATCTGCAAAGTTCCAGTTTACAATATGTTTAGGAGAAGTGTAATAGTCCCAAACTTTTTTAGCATCCGCTTCGATTAAAGCTGTAATTGTGATTTTATCACTCATGATTCATTCCTTTTAGTTCCCAACTAATTGTTTTTACAAATTGCAGTAAGTCATTTTCTTGGTAAACAATAATAATTATTGGGATAACGGTAAGAAGATAAATAGCCAATTAGCCGCTTGACAACGGTTAATAATAAATGATTACTGAAACTCTGACGCTATGCGACTATCTGAAAGTAACCTAAAATATTGCGTCAATGCTGGTTACCTCGTAGGCGGTAGCTATTGGATTCCCGATGCGTTATTTGACCATCAGGGAAATGAATGGGCAACCGTTGGATGCAATCAGATTTTTTGCTCAGAGTGCAAGGAATTTGTACGGCATCGCTCGGATTACGATATGGGATCGTATTCTGCCAGAGACGAGCGCACACGGGCTCCCATTTTGTTTGCTACTGAGAATTGGGATACGATTGAATTTCTGAAACCAACCAACAGTCGCATAACACGCATATACTACTGCGCTTGCTTTTGTTGCACACAATCAAATTCCATGCCCATGGATGGGTCGGGCGATCACTTGATTTATGGAGCATCCTATTCCACAAATTGGCGCTGCAAAGGACATCCACCGTTCAAATTTCCTACAGAGGTTTATGGCATACGACTTAAAACAACCAAAGATCTTAGCATCGCGGTTAACGCAGTGATGGAGCATCGCGAACTGATTTCTGATCCGATTCCTTACGACGAAACCGATCCAGAGGCATTTCTAATTAGCCGCTTGTATGCCCGACTCAATTCAATAAAAGCCAAAAAATCTATTGATACTTTGATTGCCTCATTTCTTATTCATCCAAATTCGTTATACAGATTTGTAGCTTGTAAACATATCGAAAGATTCCCAGCTTCATTCGCTGCAAGTGAACTCTTAAATGTTTATCGAAGACAGCCTGAACTATTCGACGGAGTCTTGCATCCGCACCACGAGCGCGGTACCTATCCCTATATGCGGTTAAAGTTAATTAGTCTCGAACAACAATTCAAAAATGCACTGCTTGCTTATCTAAAGTTTTCCAATTCAACATCTTCAGCACGATAGTAGATCAATGCTTTAAGATGCTCTGCGGGTAGATAATTATTTAGAATAGTGGGATGTTTTTCTAGAATGGATAATGCGACAGTTCCAAGACCGATTCTTTCTAAGCAGAGAGTTCGAAGATAAATAAATTCAGCTCCTAAGATTTCTTCTTCTGTGCTTTCAAGTTCTTCAAGTGCTGCTCTGTAATTTGAATTCTTTACCATAGATCGAATCAAGGCAAGGTCAATTTGCTTTTCTTCTATTTTGTCTTCTGAGGCGATATAAGCAATTTTAATAAAAGATATATCGTCTATCGGTTCTCCAAGCTTATGCAAATTTGTATATATAGATTCTAAGTTTGCATCCGCATTTACAAATAGGGTATATTCATTTCCTCTAAAATTTAATTTCCCTATTACATTAATATCTCCCCCGAGATCCCGTTGCTCTTTCGCCTGACGTAGCGCAGCTTCAGCTTTACTCGAAAGACGTTCAAAATTGAAAACAAACGGAAACGCTACGAAGGCAACAAAGAGAATATATACGATAGCCGCCTTACCCATTACAATATCATAATATAAAACTACAATTGTAAAGGTGGTGATCAAAAGAAGTCTGCTCGCCTTGTGCTTTCCATATTTATTTAATAACTCACCTTACATTATCATTTCTTTACAAAAGAAATGATTGAGTTCGGGTGAGCGACCAGCGTGCCCAGCGCTGAAGATGGGGTACACCTAACGGTGGGTTTTTCCTCCCATCGCTTAACGCTCACCTTCAGCCGAGCTATACCGCGGGCTATTGATTCTATTAATTCATTAGATTTATCTAATATTATTAACTTAAGAAAATATTCCATAGTTTTACTCTTTTGCGTAAGGTGAGTTAATAACAAATTAAAAATGTAAAAAATTCCAGTAGCATACAGCAACATGCTGTACTCGGGAATTTTCATATAGCTTAAGAAGAGAATGTAAAAAATATTGTTCGTAATAAAAAGAAGAGAAAGCATATTGGAAAGCTTTATTCTTTTTCTTTCGGAATCGCTGTTTCCATACAACTTTCCTCCCACAATAGCTTCTGGATTAAAATAATTTTTGAATTTAGTCTGTCAAATAATTAAATCCTCTCTCTCACTAAGAAGTAAGTCTCCATTAGCCCCTTGCCTTTGACTTGGATTTCTCTTTTGTCTTCGAATTCAAATTTGTCTTTGAGTTTAAAATAAACTTCTTTAGAGACATGAATTTGATCTTCCGCGCCGTGAGATTCCATACGGCTAGCGGTATTTACACTATCTCCCCAGAGATCGTAGATGAATTTACTTTTTCCAATTACACCAGCGACGACTGGACCGGTATGAATTCCAATTCTAACTTTGAAGTCTTGCAAGTCTTCGGAAATTCCCCTACGCATAACGGATAACATTTCGAGAGCGCATAACGCTACTGCTTCGCAATGATCCTCTCTAGATTCGGGAATTCCACCAGCAATCATATATGCATCGCCTATCGTTTTAATTTTTTCTAAATTATAGGCTTTGGTAATTGAGTCAAACTCGGTGAATAAATCATTCAAAAGCGCAACTAGTTTTTCAGGTTGCATAGTTTGGGATAATACCGTGAAGCCTACAACGTCGGCAAATAGGATAGTAGCCTCATTGGTTCTATCCGCAATAACAGCACTACTTGCTTTTAATCTATCTGCGATTGCAGGAGGGAGAATATTTAGTAAAAGCGTTTCAGATTTTTGATGCTCAATTTCTAATAAGTCCTGAGCATTGTGGAGAGTTTTGTAATTATACAATGTAATTATATAAATCAAAACGCAAAGGGCAACTAGCGTAATCAGTCTACCTAGTTGAAAAAATTCCGGTGGTGCTTGAATGATAGGACCTTTGTTTGTTAAATATATTTCAATGCCCACAAATAAAATAAGCGCCGAAATGGAGACTCTTGTAATATACTTTAATTGGTTTGGTGGATAAGTGTAAAATGCCATTACACTGATTAACAATAAGAACAAGTGATTGTCAGATTCTCGTCCAGCCTGTAACGAATTCATCGCAACGCATATCATTGCGGTATAAGAATAAAAAAAAATAACAATGTAAACTATGCAATCAACTTCAGAAATTTTCTTTATCTTCTTTATCGTTATTCTTTGCGGAGCTTTATTCATTGCTATTTGGCTTAGTATGTTATTTTTAGTCTCTCGCTTTGGCGGCTGGGGCAAATTATACAAAGCCTATAAATTTCCGGAAAGAATTGGAAATCCTTTTCTAGTAAAATCATTTCAATCCATTCAACTTGGAATTTCTAATTATAACGGCATAATGACATTATCCTACTATCCAGAAGGACTTGGAATGGAAGTTATGATCTTATTTCGATTTCAACATCCTAAGATTTTAATTCCCTGGAAAGACATTAAACTAAAAGAAAAGAGTAAATCTATTTTCGTTTGGAATAAATTAGAAATCGGAAATCCAGTCATTGTAAATATATCTGTGAGTAATAAAGTTTTAGAACAGATAAATTCTTACATAGAAAAGAAAGATACGATAGACGATAGATGGTAATCTTTATTTGCTAATTTACAAAAGCGACTGCAAATGATCTAAAATAATTCCACTATGCGCAGGGTTAGCGGCTATTGCCTTGTTAAACGCTTTAATGGCTGCTTGCTTTTGTCCTCGTTTGTTCAGAAGAACTCCAAACGAATCAAGATAAGCCGCGTTATCAGGATTTTGTTTTACTGCTTCCTTTAAAAAATCAGTCGCCTCAGCAATTTCTTCCTGCGTCGGATTTTTTTTCATGGCGATCAAATATCCGGCTGAATTCAAACTATTCAAATAATCTGGTTTTAGTTTTAAAATATTTTTATGAATCTGAATGGCTTCATCAATTCGGTTTAATTTTTCCATGATGTGCGCACGAAAAGAAAGTAACTTGAGATCTCCAATATTAACTCGAAGACGATCATCAGTCATATCAAGTGCTTCCTTGTATTCGTGGAGTTGGATAAGAGAAAAAATAATCAAACGAAATACATTATCCCGCTCGATAAAGCGACCGACTCTTTCAACGAGTGTCTTTAAGACAGAAACGCATTTTTTATGGTTCCCGGTTCTAGAGCAACAAATCGCGAAGTTATACAAAAGCTCCGGATCGTCTGGATTTTCTGCAAGTTCCTGGTCAATTAGGGTTATAGCGAGAGCAAAGTTCTCTTTTTTGATTTCATTCAGATACTTCTTTTTTTTCATAGTAATATACCTTATGCAGACGCACCAGCGTTTACCACGCTGGACTGGGGGTTTTAACACACCAACTCAATGTTGCTTCCATTAGGGCGCAACATAATGGTGGGCTTGCTACCGCAGGTTTCTGGTCTTTTATAATATTAGGATAATCTAATATTATAAAATATCCTATCTCAAAAACCCTTTCTTTTGTATAATGTAGTGTATACTATTTTAGGAATCAAAAAAGTTCAAGAACTTTCTATTATGAATATTTTAATTACAGGCGGTTCGGGAGTGATTGGCTCCCGGTTTATTTCCAAAGTTCTGCATAAACACAAGTTGATTGCGGTTGGGAAATCCTTTTCCAATTTTCCAGAATTTGTGCGTCTACACAAAAACTTCAAGTTTTATGAATTTGACCTTGGCTCAGAAAATCGTTTCGTGATTCAAGATAGAATCGACTGTATCTTACACCTTGCAGGAGTCGTGTCCGGCTCTTCCAACAAGACTGAAGATTATATGAGAACCAATGTCCTCGGAACAAATAAACTCGTTATCTTCGCAAAGGAAAATAAAGTTCCAACCTTCATCATAGCGAGCACCGCTTCGGTCTATGGTCATCAGCCGGGTAAAAAATTAATTGAAACGGACAGACTTCTGGGTAATACAGATTATGCGATATCGAAGATAGACGCAGAACGACTCGTTCAACTCTCCGGAATTGAAACTTATACAATTTTTAGAATTGCCTCCGTCTTTGGCAAAGATACAAAAGGATTTATTTCCAAACTACAGCGGCTACTCAAGCGAAAACTCCTTCCTTTTCCGGAAGACTCTGAATCTAAAAAATCATTCATCCATGTTTTAGATGTTGTTGAGTTTTTAGAGCGAGCAGTAGAAAATCCTAAGAAAGGGATTTTTAATTTGGCTCATCCAGAAGCATTTTCATTCTCCGAACTTGCTGTTACATTGAAGTCCAAAACAGTTTCCGGATTTGTAATTCGAATCTTAATCGGAAAATTACTATTATCCGTTGTTCATAAAATAAATCGAATTTTATATTTCTTACGCATTACTAAAAATCCAAAAAGAATTGATCTAAGACCACTTCTCGAATTTGTAGAAGTCAATCCTAAAAAAGCAATTCAACAATTTGCATACTTACCAAAAATACATTTAAACAGCGACTGGGAGCATTTATGAGTACTACACTAGAACACAAAGACAAAATTATTTCCCTTCTCGGCAAAGAGAAAGTATTCTCTCGTGAAGATGGACAAATGGATATAGGAGCATTTGATTCTTACGGGACAGACAGAACAAAAGTTCATAAACCAAATTATGATTTACTTACATTCCCAAGAAGCACTGAAGACGTTGCTACACTTGTAAAATACGCATACGAGAACGATATTAAAATTGTTCCCTCCGGCGGTAGAACAGGATATGCCGGTGGAGCAATTGCTAAAGACAAAGAGCTAGTAGTCTCTCTCGCCAAAATGGATAGCGTAATTGACTTCGATCCTTTCTTCGCTTCTCTCACTGTTGGCGCAGGAATGATTACACAAAATGTTCATAAGGAAGCGGAAGAAAGAGGATTTATTTTTCCTGTAGACTTTGCCGCAACTGGCTCTTCTCATATTGCGGGTAATATAGCGGTTAACGCTGGTGGAGTTCGTGTTGTTCATTATGGACTCATTCGAAACTGGGTGCTTGGAATGACTGTGGTTACAGGTAAAGGAGAAATTCTACGATTCAACGGAAATATTCTAAAGAACAATACAGGTTATGATTTAAAGCATTTATTCATTGGCTCAGAGGGAACTCTTGGAATTATCACAGAAGTGACTTTAAAATTAGCGAAGAAGTCAATAGATACAAGCGTGATTTTACTTGCCGTTCCCGATTATCAATCTATTTTAAATGTTTTTAAAGAAACGCATAATTCTGTTCTGCCGCTTCTTGCCTTTGAATTCTTTTCCGATTTATGTGCGGATAAAGTAAAACACCACCTCGGTTTAGGCGATCCATTTGGCGCAAGAAGTCCTTACTACGTGTTATTGGAATTCGAAATTGCAGAAGAAGCGGATAATGACAAACTCTATGCATTTCTTGAAAATGTAACAGAGAAAGGCTTAATTGATGATGGAACCGTAGCGCAAAATTCTCACCAAAAACAAACCTTTTGGAAATACAGGGAAGGAATTTCCGAAAGCCTTTCCATTTTACACACTGTGCATAAGAACGATATATCGCTCCCACTTAGAAATATGGAAGCTTTTATTTCTGACATGGAATCCTTATTAACCGCTAAATACCCGGGATTTGAAATCGCACTTTTCGGTCATATCGGCGACGGGAATTTACATTTGAATATCTTGAAACCAGAAAAACTTTCCAACGAAGAATTTTTTATTGAATGTAAAAAAGTAGATCCCGATATGTTTACACTGATTCAAAAACACAATGGCTCTATCAGTGCAGAGCACGGAATCGGACTTTTGAAAAAAGATTTTCTTTCTTTCTCCCGCTCTGCGGAGGAAATCAGTCTTATGCGCGAGATAAAGAAAATTTTTGATCCTAAGGGGATTATGAATCCGGGGAAGGTTTTGTAAAAAGCAAAAGAAATGAAGTTAAATATCTTTGTAAGGAATAAGGGAAAGCTCTTTGATAAATTGGTAATCTTTATAATTTTTTGAACACAATGCTATATTTGATTTAATTGCTGTTGCTGCTATAATTGCATCGGGTATTAACAGTCCATGAGAAAGATTATATTGAACTAATAGCTGATCTGCTTTTTGCATTATTGTTTCGTCTACCATGAATATAGAAAAATCAATCATGGATTTGAGAATTTTTTCTTGTTCAACTTTATTTTTGCATCCAACAATTAATTCCATTCGAGTAATGGAACTAATTGAAAGGATATGCTTTTGTTCTAAGTCCTCTAAAAATAAAATGGCATTTGTTTTTTTACGAGCAGAATCAATGAGAATGTCCGTATCAATTAAGATCGGATTCATTTATGTCCAGTGCTTCTTTCTGAGATTCTTAACATATTCAGCGCTATCCTCTTTTTCTGAGTGACCTTTAAACGCATTGATTAGCGGACTATTCTTTATACTTCTTTTTTTTATTTTCGATTTATCGTTACCTATATATTTAGCGGCTAAAAATTGAATAAAATCATTCACTTCTATTTGCGCGGATGCTGGAAGATTTTGATAGGTTTTGAAAATCGTTGAAGTTTCCATAATAAAGAGTTTACGATTACATAAAAAATTTTGCAACCTTTTTATTTCTTCAAAATTAGAGAAACTTTCCAATGAAGAATTCCCTCTCTCGCTCTGCGGAGGAAATTCAGCTTATGCGCGAAATCAAAAAGATATTTTATCCAAAGGGGATTATGAATCCGGGAAAGGATTTGTAGTAGAAATTTCTTTACTTTTAAAATAAAATAAATTTACACGTTGAATCTAAATCCTTTGCTTCTACCAGTCAGGAGTTCGATCCTTACTAATATTTTTTAAATATTTAAATTTTCCGTTATAAGCAGAATACTGATAATATTTTTCAACTTTTTCTGAAAAAATAATTTTTACTAGATCCTTATTTTCCGATTCCAAAAAGTAATCACAAAAGCCAAAAACTATAAGACGACCAACAGGTTTTTTAAGATATTTAACATTTAATTGATAATTTTTATACATCGCACTAATAGTTTCTATTGTATAAGGTCTGTTATGAAATAATTTAGATTTATGAAATTCATAATATTCTTTACTTTCTTGATGTGAATCGTATGCTTTTGTTTTTAGCTTTATATCTAAATTTGTATCACATATGTATAAATAACCATTACCCGCTTCTGTTGACGAAAAAAGTTCGATAAAAATGTTATTTATACCTGTGAGTTTGATTAATCTGGCTGATACAATATACTTTTCATCAAATTTTATTTCCTGAATTTTGTATTTTCCATTTTTCTTTTTAATTAGAATTAATAGTTCATCATTAACTATCTCTGAATGAAATAATCTTACTAACCAATAATTATTAAAACTATGAGGTAAAATTTCAACTTTTCTTTCTGGATAAAATTTATTCATCACTTTTGAAATATTCATTTTTTCAATATTTTGTTCTGAAAATAGGTCAAAGCAAAAAAACATAAATATAATAAATAGTCGTAAAATCATATTTGCAAAAATACCGCCGAACCATTTGTTAAACGATCCAACTTCTTAATCATAGTTTTAATTATTTCTTTTCTTTCTTCCATATAATAATTCCATCAGAAAGAATATGTTTGCCAATGGGATATTTTTTTTTAATTTCCCACTCGTCTATAGTATAAATCAAACTTGTAGCCATTTTATCAAACTCATCCAAAATCAAAACTTTCGCATCTAATACTTTATCTCGAATAAATTTTTTATTATCGCTATTTACTAATATTGCAAAGTCATAGTCCGAATTATCTCTGTAATCCCCTCTCGCACGAGAGCCAAAAAGTACAACTTCTTCTAGAGAGTCTTTTATCTCGTTGGTCAAATATTGAGAAAATCTATCTATAATTAAATCAGTTTGGAAAGATACACTTGTATGAGTTTTGAGACTTACCATAGCTTGAAATTATCCTATCGCAATAAAAAGGCAAGCTTTTTACTTCTATCAAAAACTTAACCCCGAATCATTTGGAACCTTAATCCTAAATCGCAACTCTAGCTCCACTTTTTTGCGGGGAGATAATTTAATTTTCCAAAATAGAATTCCACTTTTATCTTCTTTCCATGTATAATTGGGAGTTGTTTTTTTATCGTCGATTTTAACGTCTACGTCAGAAATTTCGCTGACAGGAATTCTATCCCAGACGATTACTTCTTCGTCTTTATTAGAAAAAGATTCGAGGGTAATATAGTTTGTCTTCTCGAATGCTTGTTTTGTTTTTACAAATCCATCTTTGAAATTGCTACTCTCCACTCGATAGAAGACGCGAATATCATTTTCGATTCCCATAGAAATTTTTACTCTTGCACCAGAGGGAGTATAAGGTAGATTAGTCTCACCTATAAACCCAGAGTTCTTATAAATCGCAGCTTTGCCAGCAAGAAGCGGGAAAGAAATTTTATTATACAAGTCACCGGCTGTGTAGATTAGCCGCTGTTTATGAGGAACGGTCATGAGTGCAGTTTTCATTTCTGTTTGAAATCTTGATATTGTGATTCGAGAAGATTCTTTTTTACTTGGAATTTTTGCTCTTTCGGAGGAGCGAAATATAAATCCACCCGCACCTTCTTGCACAGTTCCATCTATTTCCTTTGCTGTATTTACTACGTCAGTCGCTGCATTCGTGGGAGCTGACTCTGATTTCTTATCAAAACTAAAAAAAGTTTTTTTAGTTTTACCGCCCTCAGTAAAAACTTCAACAGACTGAACTCTCGGACGAGTGGAAGATTTTTTTGGTTCGGCTGTGGATAATGCCACTTTGACGTCTTTCCAATCTTCTCCTGTTTCTTGGCGAATCTCTGCTAAGTATTCTACCTCTGCTGCTTCTCCCCCTTTCCAAATAATATTATAAGCAGGTATCCAAGATGAATTTCCAATTAAATAAGAAAGAGAAAACTCAGATTCAATTCTTTTATTGGAAGAATTAGAAATTCTAACTTCTACAATACGTTTGGATTTTCCTGAATTAGAAATGAGTTTATTTAATTTCAGATTTAATTCAGCAAATTTTTTATTCAAATCTTCCATTTCAAATTCAGTTTTTTGAATATCAGCTCCAATTAAAATAGAGCGAGTTTGAAAATAAGTCAGAGTTTCTTTCCAAAGTTTTAAATCCTCCGACGAATTGATATAAGCCGCTTTCTTAGAAACTGTCTCGCCTGTAAGTTTACGATACTCTTCTAAAACATTTTTTTCGTTGATTAGATTTGCCTTTTTTCCATCTAATTGTTTTTTCTTTGATTCTATTGTATCCATGTCTTTTTTTAGCGAGGCGTATTCTTTGTCTTTGTATTCAGAACCCGGCTCTACAAACGTGATAATGGATGTGATACTAAGCCCGGGATTATCTGTATAACCCCTAAGAGATTCGTCAAATAAAACTGGTGAGAGAGATTCAAACAAGAATTGATTTTCCCCAGGCTCGAACTTTAACTTTCCAGTTCTTGTTACCTGCGTTCTATCTCTAAAAAGCAAAACTTCGTTTACAGGAATATCAATCTTATCCGCAGCGAATATTAGAAATTGAGTAGCTAATAAGAAATATAATATTGTCATTTCGAGCAGCGGCTTCCAAGTATGCGATAGTCGAGAAGCCTGTGTCGAGCAAGGTCGAGATGTGCTAATAAAATAAGGGCTTTTAGCATTTGTAGTTCTCGACCCTGCTCGAACTGACACGTAATTTTTTAATAAGCCCGGTATTAACTTCATCATTCTTCCTCTCTTTGTTTTTCTTTGAGTCTACTTTCTTCTGGATAAAGTATTTTATACTCATACTTAATTTCTTTTGTTTCGCCCGCAGAAATTTCTACCGGGTATTTTAAAATTCCAGAGCGGCTAAGTTCATTTTGTTGCGGAAGGTTTTTTGTTTCAACCTTTGCCTGTGGGTCATTTGTATAAGGAATACGATCTACAACGAGTATAGATGTTTTTTCTTTCTTTCGATTTTTTAATCGGACTGTTACAGTGGTAGTAATAGAATTTGTGCCAGAGAAAAATCCTTTCTTCTCACGAAAGGTATCTTCCTTTCTTTCTACTTCAATATCTTCTTCGGGACCCAAATCAAATTTTAGGTCTTCTCCCGTTGCCGTATTTTTTAAAATAGAAGTTGTGATATAATCTTCCCTGGAGTAAATATCTAACGGACCTTTTAAAAGCGGCTCTTTATTTCTAGAAACAGAATTGGATGTAAGAAATACAGATTTCATTTTAACAGGTGCAGTCTCATAACTTAAATTAGTTGGCAAGGTATCACGAGAGACTAACACCCTGTTAAACGAATAATCTGAGAGTAAAGTTTCTCTACTCGCAGCGGCAGAATACCGGTAGTCGTAACCACCAGATGATTCAAGTGGCGAAACTAATCCTGTAGTAATTTTTGAGTTTGCTTGCATGAGCGCAGATTTTCTGACCGTATCTTCGATTTCTTTTCGAGCAGGAGATAATTCCGATTGGAATTTTGGATTAATCAAAGAAAGTTTTTCCATTGCTTCTTTCCCTGTGCGAATCGCGTTATTAAAATCTCTGTTCGAATAATACGATTGCTGGTTTTCGAAAACATTTTTAAATTCAATTAAATTAGATTCCGTTTCGTTTGAGCGGGATTTAATATTTCCTTGCGTGAGCATGTCTCTTGCTTTAGAGTTTTCCGCCTTTCTAATTTTCATCGGCTGATACCTCTTATCCGTATCGAGAGATTTTTGTGATTCTTCATCTGATTCTGTTACTGTTTGCACTTTTGTTCTATCTGCGGGTAATGCAGTATTACCACTAAGTGAACCCGATGGAGCGGGAGCAGGTCTCGGAGCTTCTGGCTTAGCTTCGTCATTCTTTTTCTTTCCGTATTCTTCTCGTTCAATATCCTGCACTTGACGAGGTTGCTTTTGCGCAAAACCACCCCTTACAGCCGTCTGCTCTTGCATCGGTGTTTCGTAATAGGAAATTCTCCATTCATCCAGGGAAGGTAAATCTAATTTCTTATTCAAATCTGCCGCTGAAAAACTAAGGCTGACATTTTTCCAATCCTCACCCGTATTATTTCTTACCAGTGCAAAAAAAGAAATTAGATTTGTTTTTGCAATCGTATCTACTTTGACTTCATACCTCGGGTACCAATAGGCATCGTTAATAATATAATCAAAAAAAACTTTTACCGGTTGTGTTAAATCAGAATTAGTCTCTACTTCAATGTCTTTATGCTGGACAGAAGAAGATTTTGAAAAATATTCCATCTTGGATTCTACAACCAATAACTCTTCTCTTGTTTCATCAAGTTGCTCTAGAAGTCTCCATTCCGCAGAAGAATTTTCGTCTAGAATATTTGTGAGTAATTTCTGATATCCGCTCCAAGCGTTTGTGTTCATCAAAATTTCTGTAGAATTTTCCCGAGTCATATCTTTTTTCTGAGGGGTTAGCGAGCTAATAAAAATTCTTTGTTTTTTAATAGCTTCCAATTCCTCTGTTAGGACTTTTAGTTTTCGGGAAAGAATTTCTTCTCTCTCTGCTAACTTTTTTACGTCTTCGTCTTTAAAAGTTTTTTCTATCTGGGGGATAATATTGATTCGCCTTATTTTAATCCCTGTATTATCAGGTTGAAAGCGAATCGCAATTGAGCTATCCACAATATTCATTCCAAGATTTTTAATTCTAAAGCCAGATTTACCCTGTGCAGTAAATTCTCCTGACCTAGTAATATTAGCCGCACCCTGATAAACTCTGACAGAGATGATTTGTGTGTTGATATCTACTTTTTCTGCGTAGAGAAAAAGGGGAAAAAGGAAGAGTAAATAAAAAAAGATTCTAAGCATTTCTAAACCACCATCGTTTTATTAAAGACTTTTACTTGTCGTCTTTTGGCTGGTTCAAATCAATTTTTTATTGGTTGAACCGTTATTAGCCTCAGTAAAAGATACCTCTATTTTCGTTTCAGGTAAGATTAAGCTTTAGAAGTAATAGTCTAAAGCCTACTAAGCAAATCCGTTTTCTTGGCGATAAACTCAGCTTCAGTCAAAACACCCGCTTCATGTAACTTGCCTAACTTTTCTAGAAGTTCTAGAACTCCTTCTGAGTTTGTATTAACTGGAGTTTGGTAGCTAGGCGTTGGGTTTGGTTGTGTAAAATTAGGTTGTGGTTGTTCGATGAATTGATTTGTTGGTGGGGGATTAATGAAATTAACCTGTTGTTGATTGGCGCCTGCACCTGAAACTTTAGGAAGACTGTTTACTAAAATAGTTCCATACTGACTGCTAAAGCTCAGAGAGGTATCACCACCCTGTTGTTGGCTAACACCGCCTATATTGTGATCGAGTGTATCGTAAATTGTAACTGATCCATTATAGTCTATCGCAAGTCTACGAGTTTGTGGAAATACCGCATAACGGATATTATTCTGTGAGCCGCTAGAAGAAGGATTTCCTAATTCGGAAGGATACCAGTTCGTTGCATAAGGACCGGATGTAATAATTTCAAAAATTTGCGTATTTGCAAGTGCGTTGGAGAGTTCGTTGCAGAGGTTATCCACTGTATTCTTCAAGCCGTTGTTGAACATGTCGCCTACCATCACCATTCCGCCTCTCATCCATTGACCACCACCACCGAGTTCGGGACAATTAAATTGTGCCATACTCCCGCTTCCATTGTTCACAGCGATTAGCATATGCATGACTGCATTATAACTCAGGTTGTATTTGGAACAGATTCTGTTGACTAGATTTTGACCGTTAGGTGTTAAGTTTTGCATGTATCCAGTCTTTAATTGCATCTACATATAGCAAGTAGTATTTTATTGTACTACTTTTCCGTAAAGGTACGCACCGTTTATTTTTTTACGGATAATTATTGTTAAACAGAAAAATTATTTCTTATCGCCTAACTCTTCTAAATCGCTTAGCTCGACAGATAGTGCTTTAGTTGAAATTTGAATTTCCCAGATTGTAAAAGCTAAAGAGATTGCAAGTAGAATGAGGCTTAGTTGAAAAATATATTTCGCAATCATGATCTCTTCAGTGAAAATCAATAGCATACAAATTACGCAGAGCAAAATACTCGAAACTCCAAGTAGCTGCATATAACGAATCAGCTTCAGCCTGTAGCGAAGAGAATGAATTTGTAGTAGGACTTTTTGTTCCTTCGTTGTTGTATACTCTGTGTATAGATCACGGATTAGCTTTGACAGACTTAAGAAGCGATTGGTGTATGCTAACATCAGCAGAGATATGGCAGGAAATAAAAGGGAGGGAGTGTTTAAAGTAAGTTCCATTTCAGAAATTTCTTTTAGCATTTCCTCAAAGTCAATGCAAAGTTTTTAAATAAAAAAAAATTAGGATTGCACTAAAAAATAAGAAAACCTTTTTAAAGAGAACAGAAAGGTGGAATCAGTTATGCTGTGGAGTTTGCTTCCAGATGATATAAAAAAGTCTCTCGAAGAGGAAGTGAGTCGTGAAATTCCAACAATGATGTGCAATTAAGTGTCATGGTGAGGCACTCGAATCCATGGTTTTATTTGGGAAAGTCGCCCTTCGACACATTCGACAAGCTCAGTGCGGGAAGCCTCAGGGTGACAATTTTTTCAATTCGTGAACAAGCTTAATCCTCCCGCTTTCAATAAATGCAATCCTAGACGCAACCTTCTCTATTTCTGATTTATCATGGCTTACCCAGAGGATTGGAATTTGTAATTCTTTTTGACAAAATAAAATCTCTTCCTGTAGTGTAAGTCTTGCTTCATAATCAAGAGCGGATAATGGTTCATCCATAAGAAGGATTTTAGGTCTACGTAAAATTGCGCGGGCAAAGGCTATTCGTTGTTTTTCTCCACCGGAAAGAGTGTCCGGTTTTCGATTTGCAAAGGAAGTCATTTTTACTGATTCTAGAACTTTATCTAACCAATCCTTATCTTTTTTATCTTTGAGCGCAAACTCTAGATTTTCCCGTACTGTCATATTAGGAAATAAGGCATAGTCTTGAAATACAAAGCCAACGTCTCTTTTTTGAGGTGTGAGATTTATTTTCCGACTGCTATCAAACCAAACGTCTCCACCTATTTCTATGTAGCCGTTGTCAGGATTTGTAAGCCCTGCGATAGAGCGAAGAATTGTAGTTTTGCCTACACCTGATTTGCCGAAGAGTGCTAGGATTTCATTTCCAAATCCTATATCAATTTCTAGATTGGAATTTGTATTCTTGTCTAATTTTTTCTGGATTAAAATTCTATTCATTCTAAAAAATTTCTTTTCGTTTGTGTTGAGATAATTGTAGAATAAATAAAACTAAAAAAGAAAATACAAGAATTACTAGTGAATAAAAATGAGCAGACTCATAGCGAAGCATTTCTACTTCCTGATAGACTGCGATAGAGGCTAATCTTGTTTTACCTGGAATGCTGCCTCCTAGCATTAAGACGAGTCCAAATTCACCGATCGTATGGGCGAATGTCATTACTGTTGCAGTAAGGATAGCAGGTTTGGAATAAGGAATGATTACTTTCCATACAGTCTCCCATTTCGATTTACCGAGAGTATACGCTACTTCCATAAAAGAGCGTGGACAGTTTTCAAAACTAGACGCAATTGGATTTATCATAAATGGAAACCCAAATAGTATAGAGCCTGCTAAAAGTCCCTCGAAGGAAAATACTAGACGCAAATCAAAATTAGCCTCTAGAAATTTGCCAAACGAATTAGCAGGAGAGAGTAATAGTAATAGATAAAAACCAATTACAGAAGGTGGAAGCACGAGAGGTAATGCAACTAATGTATGAAAAAAAGGCTTCATTCTAGAATGAGTGAATGCAAGCCAATGTGCAATCGGGATTCCTAGGATAAGTAGGATAATAGTTGTTAGACTTGCAAGCTTTAGAGATAGCAGTAGCGGAAGCAAGTCATAGTTCATCTACAATGTATCCGTATTTTTTTAAGATAGATTTTGCCTTATCAGAAAAAAGAAAGTTATAAAAACTTTTACATTCCTCTGGATGATTGTCGAGTCCGTATTTTAGAATAACCATTCCCTGTTCAATTGGTTTGTATGCTTTGCTTTCTATTTCAATCCATTGACCTTTGTCTTTCATTTCTAGAGAGGTTACTACTGATTTTGCGGTAAAACCAATATCCGCCGAGCTAGATAGAACATATTGATTTACCTGCGAAATACTTTCTGCGTAGGCTAATTTTGATTTAACCTTATCGTATAACTTGTAGTATTCTAAAATACGAACTGCCTCTTTGCCATACGGTGCAGTGTCCGGGTTTGCGACTGCGACTGATTTGAGTTTGTCGCTACTAAGTATAGAAGGAAAGTCTTTTAGTTTCCAATTCCCCATTGTCCAGAGAACAATCGTTCCTTTCGCATAAACTCTTGGTGCCGCTACTGCATGACCGGAAGAGTAAAGAGTTTGCGGAAAATCCATATCAGCCGATAGAAAAATCGAGAAGGGCGCGCCGTTTTGAATTTGGGCTGTCAATTTTCCTGAAGAGGATATTACTGTTTTAAAAGTTTTGCCTGACTCTTTTGTATATTCTTTGCTTAATTCATCTAGTGCAAACTGCATATTTGCCGCACCGGCAATGATAAAGTCTTCTCCGAATAAACAAAAAGGAATTAGTAAAAATAAAAACAGAACTTTTTTCATAATCCGTTGACTGCTTCTATTGCTGATAGAAGTGCTGCCTCCATCGTTCCATTGTGATTTCCGAGTTGCTCACCTGCAAAATGAACTCGTCCGTGATTTCGTTTTAAAATAGATTTTATATCGAATGTTCCGGTAGAATAAACAGAAGTAGCCCCTTCTATATAAGGCTCGTTTTGCCATGCTTTGATTTGAATTTTTTCTAACTTGAGAGTGGATAATAACTCTATATTATCAAGGCTACTTTTTACGAAGGTATTTTGAAATTCACCAGAAATTTTAGAGCATACGTCGGATCTGTCTCCTGTTGCGACTAATGTCAATATACCTTTACCAAGCAGTTTGTTTTTATTTGCATTGGAATAAACACTTTGAAAAATCCCATCGCTTTGAACATATAATTTGTCTCGCACATAATCGACTCCCTTGTAAAGAACAGATGCTTTTGTAATTCTACTTAGGCGTGATTGCAAAATTGCAAGCTTTTTATCTTTTGGAAGTTCTGGTAAAAATTTAATTGTGTTAAGTTGTGTGGAAGGAATTGCGAGTATACAAGCATCGGATATAATTTCTCTTCCTGATTTGGTTTTCAGCTTAACACTATTAGCCGCATCTTCGATTGAAGTGACCGGGTCTGCTATTATAAAACTAATTGTTTTTAATTTATTCTTTAGCGCTTCGATGATTTTTTCAGAACCTGCTTGCATTTTGTATTGAAATGGAAATCCATTTTCGTAAGTTTCAAAAATTCCAATTGCTTTTTCTGCGGATACTGTGCGTATACTTTCACCAAAAACTACACTGTATTTCATGTCGAGTAGATAAAGTTCTTCTTCTGCTACACCTTGGTATTTCAAAAATGAATAAATGTCTAGTTTATCCAAACCCTGTTTTTTTTCGGGAGACATTTTTTCATATAACGAAAGAACTCGCTTTAAAATTTCTTTCGTCTCTGGGTTTGGCTTTACCATGTTAGATTCGATTAGTTTATCACCGATGAGAATATCTCTTGCGGTCGAGTAAGCTTTGAGTTCAATCTCTAATTCTTTGCATAGACTTTTGATAGTAGAATGATTTTCTTGGATCCACTCTCCGCCTAATTCTGCGGTTAATCGTGATTCTTCGTCAATAACTGAAAGAATTCGTCCACCAATTCTATTCTTCGCTTCTATGATAGTTACTTCGTAGCCTGCGTTTTTCAAAAGGTAAGCGCAGTAAAGTCCGGATAGACCTCCACCGACAATAGTAACTTTTTTAATTGTAGGAGATGCTTTCTTTTCTGGAACTACTGCCTGTGCCGTTAATTTGTCGATTGCGGTTACTGCGGTTATTCCGATAGCAGCATTTTTAAAAAATTCGAAGCGATTTAATTTCATAATTTTATTTCCTAAAAATCTATTGTAGATCTTATAAATACTTGTCTATCCCGATTGGAATACGAAAGAATTCCTTGGTTGACCCCGTTATAATATTGATTGTCAAATGCCGTCTTATTGGAAGTATCTCCGAAGGTAGTTATGTTGTCACGACCGATATAATCTCTAGAGATCACACCTTCCTTGTCGAAATTTACAAGATCAGAACCTCCAAATGCAAATCGAACCGTATCGCTATATACATATTCAACAAAGACTGTTCTTTTTGTGAACCTGGATTTATCACCACGAGTTGTAGGGGTAAACACTCCATTAGCCCCTCTTCCTGTTTCCCCTCTAAATACAATTTGAAAATCGGATAAGCCAAATCCTATCCAACTATAAAACGCTCTATCTTTTAGATCAGATTCGTATACGGGATTTGCATACAGATTTAGTCTATCGAAAGTTTTGCCTCGATATTGTTTTTTCCAGAGAACGCCAACTCCATAGTTGACGTATTTGTCGAATAACAGTGTGAACTCTCCACCAAGAGACTCACTGTGCTGTGCTCTTAGGTCTCTTTCCTTTCTTGTCTTTATATTATTGTCAGAGGCAACGCAACTTGTTTTTCCTTCCTGACATTCATCTCCTGCGACACCTGTTACATTACCCGCTCTTCCTAAAGCGTGAAAACCAGTTTTTAGCTTTTTGAAAAATTCAGGCTCATAAGAAATGCGGCTAACAGCATCATACCCACTAGAGTTTGTATTTTGCATATCTCGATACCCTTCCCCATTGACGAGTCCTACATGTAAGTTAAAATCTTTTACTTTCATTAAAAAGGATCCACCTAAGTCAGCAGGCTGTGGAGAAAATCCGAGTGTCTCCATGGGAGCCTTGTCTACGTATCGCCATTTCCAATAGCCATTCCATTGCGTATAAACGTGAGGGAGTTCATGAATTCCGAATATAAACGAAAGATTAAAAATTCCCACATCAACATTTTTTCTTATACTTGCTCTACGAATTCCTAAAATGTAAGCGTTCGCCTTAGTGCTATTATCCGCTGTCGTGTCTGAGGTAACCTGGCTTGAACGAAGAATTTCTCCCCAGAATTCGACTGTGACTTTTTTTTCTTCCCATTCTTTGCTAATCATTAGAAGTGTCCAGGGCATTGCAAATCCAGTCTTATCATCTTTTTTTGTGTTCGAAGTGCCCGAAGAAGAATTACGCAGCCTATATCCGAAGGAAGGAGATACGACTGCACCTACTTTTAAACCAAAGTAAGCATCCGGCAAATCATCCTTAGTAGTGACGACTTTTTCCGCCAAAATAGAATTAGCCGCTAAGAGAATGAATAAGTAGAATAATTTGGAGCTTTTATTTTCCATATAGTTTATCAATTTAAAATTGAACCGGAGAGCCTACTAGAAAAAAACGAATGATATAATAAACCAAGAATCCAGCCGGACCAAACATCAATGTCAGAAATAAACAGGGAAGCAGAATGAAATGGGAAATTCCATTTTGCATTGAGTCTCTCCATTCCCATGTCCCTACAAATAAATCAAAGACTAGGTAGTGAACCCATCCGGCAAGAAGCGCATTTTTATTTCGGAATAATTTTGCGACACCGTCTAACGTAGAGAATCCGCCACTTGCTTTTCCTAGACTGATTGCGATATAGAAGACATATACGCAAGCAAGTAGAACGGGGAATGCATAGGAGTTAATTAATTTTTCAGTCACGTTCCATTTTGGCAAGACTGCCATTAATATCCAGGGGATGAGGGCGATGGTATTTGCAATTTTAAAAGCTTGATCTGGGGTCATAAAAATTCCTTTCTGTATTCTTAAGTTATGCATGTAATGAATAGGGATTAAAATAAACTACTTTTTGTTATCCAAGGAGGTTTCATGAAAAATATTGCACACAGAGGATTTAGCGGCAAATACCCTGAAAATACTAAAATTGCATTTGCGAAAGCGATTGAACTCGGCGCGGACATGATTGAATTAGATGTGACTCTTTCGAAAGATAAAATTCCCGTTGTGATTCATGATGATACGCTTGAAAGAACAAGCAATGGAAGTGGAAAAGTTAGAAATACTTCTTTTTCTAAACTAAAAATCTTGGATTTTGGTTCGTGGATGAATT
>JANYCR010000226.1 GCA_025360185.1 Leptospiraceae bacterium | reverse complement strand
AATCCATTTTACAAAAAAAAGATTTACAGTAAGAAAGCCTTTTTGGCATATCGCAATGACTATAGCTAATAAATTTACCTTCTTTGGAGTCGGTTTTGGATTCCTATTTCCTATTTTTTCTACGTTAGTAGAAACATGGGTAAGACTTGGATTTATTTCTTTTGATTCCCTACTTCGTATGCAAGCCACCAATCCGCTTCTCTGGGTTATAGACAGCGCCCCTTTCTTTTTAGGACTGTTCGCAAGAATCGCAGGAGAAAAACAAGAAGCAGTAAGAAAATTAAATAAAGAGCTACGAAACTCAAACAAAGAACTAAGAATCGAAATCGCTAAAAGCACTGCAATCGAAAATAATATTCGTGATTTGGTAGACATCTACAAAAAAGATTTACAATCTGCAAAACTAATCCAAGAATTTTCTCTACCGGAAATTCCTAAATTTAAACAGTTCGAAATTATTTATAAATATTTGCCTCTTAATCCAGTTGGTGGCGATTTAATTTCTCTTAAAAAAATCGACAGTGGACTTTTGAGCATTCTAGTTGGCGATGTAGTCGGTCATGGAATCTCCGCCGCTCTTATAGCTTCGCTTATAAATGTTCTCGCGAGTAAGAATCAAGAAAAGAATGGTCTATTTCCCAAAAAATATCTTGAAGTTTTGAACAAAGAGGCAAATCATTATTTACCGGAAGATTATTATTTTACTGCTCTTTATGGATTACTCACCACGGATGCAAATTCTACAAAGTTTACTTTTTCTAGAGGCGGGCATCCGTACCCGTTTATATATTCCTCCCAGGAGAAGATCGCTAATATCTATGAAATAGAAGGGACACCTCTCGGTCTTATGAATAATCTGACCTATAATGAATTAACCGTAGACTTATTTCCAGGAGATCGAATCTATATCATCACCGATGGCTTCATTGAAGTCAAAAATAAAAATGGAAGCTTATTTGGAAATAAAAATTTCTGTAATCTTGTTTCTGAAGCGTGTAATAATGATTTATCGCTAGACGAATCGATCAAATATATTTTGAATAAAATAGATGAGTTTTCCATCGACGTTCCGGCAGACGATGATCGTTTTATTTTAGGTATAGAGATCAATTCAGTTTAAAGAGCACTATAAAATATTTCAATAATTAAGATTTTTTTCCTTAAACTAATATTTTGTTTGAATAAAAAACCATTTTGCTTTTAGCTATCCTGCCATGCGGTTATTGTATATTTTCCTTTTGTCTCTACTGCTATCTTGCAACCCAAAGACTTCCCCTAAGGTTATCCAAGGCATAATTGATTTACGCAATTGGAATTTGCAACAAGATGGAACGGTAGAGCTGGTAGGCGACTGGGAATTCTACTGGGAAAAATTTTTGAACCCGGATGATTTTCTTGAGAAGACAAATACCCTAAGTGATGAAAAAGAATTTTCAGATAAATATGAAAAGCCAATTCCATTTTATATAACCAACCCGCGAACTTGGAAAGGATTTCAAATGAATGGCAGGACACTTCCCGGTCATGGTTATGCAACGTACCGAATGAAAATTCTTTTAGATAAAATTCCAAATGAAAAACTAGCGCTTCGGATAAAAGACCAGGCACATGCGTATAAACTTTTTCTGAATGGAGAACTTGTCGTTGAATCAGGAAAAGTTGGAGATAGTTTCGAAAATATGAAGCCTGATCTCCATCCTGTTCTTTATGCGTTTACTTCTGATAAGCCGCAGTTAGAATTAATTTTCCATGTTTCTAACTTTTATCATAGAGTGGGAGGGTTACGTTATGAAATAAAAATAGGTACAGAAAAAGAATTAAATTTAGCAAGAGAGCAAAAATTTGTTTTGGATTCTTTTTTGTTTGGTGGTTTTTTCATTATAGCCCTGTACCATAGTGCGATTTTTCTTTTCAGACCTAAAAGCAAAACTCCATTATTCTTTGCTATATTTTGCATATCCATTCTCTTTCATTCTATGGTTGTGGGGGATAGATTTTTATATTATTATTTTCCCGATATCTGTAATTGGGATATGTCTTATAAGCTAGAATTTTTAAGTCTTTGCTTTATAAATGCAAGCATACTGAGTTTTACTGCAACTTTATATCCATTTGATAAAAAAGGATCTAAGCTGATTTATAAATTCCTACTTCCAATACCCATCCTATACGGAATATTCATAAACTTAACAAAACCAGTTATGTTTACCGAGTATTTATACGTATTAGATTTTTGTAATATTTTTGGTGGACTATTCATTATTACCCAGATAGTTTTAGCTGTTAAGAATAAGAAAGACGGTAGTCGATTCTTTTTATTTGGTTTTCTTATCCTATTTTTATGTGCTATCCTCGATATAATGTCCTCTAGATCAATCATTGTAATCCCGCGTTTAATTAAATTTGGATTAACAACGATGGTTTTAATGCAGGCTATTTTGCTCGCTAAAATTTTCACTGGAGATTTTTTGAAATCAGAAATTCTATCCAACTCCTTATCGCAAACAAACCGCGCCTACAGTCGATTTATCCCTACTGAATTTCTAAACCTACTAGAAAAAAAATCTATTCTAGATATTAACTTGGGAGATCATACTCAAAAAGAAATGACAATTCTTTTTTCCGACATACGCTCATTTACCTCTCTGTCTGAAAAAATGACTCCTACTGAAAATTTTCAATTTTTAAATTCCTATCTGAATCGAATCGCCCCTATTATAAAAGCAAATCATGGTTTTATCGACAAATACATCGGCGACGCAATCATGGGTTTATTTCCGGATAATTCTGATGATGCGCTACTAGCTTCCATTGCAATGCAAAAAGAAATTCAAGAATATAATTTAGAAAGAGAAAGAATGGAAAAAATTCCTATTAAAGTAGGAATTGGTTTACATACGGGAAGTTTAATTTTAGGAACCATCGGGCACGACGAAAGAATGGAGGGTACTGTCATTTCCGATGCGGTAAACCTTGCTTCTCGCTTGGAAGGTTTGACCAAACATTATGGCAGCAATATTCTAATCAGTGAAAATACTTTTAGTTCATTGGAAGATCCAACTCGTTATCATTTTCGACTTTTAGATAATGTCCTCGTTAAAGGGAAAGCTGATAGTATATTCGTAATCGAAATTCTAGATGGATTTCCCGACGACCTTCTCACGAAATTCATGGATACAAAAAAAGATTTTGAAACAGGAAATCTTTTGTATAAACAAAAAGCATTCGAAGCTAGTATAACCTTTTTTAAAAAAGTATTAGAGGCGAATCCCCTAGATACGGCAACTGCATTTTACCTCAAGCGGGCTGAGTATTACAACGCGCACGGAGCTCCACCGGATTGGGAAGGTGGGGAAGTATTTTTAGATAAGTGAATTTTCTATCGGAAAACATATAGATGATGATCGTTTCATTCTGATAATTGAACTTCAAGATGTTTAGAATTTTATCATTGACAGAAATCTCAAAAAAAAAAGGGTTAACTCTAGTCATACTAAAAGGAAGTAAAATGAAAATTATTTTTTTGTTAGCCACTCTATTTCTTACAGTATCTCAATCTGTGATTATCGCACAAGACGAAATAGAGAAACCCACCACGCAAGCAGAGGCAAAGGAAGATAAGCCTACAGCCAAAGAAGGCAAGACGCACCAATTCGGTTTAACCATCAAACGAATGGATTACACGTATATACCGGCAGAGTATCATTTATCTAAAAATCCAAATTTCTACGACCCTTATCATACGATCGGAAATTTAAAGAAAAACAAAGAGGTAACTCTTCCTTTTGCGCTCAGCTATTACAACAAGAACTGGAATTTATTTATAGAGGCATCCCATTATAAAGTTACGTATAACGATATGTATGCGCGACGATACGCATATGATAGAGATTGGTATAATACAGAACAACTGGCTTACAGATTCACTGCATATGATACAGGCTTTTCAGCTAAAACGCGCAGAGAGTCCAAGATTAATTTTTATAAGCAAGCCCAATTAAATGAATCCAATTCTTTTTTTTATGGGATTGGAATTCGGAATATTTATAAAGAGTCTTATGAAAAAAATTCATCTAGGTATACGTATAACGAATATAGAAATTCGATTAATGCTTATGGATTGCAGCTTTTTTTCAAATACCAATTGCAACTATCGTCTTTTCTGAAATTAAACCTTACTGTCGAACCATTTCTAACCTCAGGTAGACGTAACTTACAAGAAGGATTAAACCCTTATTTCTATTATTTCCTATTTTACCAAGGTCTAAATGGAAATTATTTCTTCAATGGACAAATAAATTCTATTTATGGAGTAGAAACGGATATGCATTTTTCCTATAGCTTAAATGAAAATCTAAACCTACTAGTTGGATATAATTATATTTATACAAAAATTAGAGCAGGCAATGCAAATTCATTTTTTTCAAAATATCCAGTCACGGAAACTAAAGATAATATCTACGGCTATTTCATTGGCTTAAACGCAAAATTCTAAGGAAATCATATGAAAAATATAAAATTTATACTATTTGCCATTATCCTCATAATATCTATCAATCTTTTTTCACAAGAAGAAACTACAAAAGAAACAAATGTGAATGACAAACCACACCAATTCGAAATTACCCTCAAAAGGACTAATTACTCTTATACTCCATCTGAATATTATGAATCTAAGGACAGCACGTTTTACGATTTACAAAAAAGTGGGAAGTTAAAAAACAACAGCCAGGTTACCTACCCGGTTTCTTTTTTGTATTATAATAAAAATTGGAATCTTTATACAGAGGCTTCGTATTTTAAAATTTCTTATGGAAATATGTATTATAATAATTTCAGCATTCCTTCGTATACTTTTAGTAGCCAACCTTATAATAGATTTGTTTCCTTAAGCGATAAAGTTCAAAATACTCTCACAAGACGAGAAGCAAAAATTAATTTTTATACGAAAGCAGAAATCAATTCTTCTAATCGTTTTTTCTACGGACTTGGAATTCGAAATATTTATAAAGAAAATTATATTTTTGATTCTAACCCTTTGGCAGATGATTCGATTTATTTTACAAATTCCTATGGTCTACAGGCTTATTTAAAATACCAAGTGGAACTAGCATCTTTCGTAAAATTAAATATTTCCGCAGAGCCATTTTATACCTATGGAAATCGAAATAGGTCTAACCAATCAAGAATTTATGAATACAATTATTATAGGTATTCTATTTCAGAAAAGGCAGCTAAAAATTATTTCTATGGTGCGGATCTTGATTTTAATTTTTCTTTTGCTCTGAGTGAAAATCTAAATTTACTCGTTGGATACAATTATATCTACACAAAAATTCGTCATGAGAAAAATCGCGAGTATGGTGTTGGTGTTAATAATGGACAGTC
>JANYCR010000279.1 GCA_025360185.1 Leptospiraceae bacterium | reverse complement strand
CAAGTGTTGTCATCGAGCATTCGCATCCGGAGCAGTAGATTGTCATCACTGTTGCGGGTTCCTGTGATGCTGTTGGGAAAACAAAAAAATCAAAATTTTATTTTTCTCCTGCTTAAGCTGTAGTATTTACCCGTTGCATAGGTACAGCTGCTCTGCATGCTCGCATGACAGATTCTCTTCTGGTTAGCGTTTTGAAATCTTGAATAATGTCAACAACGCTCTTTGTAGTGTAATGCGTTCTCATTATATGCAACACTAGATCTGCTGTGTTTACGCAAGAAACAAGAGCTTGACAATCTGGACATTCGACTGAAAGATTTATAGTGAAATTAAATTATGATTGACTGTTCAGTAGGAATTTTACCTTCAAAAGTGTTGAACTTCTTCACGCCAACACCCATAGGAGGTGCGCTGGTTGAAGCTTGGGGTGGAGGAGATCTGGGGGAATCTGGTTTATTCTCCTCCTCTCTCTTGTCCTCTCCCTTCTTGTCAGCGTCAGCCTCCGCAGCCGCAGTCTCCTCCCACCTTTTCTTTAACTTGGGCTGCGCATTTTCAGTTTTCTTCTCCTCCTCAACCTCGTTCCTGCCTTCGCTTTCCTCCCGATCGATTGCCACCTCATCGATTCTGAGTTTCTTGTAAGGAATCTCAACGCATTCCTCCTTCACCTCAAATGGAATTGTGGTGGGAGAAGTAGAAGTAGTTGGAGAGGTAGGACGACTTGCGGGAGTAGGACTTGCGGGAGAAAGTGTCTTGTTGTCCGGATTCATCTTGACCTGTTACCTATTTGCTGCCGTATGTGAAACTGACTGTCCAGAAAAGAGTTCGCGCATTTATAATGGCAGTGAGGGAGGCGCCTCGTCGTAAGTCTCGTATTTTCGCGTCGATCATTCTTGATGACGTTGGTATTTGGAAATCTTAAGATGCCGCAAATTGGGACGCCGACTGTTGACGGCGTCGCTCGTCTGCATCCTCCCATCAGACTTTTTCATTTACCCATGGAGACAAAACTTAATTAACCGGCTGGGTGGTGGAAAATATTTGACAAAGAGTCAATTGTTGGAAGTTTGCTTTGGCATTTTCAATTTGTAAATAAATACTCGCTCAATTTTGAAAAAGAAAAATCTCGCTGCCAAGTATGTCAAGGAAAGCCTCGTTTTGCTTTCGTTTTGCCGCGCAAAAATAGCGTGTTTTTGGCAAAATTGCCTGAGCTTTGGAAAAGCGCATCTTGCTCTTTTTGAAAACATGCCAAGGCTGCTTTTGCTTTCTTTTGGGCCAAGATGCAGTTGCAGAACATTTTTCCCGACAGTCGTTTGACGTCAATTGCTGAACTACCTGCATTATGGATTTCTGCTTCTTTATATTATTTTTATTGCAAGTAAGCAACACGAGTGCGTGTAGCGCACAAGGAATCGCTAGGCAAATAACATCGATCGCAAGGACAAGCGTAAGCGTTGGAGACGATGCTGTATCAGTTGCTGCTAGTGCTGGTGGTAGGGCAATTGCGACAACAGCAAGAGCAAGTTTTCCAAGAGCCGAAAATTTTTTAAGAAAATTAGCGCAAAATTCGAGAGACGTGCCTTCTGATATATTGCCACTGTTAGACGATGTGGGTGATATTCCCTTAGACAAAGAATTGCAACAAATAATTGGGAAGAGCATGAGTCAAGTAGCTCAGAGAGCTGCTAATCAGATTGGAAATCCATTTTTTTGGAACCAGATTGGAGCTTACCTATTAAAATTGAAAACTGTGCGAGCAATGGATGTATTGACAGGTGTTGCTGTTCGCGCCTTAAGGGAATATGAGCCCGAACAACTCATAATTCTGCAAAGATTGATCGACGATTCTGTGTTGAGGCTGAGAAATGTGGCAGACGATGCCTTAACTGGGGTCGTCGAATTAAGTCCCCAAACTATATTGGCTCATGTAAGAAGATCTGCGGGTGTATTATACGAAGCGGCTGGAGACAAATTAATGTCCATGGTGCGTAATTTTCACAAGTCGTTGCGTAAACAAATATCAAAACCAGATGTGAGAGATGGTGATGGTGGGGGAGCGATTCAGCTTTTTGACAAAAATAACTTGGAACGAGCAGAAAAAATATTGGAAGAAAGTCATGATGAACTTACAAAGTCTATATTGTCAGGAGCTGAGTTGAATGTTTTGAGTGGGAAATTTGACGATATGATTAAAAAATCTGAGGAAGTTGGAAACATACTTGACGTTATGGAAGACGTTGCCATAAAGGGGAATATTATTAAGGAGTCTGATAAACTTGCGAATACTGCCAGAGTTATAAAAACACCCTGGCGAAAGTTTGTTGATGTCTATAAGAATTTGTCTCCTGTTCAAAAAGTTGTTTACCCAAGTCTTGCAGGTGGAGCATTAGCACTGTCACTGGTTGGTGTGCATTTTTTATTGACTCCGGAGGAAAAATATCTGATAAATATTTTTGAGAGGAGACCTCAGGAAGGTGATGTGAACAGATTGATACGTCATCATGATCTTATACCTGATTATGAAAAAGCCATTGAAAGACGGGGTCATTTAAGTCACGAGACAGAACGAATAAATGCTCTATTGTTTGAAGAAGAAAAATATAAAATTGCAAAGGATGAATTTAAAGATGTAATGGAAAAAGCAAAGAGAATTACGGAGCAAGAAAAAAAATTAGTTGTCGATGAGAATGTTGTGAAAGAATACTTAAGTCCAGAAGAGATTTTGAAATTGAAGCAAATTAAAGACTTCATGGCAGAAGAAATGGTCTGGATGCAAATGGATGATGCTGGTGATGCAGGTGGGGCAAAAATAATTGAAATTCCCGAATGGGGTCGGAATATTAGGTAGAACCGTACTTTGTGTATTTTTCAAATATTACAAAATACACATCGATCTGATTCTTCCGCTTCTTTGATCAATTTACTTCCATAGGCTAGACTGTGAATTCCGCACTTCATGAGGTAACGCTTATCGTCAAATGAGCTGAAGCATATCTTTTCAACAGTTAAGGTTTTTACAACGTGCGTATGAGCGCGTATGTGGTATTGCTGAATAATTTTTTTGGCAACTGTTTTGATGCATTTCTTAAAATCTTGAAAATTAAGTGTTTTTTTGTAACCTTTCGTCACACCTTTACACTTATTTCTTAGGGAAGTTTTGGAATTTGCATATTCGCTAAAGAGAAATGCGTAACATTTGCTTCGTAGTCCAACAAATTCACGCATTTTACCTCCACATAACTCATTTTTAAAAAAACCTAATTTGCTCGCATTTTTTGTTGAGTAAAGCGGTGAGGTTTTTGGATAGTTTGAAAAGTCGAATATTGAATTTAATTGTTGCAACGTTGTTTGATTTTGTTCCAAAGGTCTCTTAATGCTCAGACCAAAGGAGTCTGTGTCGCTGAACAGAACTTCAACCTGACATTGAGGTAGCTTAGGACGAATGACATTGTAAAACTGCTCATACATAAATTGCTTTGAGCGTTCCAAAATTGTAAAACCGATTGGAAACGCCTTATTTAAATATACAGTGGGCTGTTTTAAAAAAACAGCAACTAGATCTTCTGATATTATTTGCATGTTGCTAAATCTTGGGTTGCTGATATATTTATCGCAAGACTTATCTTTGATGCATAACTTGATCTGCAGATAATCGCGGGTGCGTTCTATAAATTTTCCAAAATTTGCGTTGATCATAAGTTTGAAAAGCGATTTTTCAAAATCACTTTTGGCGCTTGCGCGCAGATTTGTAGTTTGATCTATATACTCTTTCAAAAAAAGTGACTGCTTGAATGCTAGCACTCTATGAATCTTAACTAATTTCATGCCTAATTTTATGTAGGTCTTCAAGTTCATATAGTGTGTGACATAGTTGCGACGTGAATTGAAAGTTGCACACAACTTCTTGGCTCGATATTTTGTTTTTCCATAAATTTGTTTATAACATTCTGCAAGGACAAAATGTTAGAATGGGCTGACTTGGCCGAGTGGTCTAAGGCGTCAGTTTTAAGCTCTGATCTGTTTTCACAGTCGTGGGTTCGAATCCCTCAGTCAGCATTCAAACTTTTTTTCTTACCTTTTGCGTAGGGGCTTAACATCCGCTCGTTGATTTCTAGTTGTTCTGGGGCTAAGGGAAAACTGTTGTGAGTTTCATGTAAATTTTTTGGATAATACAAATCCACTTCTAGAATATAGCCTTCTGTTTGCTCGTCACTCATATTCAACAGATCCAACTGCAACTGTTCAATTTCTTCCTCCTCAAGCCAATGAAAGTCCCTCACTGGCATGGGAAGACTTTGTGCAAGACCGTAAAGGTTATTAGCTGGAAAAAAATATTACAACAAATTTGTTTAAACAAATAATTTTCTATACGAACCATCGATAAATTGCATTTCCAAGTTATATCCGGGCGTCTTCTCTTCAATGCAATGTCTCTGATTGATGTAACTCACACCCCCACGTATATTTTGCTCGATGAAAAGTATCTGATCGACCTCATTCAGAAGGTCGATCTTTACTTTTGTCATTTTTAGCATGCAGTCAAATGAAAGTTGAGGAGTGCTGATGTAATGACAGCAGTCAAGATTGAAATTGTCTTGCACC
The DNA here is from genome assembly GCA_025360185.1 of Leptospiraceae bacterium. Classification (GTDB taxonomy): domain Bacteria; phylum Spirochaetota; class Leptospiria; order Leptospirales; family Leptospiraceae; genus UBA2033. Next base: position 18,307 of record JANYCR010000279.1, on the reverse strand, counting down.
AACTTGCGAAACTGACTTACTACAGAGGCTAATATTCCAACGTCTATGGCACAGTAGAGTTCTGTATAGGAAATCATATTTTTGCATCCAAATGTTTTGAAAACTTTTTTGCTGTGCTCATAGTCTTTGTCACTTATATCAGAGTTGGTTAGTGAAGAAAAAAAATGCCTTTTTGCAGGTATTTTTAGGGTATTGCGTAATTTGTTTATGCTCGTGACGTATTCGTAGGGATATACTCCTTTTCGTAGAATAAGATTTTTTTTATGAATTTCATTTGGTCTGTATAAACCAAGTTGGTCTATTATGGGAAAAGTGTATTCTTTTTTGAGTAAAAGATTGTTCATAAGTTCGTTTAAGGAAGCGTTGAGAAAAGATAAACTATCCTTCATTTGATACGAGTTCATGGTGATTGTTCGCATTTTTTCTGTGTTGTATGGTAGGGCCGTCAATGTTTTGATGCCTTTGATATCTCCAATTTTTTGCATCAAGAAATGTCCGTCATAACCTGTTAGGTTGTGACAAAACATTGGGATCATCTTTTGCTCTTTTCGCCGCAAGTTGCATAGGGAATGTGCCGCACCTAAATATTGACCTGTGATGTGGCAGTGGTCTCGCACACTATCTTCATTTAGCAACATTTCGCAAATATGACAGTGTGTGGAGTTTTTGAACTGCTTTTTTTCATTTTCTGACATGCACATTGCTTCGTTTTGATTTAATGTTGTCTGCAGTAATGGCTCAATTTCAATTAGCTTCTCAAGAAATCTTTTTACACAGTCTTTATCGGTGAAAGTGTCTTGAAAAATAACTTTTTCGTATTTGTCCATGATAAGATACGAGCAAGTTATCGGTTCCTGTATAGCTTTTGTCAAAGTCTTGTGGGTGCATTTTGTTTCGTTACTTTTTTCTTTGTCGATCTTGCATGTTTGACACTCGTAAATCAATTTTCGATGACAACTTTCAAAGTCAAAAAATCCAACAAAATACGACTGAAATTTGTTTACATAATTTCTGAATTCAATTTTTTCTCCTTCTTTAGGTATCTTTACTGCTTGAGGTGCATTCTTGCAACATAGCTTAAAGTGCTGCTTTAGTTTAAGCTTTCCACCTTGAGAGTCGGTAAAAGATGTAAAGCAGTTCAGACAATTGATGGTTCTTTTGTAATATCGCTTTTGACCAACTTCTTGATATGTCTTGCGCAGTAGTTTGCTTACGTCGCTGACATAGGCATAGTGATTGACAATATGTCCTTCTACTTTTGTCTTGTAAAGCAGTAGGGTAATGTGATGTTTTGCTCGAATGTTTTTAGAAAACAAAATGGGATATAGATTTTTTCCTTCTAGGTAAATCACATTAATTTTTAAATTCAGATGCTTGTTATCTCGTTCAAATTTAGGAATGTCGTTGACCCTAACTGGTGTTTTGATTTTTGTGATGAAATATTTTTTTATAAATAGGTCAATTCCCTTGCACTTTTTGGTGAAATGAAAAGCGCAAGCTTGTAGAAAACACTGTTGCATCTCTTTGGATCTACTAGTTTTTGAAAGAGATTTTAAAAATTTTATGGATATCAGATTACACGATCCATTGAGAGGAGAGCAATTTCCAATTTCAACATCAACACAAAGTATTGCATTCAAACGCCAACCCGAACCATTTTCAACCCAGTCGTCTATTCTATTCTGTATATGAAGTCCTGAATTTTGAATCATGTGATGTAAATTTGTTGCTTGCGTTACGGTTGCGCTTGGAGCCCGCAAGCAAACTTCATAAACTGTTTCACTCATATCTTGGGCGCTATTTGCACTAGTTGACGGTTGAGGTTCTGCTTCAATTTCTGTTTCTGACAAGTTATTTTCTTCCTCAGACTCAGACGTCTCTGTGTCATCAGCGCCATCAAGTTGTGGAATATTTTTTTCCTCTTCAGCTTGATGCATGTCTAATTTTGCAAATTCAACATGATATATAATTCCAACTTTCATGAATTTTCTACCAGCTACTTCAAAAGTCAAAAGCTTATTCATGTCGGAACGATCGTCGTTGAAGGCATTTTCAAAGGTGAGCATTTTTTTGTCATACGTCTTCCTATATCTCACACACTTATTTTTAAAGGCGCTTTTTTTCTCTTCAAAACCAGTAGATGGATTGTGTCGCTCCCTATGTATTTGCAATTTGAGCACACTGTTAAATATTGCTCCGCAAAAAGTGCAGTCGTATACTTGAACGATGTTGTTGTGGGTTTTTGCAACATGCCTATCTCTGTTGAACTTTTTTGCAAATTGAATTCCACAAGTTTTACAGATATATCTGCTTTCTGCTGAATCATTTGCATTTAGCGCTTGCGAAGACAGATTTTCTTCACGCTTTTCATCCATAATAACTTATTTGCAATACCTCCTACCTTTTAAAGGTGAGGCAGTAGACTGAGCTAAAAATACAGCATGCAAACTGTATTTAAGAACTTTTTTGCCTCCATAGATAAAAGCGCGCGTGGCTTTTTCTAACCCCCAGACCCTAAACCAAAACTAAAAGTCATGGATGGTACAGGCAAGCCAAACATGCAGGGTAGTTTAGCTTACACAGAGACAGATGTCATGACGCAAGCAGTGGATGTGTATCGTCCCATCAACATTGAAAAAAGTTTGCGCGAAAGTACTACACTTACTCATCGCCCAGTTACTATGTCTCAGACTGGGCCATGGCAGTTCAATATTACACCCACGGGAGAGCAATATATTCAAATGAATCAAATCCGGTTGTATATGAAGTGTAAAATTTTAACTGCCGCTGGCGAGGAAGTTGCTGCTGATGTTGGTATTGGAGTTTGCAACCTACCGATGAATTCCCTCATTCAACAAATTGACATTGATATTGGCGGACAAACAATCAGCGAATTACAAAACTCACACGTAAACTACAAGGCTTATCTTGAAACGCTTTTGTCCTACTCACAAGAAGCTGCCCAAGGGCATCTGGCGGCAAGTTTATGGGCACCAGATACTGCAACAGTATTTGATGATGTAAGATATGAAAAAGATGCTCTCCCTACTTCCACTGCAAATACTATAAATAAGGGGTTGATTTATCGACGAACGATGGTTGATGGGCCGTGGGACGCGATGATTCCACTGCACTGTGATTTTTTCAACTGCGATCGATTTTTACCTTCTGGAGTCGGCATTAGCGTAACACTAACAAGGGCAAAAGATAGTTTTGTTTTAATGCACCCAGAGTCGACTACAACTTATAAGATTCACATAGATGAACTGCTACTTCATGTTCCTTACATTACCCTTAGCCCAAATTTGGTTGCTGAACACAAGGCATTAGCTACGAAAGGACATTATGCACAGTTACCAATTAAGAAGACAGAAGTTTCTGCCTTTCACTATGGAGCGGGGGCTACAAATATTAAGTTAACAAATCTTTATCAATATCGGTTACCTTCGACTTTAATTATTGGAATGCTCAATACCGGTCATTATAACGGATCTGTTACGACCAATCCATATTATTTTAAAAATTTTAGCTTGAATTATCTTCAAATCTCTCGCAATGGCAAAAGTATTCCGCTAACACCTTATACCCCAGATTTTGCTAATGGTATCTACAATAGAGAGCTTAGAGGCTTCTACGATAATACCGGTATTGGCACAGACAATCTCGGAAACTGTGTGACTAGTAGAATGTTCAAGGACGGTGCTTGCCTTTTTCCTTTTGACTTTACCCCAGAAAAATGCAATGGATTTCACCAACACGAGCGTGAAGCTGGGGGTACCATGGATATTGAACTAAAATTTAAGGATGCTACACCCGCAGGTGGAATAACAATTATGCTTTTTGCCGTTTTTGATGCCGTTGTTGGCCTTAACATTTATGCCAACAATCAGAGCAAAGTGGTTGTAGCATATCCTTAACATGAGCAGCGTTAGTAATCATTATATAGATTCCATTTTACGACCAACTTGTCCCAACTTTCACGGAGTCTTCTCGTCAGATAATATTCCCAAGAAATTGGTAAACTGCAAACAATTTTCTATTATTTGCAACTTGTCGGTCGTTGGTGAAAAAGGATCGCATTTTGTTACCATAATTTCTTTACCTCAGCATGTATTGTATATAGACAGTTTAGGACAGCCTTGCACTGTATTACCTTTAAAGAATTTTTTAAGGCGATTAGACAAACCCACATATTATAATGCCCAACAAATTCAAGATGCGCTTAGTAGCTATTGTGGATTTTTTTGCATTTTGTTTGTTTTGAAATTCAATCACTTTTCCTCCCCAACAATTTGCTTTGAAAAAAAGAACCTGCCTCTAAATGATGATATTTGTATTATGGAAATCAAAAAAATACTAAATAAAATTATTTTTTATTAATTAATTTTTAATTTTTGCAAACAAAGAAAAAATGGCGCAAACTATTTTTTACAAATTGTCGACCTCACGACCGATAAGGAAACTAATACCACGCCACATTGGCTCAATACATCTGATTGGAAGAAGCATGTGAAATGGTTTGGACAAAGTTCCATCTGCATTAGCTGTTGCTTCGCGACCAATCATGAGTTGGTCGAAACTGGTGCCTTTTGATTTTTGACGGACCGTGGCCACACGCATAAAGGTTCGATCATCGAGAATAATCTTTTCTTTTGGAAATTTATTTTTGGTGGACATATCCCTGACCTTAGCCTTATTGAAATTCTCCATAGGCTGAATTTCAAAATCTGATTTTGCTTCCTTGCGCTTGATCGTTAGCTTAGGAACTTTGGGAGAAGAAACTTCAAACCTCTTTTTCCCCTTTTCTGCCTTCTTCCCCTCATCTTGCACATTTTCGCTCTTCTTAACTTTCTTTGCAAGAGTTGGTCGAGTTGCATTTGTTGGGCGCTTATTTCTCAATGCCGTCTGTTTCGACGGCTGCGGCGGCGGCGGACAATCGTCGGTCTCGCTTTCCTCAATGACTTCCTCCTCATCTTCCTCCTCTTCTTTCTCTGAGTCCTCATAAATTGACTCATCATCGGAATATTGAACAAGGGCATTTTCAACAGGGTTCTTACTTCTCCCCATTATGACTTGCTTAGTTCAAAGTTTTTCTTAAAACTGTTTTCTAAATCGTATTGTTTCTCAATTTATACTTTAAGCGCGAGCGCGCTCATGCCCAGTCACGCTCACACCTGCATAGCAGTCAATGAGTAGGGAAAAAACTTAAAGTGTAATAAATAGGTATGTTCTTTAAAGATTGACATCAGTTTTTATGATGGTATGAATGGAGCCAGACGGTGAAATTTCCTTTCCTAGAGTAAATAATCTAAAAGTTCATATTACGTTAACAAATGTTGGAAAAGAAAAACTTTTTCAAAGCTTATCTTTACCACCTTTGTCGGAAAATATTAAGTTCTGCAACAATTTGTTTGTGGCACGTGGTATAAACACATACATAGTTTTTCCCGCAAGTGGATATGTGAATATCACGGGAGTCAAAAACTTTAGTATGATGGATAAAGTCATCCCCAATTTTTGCTCATTTTTTCAATTAGACAAAACAGATGTGGCTTCAAACGTAATTATCGACAATATTTCCGCCACAGGTAATTTTGGTCAAAAAATTAACTTGACAAAATTAAAGGAAAAGTTTGGCAAGGCGGAAGGACAAGGTCAAGAAATATATCTGAAAGTTTCTTACAACCGAAATTCGTTTCCCGGTGCATTTTGCAGAACCCAATTTGGAACAGCAACTTTATTTGCCAACGGAAAGTACGTCTTGGTGGGAATAGGATGTCAAGAAAATATGACCAAACTGTTTCTGAAAATGCGTGCTCTCATCAGAACACTATAGATAATGAGCGTGATGGCGAATGCGTGTGCACAGACTGTGGATTAGTTTTATCACAACTATACAATGAAAATCGATTTCTAAGACAAATCCCGCTTGTCTCAAAAAATACGATGCATGATTTTATACGAGACATTGGAGAAAACGCTCACATACCAGACTGTATTGTTGCCCACGCATTAAATTACTTTGACAAAATTCAAAAATTGGAATCGTCCAAGTTTTGCAGCACAGATGTCGCCGCATTTGCTTTGTATGAATCGTTAAACAAATTTGAAGTGCCTCGGTTAGCTGAAGAAATTGCATTTTTTAGTGGTGTTAAGCTGAAAAAAATTCTGGCAATTGAATCAAACCTAACTTTGGAAACTTACACCCACGACCCAAAACATTATGTTTCCTACTTTTGCAACATTTTAAATTTAAGTTATGCAAATCAATTACTGATAGGAGAGACAGTGGATTGTTTAAATGAAGAAATTCCTTTGGGAAGTGTGCGCTGCAATTGTTTGGTAGCCCTGGTTATCTATCTATTTTGCAAAGATAGGGAAAAAAAAGTTTCTCTAAAAAAAATTTGTGAAACTTGTTCCATTTCTGCGACCAGTGTTCATCGCGTTATGCGACAATTGAAAAAATTTGCAAGAGAATTGTTTAAAAAACCACCTCTAGTTTGGATTGCAAAGCATCTAGAAAAATCTATTTAATATTTTAAATTTGACATAGTCTTTAAGAAAAATAAAAAATAAATAAATAATCAATTACATAAAAAATGTCTTGTTTACACCGGGGACCGTATATTCAAAGAGGGCGAGGATTGGGCAGCACCCTTGGTTCTATGTTCAAAGGTGTAATACCTGCAATGCAGGTTATGGGTCGTAAAATATTAGAATCTCCTGTTACACAAAAAGTCCTTAAGACTGCAAAACGATCAGCCATTGAAGCTGGATTAAACCTTGCAACTGATGCTTTAGAAGGAGAAAATTTGAATGAAAGTTTATCTAAAAATATGTCAACAGCTAAGAAGGTTGTAACTGATTCTCTGATATCTGCTCTGAAAAGATCCAAACGAAAAATAGATCCCAAGCCCAAGCCTAAACCAAAGCAAAAATTAAAAATTGCCACACCCCAAAAGCAGAACAAACGAAAAAAAGTAGCCCGCGACATTTTTGACGTAAAATTTAACTAACAATAAAATCATGATTCAAGAAGTTCACGATAATTATGTCTCGCCTAGTCACGCAACAGCTTTTAGCGGCCCTGGAAATTTAAAAAATTACTACGATAGAAGATATGGAACAAAACCAATTTTAAATACTTTACAACACATTGATGGATACACTCTGCATCGAGAATTTCATAAACCGCGAACAACTAATCCATTTTACATTTTTAAGATGCGAGATCAAATTCAAATGGATTTATTTGATGTTAGCGCGCTAAAAAATGATAATCGAGGAGTAACTTTTATACTATTAGCCATAGATACTTTTACAAAATATTGCTGGGCTCGGGAGCTGAAATCTAAAAGCGGAGTAAATAGTGTGGCTGCAATAAAAAGCATTGTCGATTCCATGGGAAACCCAAAACCAAAAGCTATTTTTTTTGACCGCGGGACCGAGTTTACTAATAGACTTGTGAAAAAGTATTTGCAGGAAAAACAAATTAAAATTGTGCATCCAAATTCTGAAAAAAAAGCTGCAATAGTTGAACGTGCGAATCGAACGATACAGGGAATTTTATACAGATTTTTAACTCAGAATCAGACCCGCACATATACTTATAACCTGCAAGATTTAATAGATTCCTATAACGACAGAAGACATCGGACTATTAAAATGGCTCCTAGTGAAGCAGAAGTAATTGAAAATCAACAAGACGTTTTAAACGCTCTAAATGAGCACTACGGGAAAATAGCTAAAAAGAGAAAAAACCCAAAATATTCTGTTGGAGAACGCGTCTTGATCGCAAATCTTGCGACAAACCGGTTCAGAAGAGGCTATCAGCAATCTTTTAACTTTGAACAATTTGAAATAGTTCAAGTCAAGACAAACATGCCTATTCCAATGTATATTGTAAAATCTCTGAATGACGATGAAATAGTTCAAGGAGGATTTTATGCAGAAGAGTTGCAGCCTATTAAAGGAGAGGTTTATAAGGTTGACAGTGTGTTGCGGAAACGCAAGGTCAGAGGCAGGACTCAACTATTTGTCAAGTGGAGAGGCTTTGACGATACGCACAATAGCTGGATAAATGAATCTGATGTGGTTGAGAAGTATTAATAGCGTGTTGCGGTGCATCATCAGTTAAAAGATGGAATCTTTTTACATGGTGATGGCGTCAAACGCTTCTACAGATTTGTATTCAGAAAATTCTCTTGTGAAGTTTAAAAATGAATTGCCAACTGCGGTAGCCGTCGATGGTTGTAAAATTGCCTTGCAGTCAATTAATCTTGACAATAAATACGGGAACATACCCAATGGCATCTTAGCAACAAAAAATCATTTTATTTTATTTCATACGCAAGGCAATACAGAGCAAGATGTGAATCCTGTTGCTTCATGTACGATCACGGATCATGACATGACAATATTTGAGTTTGTAGAATTTATAACAACCAACCTTAAAAAAGACGACACCAAAAAATTTGAAATTGCAATTATTAACAATTTTAAAAGAATTCGTATCACACTCCGCAATGCCGTTTTACTAGTACATCCTCAAATTAACAGTTGGTTAAACTTCACGACAAGGCCCCCCATCAAATTCAAAGGAGAAGCATACTTTGCGTTGAGCAGTAAGAATGTCAGGGAAAATTTTTCTCACGTCGATTTTTCCATGATCCCTACTTCCCCATCTCTTATCAAAGTGCAATTGGAGCAAATGTGTAGCAATGTCAGTGGGGTGAAACTTGTGCAAGATCTTGCAATACTAAAAGTGAATCCAGCACAATATCCAATCGACATTGTATGTAAGCGAAAAGAATATTTTGAATTTAATTGTAACAAATTGTCAACGCTATCGGCTTCTTTAGTTGACGAAAATAATTATCCATTGCACTTAAGCACTGGACAACCCACATTTCTAAAACTACAAGTCAAAAAATTCCCCATGAAGTCTCACGTGCTGCGCCTTTCCTCTCTTGAGTCTAGTGATTTATTTTCCGACAACCAGAATAATAACTTTCAAATTCAACTGAAAGAACCTATCAACTTTTGCGAGTGGGATGTTGCTCTGACGTCAATCTGCCTACCCACAAAAATTGACATGAAAAGATTTTTCACACCCTCAAATTTTTATATCATCTTAAAAAAACCAAATGTTGTTCAACACTATCTTCCTTTAAACGACTTGATAGATTTTACACCTGAAGGATTTGTTAAGCACCTAAATGAAAAATTAAAAACATCTCTCATCACCATCGATTCAAGCACGCAAAAGCTGGTGGATGTTTTTGGGGCAATTACTTTTTCTACCGAGGAAAAGAATGTGCACATTTTCATGAGCTCGACAGTTGAAATCAAATTATCGGGGCTTTTAGCTTATTTACTCCACCATACAAAAACTGCAACATCTCCAACAGAACCTGTTGTCATGAAAGGAGCAATCAAGCAGCTTGTGCTGATGGGAAAACTAGATTTCAAACGTCTCTACCCGCACGTGATTTTCTTGTATTGCAATTTCATTAAACCCATGACAATAGGTGGTAGTTTTGGACAAGTACTGCAAATGATCCCCTATTATAACGGTAGTGCAGGTGGTGATGAAATTATGAAATATGAAGCGCAACATTTAGATTTCTTACCTTTATCAATGAATGATGCAACAATGCTGCATTTTGAGATGCGAGATGCTAGTGGTGGAAATATTTATTTTGAAGATGCAACGCAGGAGATTTTGATAACACTTGTATTTCGTAAAAAAACTTAAAATAATTAAAATATTTGCAATTTTTTAATTTTTTCGCATCTTTTTAATTTCCAAAATATTTTCTTGCCCTTCCTTTATCTTTTTCTTACGCAAACGCGTCTTTCCAGGGGTCAGGGGTAAATCTTGCTCGGTTATATTTGGTATCCAACGGGGTTTTACTTCTCTTCTTTCTGCTTCATATTTTTTCATGGCAAGAGATTTCTTTTTTTCATACCTGTATCTTCTTTTGGGCTTTACTTTTACTGCACTGACCTCATTCTGATTTTGAGCGCTAGATGCTCCAACAGACTTAGTCAAACTACGTAAAGTATCGATGGGAGATTTTGGTTTTTTTGGAGACGAGTTAATTTTGTCCTTTCGGGCAAAGGGTGTAAATCTTTTAGTTCCCCAATTACGGTTTTTTCTAACAGACGATCCATACATTGGAGGAATTTCAATTTTTACATTTTGAGAACTAGGTCCCGCAACTGGTTCATTTTCATCTTGTAGTGTCATTTTTAAATTATTTCCTGCTTTTGCATTCTTCTTTTTAACTGGCAAGGACGATGATCGTTTTGGTTTTATGTTTTGATGACTAGAATTTTCAATTTTATCTGCTACTTTAGCTCCAAGTCCAACTCTACTACTTCTCCGTACTACTTTTTTCTTCCCTTCAGAAGATTCATCTTCATCTCGTTTTCTTTTGACAGACTTTTTGTTTTCCGTCGGTTGATAAGTAATTGCAAATGGTATTTGTTTATGCAGAGATCTTTTAAGCTTATCACTCAGTATTTGTCCCCTAATCCCTAAAGGTCTTCTCTTTGCTGGTATCCTAGGAATTTTAAACAACCAGGAAGGTTTTGGTGTGTGAATATTGATGCTATCCTCGGTTTGAGTACCACCGTTCACTTTTTTGGGAACATGAGGAGGAATAGAAATACTGTCAATATTTGAAAAAGTCAACGTATTTTTTTTAATTTTTTTTTGTTTTGGAGGTATATCTATCGCAAATTGCTGTGCAAGAGATAAAATAGGTCTGGGCGTTTGAGTCCCACGAACTTTAGTTAATTGTCGAAGTGTTTGTGTTTTCAAAGAATGTGTGACTATTTTAGGCGACTGAGTTGCTACCTCGTGTGTAGTAACACTAGGTGTTTGAGTTTCTATCTCAGATGTTGCAAAACTGGGTGTTTGAGTTTCTATCTCAGATTTTGCAAAACTAGGTGTTTGAGTTTCTATCTCAGATGTTGCAAAACTGGGTGTTTGAGTTTCTATCTCAGATGTTGCAAAACTAGGTGTTTGAGTAGCAGCAGCACTTTTGACAACAGGTATTAGAGCATCCACAGCAGCATCTCGAACATTGATCACCCTAGCTTCAGTTTGAGTTTGAATTTCTCTAACATTAGGTGTAGTTTGAGTTGCCAAATCATCAACAGTTATTAGTGGAGTTTGTGTGCCTGTAGTTCTTCCAGTTACAATATTTTTTCGTTTTTTTAAAAAATCCCAGTAACTATTTGTTTCCGTACCATTATTTTGAGTGCGTGGAAAATCCGTCTGTACACTAGTTGAAACACCCGAAGGTGTTGCAGTACCAATATTGCGAGTTTGTAGATCATCCGTCTGGACACCAGTCGAAACACCCAAAGGTGTTGCAGTACCAACATTGCGAGTTTGGGGATCATCCGTCTGGAGACCAATAGAGACTCCCTGAGGCGTATTGACGCCTAGGCTAAAAGTCTTTGGAATATCTGTTTGGATGCCAGTAGAAACTCCAAGAGGTGTATTTGTACCCATACTACTACTGTCTGCAATTTGCGTTTGAGTTGCAGCATCTTCTACTGGGAGTGTTCCAGTCTCTGCTGTGCGTATTTGTCCAAAATTATCTCCCGCAGGTGTTACTGAAGTTTGACCAAAATTTGAAGGGGAAGAAAGCGGCAGCGGTGTGTGGGAAATATTTGTATTTGAACTGTGCGGCTGTTGTCCTTTATATATGTCGTTTGCTTGAATGGTAGTTTTTCCTCGACCAGGATCGCTAATATTATTTAATTGTCGAATGTTTATTGCAGCCACCGCTCCTCGCACTCTATCGTCTTGTCGTTGAAAATTATCATAAACATGTTTGGGAACAACATACATTACGTCATAACTCATTTTGATTGCAAATATTCTTCAAGAAGAGGAACAACTTTTTCTACTATCAGACCAGCTCCTTCTCCAACTTGTAATAACTGCCTCTTCTTTTTTTCCGGATCACACTCCTTAATAAGTTTTCTAAACTTATTTTTGTCTTGAACAAGGTTTTCATGCAGAAAACGTTGATCATCTTCTCTTAAAGTTGTGTTTGTGAGTCCATTTGTGATGCATTCATACAAACCTTGACAACCTTCATGATCAAGGAAATGCATCAAGACTTTTTTCTCTTCCATATTCAGCTTGCTAAAAATTTTTAAAAGAGGCAGCAATTTCCGCATCTCGCGTTTATTCAACATCTTAAATTTCTCTCAAACAATTTTTGCATTTTGCAATAGAGGACGTGGAAAAATCTTAAATACATTTTTACTTTTTTCTAAAAGTAAAATTGTTATACTCGTTATTTCCAAACATTTCTTTACATGGAAATCAAAAAACTGACTAGATCTCATTCCGTACACATTTTCTTGAATTTTAACTTCAAAATATAAAGAATCGTCAATATGATGATGCAACTCAAAATAGCTTAGCCACTCTGTGGAATTAGAAAAATCGTAGCTCATAAATGCATATATTTTGTTCCTTATCTCCCACAATGCGTCGAGCAATTTAAAATTCATCTTGCCGCAATTGTGGCACGCATCTCGATGACTGGTAAATAAAGGCCTTCTGCAGAAACAACCTTGGCAGCCATGATTACGAGAAGAGTCGCAAAAATTTCGCCTTTCAATTTTTTCATCATAACTTGTTTCGACAAGTTTTTCAAAACATTTGTGGAGACACATGTTACTAGTTGAACGGTTCATCTGTAACTCTGAAAAATATTATAAAATGTTTATTTTATCAAAATGGGAATTGGAACAAATTTTTTAAATACTAGTTGGGCTTAGGGTTGAACTGACGTAAAATATTTGACATTTTTAAGCAGTAGTCTGGATCATTAAACCACCAAGCAGATTCGGGGTGCAAAACAGATTCTTTATATGAAGAAAATCCAATGAAGTTTCTTTCTCTTATGATATAAGCAGCTCGTATAATCTCTGCTGTAACAACTTCAGTTGCTTGTAGGTAAACTTCAAACAATTCAGTTCTTTTAAGCATACCAACGTTAAACTTTTTAACATTTTCATGAACTGCCATATCTACAGTATACTCCATATAAATCAGATCACTTGTGCTAAAGTACAAGGGAACACTTCTAACTTTTGGAAACAACATTTTTTTTCGAAGACGCCACATAGCATCAAGCAAATGGTAAATCTTTTTTCCACAAATGTCACAGATTCCATGTTCCTTGGTGGTTGATAATTTTCTACAAAAACATCCTTCACAACCGTGGTTGCGAGAACCGTCGCAATAAGTTGGATACGTTGTAAGCATAAACCAATATTTTTTCTGGCTAACACTTTGGCTGCATTCATGCAAGCACATCTTTTCTCCTCAAGCATCAATAGACAACTGACTCATTCTCTCCTGCAACTTAAACAATCTGAACGCCGTCTCGTCTCCTTCCAAAAGTTCCAAGTTGTGCTGGTTACGGAAAAGCGCGCGTACTTGTCCCAAAATAGATTCTTGGAAAAAGCAGAGCAAACTAGTTTCCCCAACCATTGCAAAACGTGATTTCATGTAGTTGTAAGTAGCAAAAACGATGTGGTCAATCTTTTCTGCAAGAACTTCGTGTTGTGCCCAAGTAAGGTCTCCGTTAAGGTAAAATCTGTAAGGTATGTTAGTTGCCATAATCCGCATCTCTTCTGCGTAACGCACTGATAAGTTGCATTTGCAACATTTTCCGGGATACGAAAAGAAAGGATAGACGCACGTGCAAAGGTTTGTTGTTGTCCCAGCAGACATTTTTATTTAACTGACATAAAATTTAAATTTACAAGATACTTATATACTACCAAAACTGAAGTTGTCCATTTTTCCAATCGTGTATCATATCTTTACACTGTGAATAGCAGTTTATCAACATCTTGTCTGCTGGCATAACTCCTGTGTCAATTACTTCCAGACATTTTTCAATCATGTGCGCGCGCATGTGTTTAGGTGGAAATTTTCCATAAAGTTGAACTTTTTCATCACAACTGTATTTACAGCAATATACGCAAGAAAATGGAAATGGCAGCGGTAGTTCCAGGTTTGAATCAACTAATGAGACATAATGTTGCGCAATACAACTTTCCATCGCCGCAACCACATATTTACTTGTAAGTTCCTGCCTTCGTTGCCAAATTTCATGAAAACTTTCTTGTATCACTTTCTTTTTCAAAGTTTTGATAACATAATTGTCCATCATAAAAAAATCGTCAACTTGAATTTTGCTCCATAAGGCATCCAGAACTTTTTTTGTCACTTCACTTTGCAATTTGTTCAAGGATTTTTCTCCTATTCTAGGATTTTCTAGACAGTATGAATTGAGTAAAAAGGCAGATTTGACTTGCACATCACGCTTCTCAGAGCCAAGAGAACAGTTGCGACAAGAATCGTCTCCAGAACACGAACAAGGAGACATGTTGAGCGCTTCACTATTGCTCGACAACTAGCGTCAACAGAGGCTGGGTGCGTAAGTGATTGTTTACTACTGCGAGAGCGCCGGTGAGTGCGTGATTGTTTTACTACTGCGGGCGCACCGTACGTCCTTAGTCGTCGCGGTTGGCAAAAAGATTATGTAAAATGCCTCTGCACAGAATATATGAATGAGGCATTATGTTAGCAAATGAGTATTCTTGGTCAAACTCAAATAGACACATTTCCAAAAGGTATGCTCGGAGTGTTTTTGTCGGATAGTTTCCAATATTCTCTCGCATTTTTTCGTAATGTTCGTCTCCATACTCGCATAAGCGGCAACGCAGCGTTTGAAATGGCAGCGCTACTTCAGCTTCAACTAGAGGCTTGTAATGTTGCTCAATTACTTTTTCGATCACTGGAACTAAATATTTGTTTGCAACTTGCTGCCTTCTCTCAATTATTTCGTCGTAACTTTCACGCATTACACGATTCATCAGTTTTTTTACAGACTCATCCGTTGGGGTGGATTCAGTAATTTTAACCCAAATAGCGTCGTTAACTTTTTTTGCAACCTCATTTTTAATTTTAGCTGCAAATTTACCGCTTTGGCGACATATTGGGTAATCAATCAAATGTGAATGCATCAATGTTGATAGTTTTAACTCGAGAGTAAATTGCCATGGAGCAAGGCTGCAGTCTCGACAGTTTTCGTCAAGCGGGAAATAAATACAAGGACAGAGATTTCCAAACACAAACTCAGACTCACACATCTTGTTCACTTTGTCAACAGTCAACAACTGCAGCTGCAGCCGCACCACCACAGCCGCGCCTGCGGATGCTATTTGCCAAGTGGGAGCGCACAAACGCAACAGCAGGATCCAATTTGGAACTTTCCCAAGTCCGAGCGCGCAAAATAATTCGGCAAACGCAACAGCAATATCCAATTTGGATTTATTTTTTTTCGTTTTCATGCACGAGCAGAGTTGAATCATTTTTATTCCTTCTTGTACACGACTTCGTTCAATTTCATCTCGCGAAAGCTGATGTCAAACTTTTCGCCATCTTTGCGGTAAATTCTACCTAAGCATTCACCCCCCTTCGTCTTGCTCCAGAATCTTTTCAGACCTTTAATCTGGCATGGGGTCAAACCCGGAAACTGGAGAAAGTCTCTCTGGGTGGTTATGTAGCATTCGAGACCTGGCCCCATCCATTTCCTTGCCAACACACCCACTCTCCCGCGAGGCTGCAGAAAGATGTTCTCAATCCTGCTGACATCCCCACGCTGCTCCCAGAGCCTATGCATTTTCTGAGCAGGCTTTTTCAGTCTAAGCATCGCCTGGTCTACCTCCTCCTGCTGCTTCTCTAGCCACTTCAAAGACTTCTTTTTCAGCGAGTGCGTCTCCATCACCTTCGCTGCCTGCTGACCGATGATGTAGCTGAGACGATGACGATGACGGCGCTTGGGCTTCCTCTCCTCCTCCTTCTCCTCGATGGTCTCCTGCTTGGACTCCACCTCGTCGTCCTCCTGGTTCTGGTCCGACTCCTCCCGGTTCTTGGTCTCCTCCTGCTTGGACTGCACCTCGTCGTCCTCCTCCTCCTGGTCGTCAGACTCTGCCAGGTCGATGATCTCGATGGTGCTAACGCTCGAGCTCCTGTCTTGGTTCTCCCCCACCTCCTCGTTCTTCTCCTTGATGGTCTCCTGGTTGGACTGCATCTCCTTCTCGCCGTCCGACTCCTCCTCCTCCTGGTTCTTCTTGACACAGGTGACGTTCCAACGTGTGGTAGAGGCCATGACTTCTACGTGAATGACTCAAAATGGGTGGGTTTTTTTCCAAGTTCGGGTAAGACAAAACGGTTGCGAGGTCTGCCTGCGAGCAGTTGCGGAAATTGCTGCTACTGCAGTTACGTCACGGTCACGTACCTATGTTGCAGAAATTGCTGCTGCTACCTTGACAAGACGATTGCGAGGTCTGCCTGCGAGCAAAACGGTAAAAAAACAAAGATAAGAAAGTAAATAATTTTATTGAAAAATTACAAGTTAACTTAAACATTTTGTCAAGCACAAACTCTTTTGTTCACATCCTGGGATGACTTGCTGCTGCTGTTGATAAAATACAGCGCATCTATTTCGTTGTGCTTGCCAAGCCTTTTTGTCATCTCCATCCAATCATGCACTTTTGCCTCCCCCGCACGCTCCAGTTCGCGATAAATGTCTTCTTCAGTTTTCTTGTTAACGGGCTCACAGATTTCAACCAACATGATGGAATCAAGACGGTCGGAAATGACCTTCTTAATCATTTCCTCCAGAACAAGAGGAGTATTCTTAAACCTTCTGTTGAGCGGTGTGATAATGCACAAACTGCACTTGCGGTCGTTAACACCCAGTTGCATATTGTTGTACTTAAGAAAGTGTCGAACAAGCACCTTGTAGGTAGCGTAACGAATGGTTTCCTCAATCATGTTGAAGCTTCTTGGAGGGAATGCAAAAAGGGCTAAGAGACACTCTGCTTTATAACATAGTGAGCGCGCACCCGTAGAAAATACTTTTAACTTGGTAGAGCGCGCTCACATATTGTTGCTGCTACCGCTGCTACCACCACAGTTGCCACTACGCATGCTACACAGCCGCAGCTACGCGCGCTGCGCATATACCCTTATGGGTAGCTCGTGAGGTAAAAGATGGGAGCGAATACGCGCCCAGTCGGGTGTGTCTTGATGAGAGTCAAATAACATATAAGAATGCGGTTTTCTTGTTGCTTCCTTGAATGCTTTAATAAGCCATGCATTATCTCCTGGAGAAAATTGCTTAGCAAAACAATTGATTTGAGACGCATCTCGAGGATTTTTAAAAAGAAGGACATACGTAGAGTTCAAGGAAATGGTTCTAAATCCTTTGTTTGGACAAAAAATATTTTGCGCCAACAGTATCACAATGCAGTTTCTGTGATGACACTTATTTGTAAAAATCTGAACAGTGTCTGTATTCAACTCCTCTTGAAAGTCGTCTATAACGAAAATTGAACCCGTATCTAGAAAACCGCTGGTGTAATTATCAATATCTGTTGTAGTTGGAAGTCGATTTACCCACTTATGAACAATTCCTTCCTTTTTAAAAATATCAAAAGCTGGTTGCCAATCGCGAAAAAAATATACAACATTTAATTTGCATGCGGGCTTTTGAAACATATCATCAACATTGCGCAAAAGATTAAGTGTAAAAGTTGTCTTTCCAGACTGAGTCGCCCCAGCTAACAAAAATGCGCTAGGATTTTTAAATCGCATGTCGTAAGTCGGTTTTTCTGTTTCATCTTCATCTTCAGAAGTATACATTTTAAAGGTATTTACTTTTACTTTAAAAGACGCAGACGCATACGCATATCTTAAATACCGTTTAAGTTTACGTTTTCTCACCCCGCCTTTAAATATTTTCCCATTTTCAATCATTTTCAGTTGACATCCTAAAATACCGCTAGTTGATAGATAGGTGACGCTGGAAATTACCGCAAATGTAATCGGAGGTAGCAGTTGATTGCTTCCGCTCGCACCCTTTCATCTCAAGCCGCATCCAGACATTTGGAATTTCTCCCAAAGATAACTCAATTTAGAAAGGAATGTAAACAAAATGCAAGCTAATTGAGTTCTCGCACAAACTTGTTGCAAATTCTCACGAAGAAAAAGGAAAGTTAAGAGTTTTCTCAAAAATATTTGTGCAAAAATTTGGAAAAAGTCTGAAAGTTTTGAAAAAATGTGACAAATAAATTCTGAATTTGACGAACAATCTGGAAAAAATTGTTTTCGAACAAAAAATATCAGATATTTTGTAAAAATGTGGAAAAAATGATCAATTTTTCTGGAAAATTGTCAATTTTTTGCCAA
>JANYCR010000233.1 GCA_025360185.1 Leptospiraceae bacterium | reverse complement strand
AATCAAAATTTACTATTCGCTTCAATATAGGTAGACAAAACAAATTGGGGTTGTAACCGATAAAGCACTGGTTTAAACTATCCGGAAATTCAGGAAGAAAGTCAAGTTGATTGCCAGAACAATTAAAAATAGTCAACGAGGAAGGCAAATTAGGGATAGTGGAAATCTGGTTTTGTGAACAGCCAAGACTGGTTAAGAAATTCGGCAAAGCAGAAATAGAAGTCAAAAGGTTTACACCACAATCTAGCATTGTCAAAGAATCGGGAAGATTAGGAAGATAAGTAAGTTGGTTATTACCACAGTTCAACCATATTAATGAATTCGGAAGCGTCGGCAAGACAGTCAATAAATTATATGAACAACCAAGACTTTTTAAAGTAGGTGGTAGAATTGGAAGATTCGCAATTTGATTGCTCCAACAATAAAGATCCTTTAATCCGGGCGACAATGATGGCAGATTAGTAAGATAGTTATTACTACAACTGAGATAGGTTAATGAACTTGGTAAAGATGGAAGTGAGTAAATGTAATTAGAAGAACAAGTTAAATAATTCATTCCCGAGGGCAACGAAGGAAGACTTGTAAGATAGTTATTGTCACAATGTAGACGAAAAATAGAATTTGGCAATACGCTTAAACTCGAAATATTATTATGCATACAATAAAATTCTCCTAATAGACCTGGAAGAACGGGGATTCCCGATAAATAATTATAGGAGCAATCAAGAAATAGCAGTTGCGTCGGTAAAGCGGGTAAACTCGAAATCAAATTCGAATCACAAAGCAAAGTGTCTAACAAAATAGGTAAAGTCGGAAGTGTTGTCAAATGATTTGTATCGCAGTTGAGTTTGTGAATATTTGCGAATGCCTGAACTCCCTGCAAATCATATATATTTGATTGCGAAACATTCAATTTCGTTGTATTGACAACCAACGGACAAGAAGAATCAATTGAATCACCGACAATACAAGCTCCATAACCTTGCACGAGCAATTCATTTCGGAAATTTGTATCCGGCAAATAAACCATCTGCGCTTTCAGATTGTTTACACAGATTATGAAAAAGAATAAAACAATAAGACACTTAGCAGAGTAGTTATTTTCCATGTCCGTTCGATTTAAAAAAGTTTAACAACCGAAAGGTAGAGATATATTTTTTCCAAAAAACAGTTCGAGAGATTATTACGTGAACAAGGCGAAAATTAGGGCGAAATTGAAATAGCTAATAGTGAATAGTGGATAATTAAGAGTTATTGATAAGATATTAGTTGATGTTGATTGTTGTTAATCGCTTTTCTAAACCTACTGATTATAATTACCAATGAACTATTGAACCATTGAACTATTAAACACTATCTAAACTTTACCACAAACGCTCCACGCTGCAAAACAGAATAACAATTCACACCAAGCTGCTTCGCTTCTGCCATCCACCTGTTCGTTCGTGAAAGTGAATTGGATGAATCGATTATCAGTTGTTTGAAATGAATTTTCTCTTTTAGTTCTTCCACTTTTATTTTCAGATTTTTCGAAAGAATTAAATAGTCAACATAAAACGGAACATTGCTTTTCAAAAGTCTCGCATCATTCAATATAAAAATTGTCTTATCATTGAACTTAAAAAAGTATTTACTACTGAACATTTGAATTTTAAAACTTTTGTCCTTTCGACCGGCATTTTCAGGTGTATAAATATCATCTTCACTCAATCCACAATCCCACCAATAGTGAATGATGTTAAACATCATCATACTTCTATTGTTTGTTAATGAAGTATCAGCAATCAAGACTCCTGAGTTTCCATAGATCCAATTAACCGCTGATGATTTCGGAATATCATACACGATAAATTGTTGTTGCTTGCCGACTTGGATTGTTTCAGCAATCTGTAGTGAAAGGAGAATCATAATTCCTACAACAGAAGCGAACATGTACTTTGTTTCCTTCTGCATAAAAAATAACACCAGCATGAAAATGATTAAGTACATCAACCATGATTCAAAAATAGTAATGGAAATTCCCTGCAATAAAGAATGCGGAAGATGCTCAATCGTCATGACAGTCCAGTTCAAGAGATGAACAATTTTTCCGAGAAGTAATCCCGCCCATTTTGCAAGTGTTGCAAAAGGTGAGATGACAAACAAAAAAATTCCTCCATAGAGAATGACTGTCGAAATCGGAATCACCATCATATTAGAAATGAGAAAATAATTCGGAAACTGGTTGAAATAAAAAAGTCCGAGCGGGAATGTGGCAAGCTGCGCTGCAATGGACACAGATATTAGTCCCCAGATTTGCTTCC
>JANYCR010000227.1 GCA_025360185.1 Leptospiraceae bacterium | reverse complement strand
TGTATACATTCGGCAAATAACACTACCCCTCTAACAAATACATTTTCATCTTGCCTTTGCCCTTAGCCTCAATTTCACCTCGACATTCAAACGAGAAAATATCTTTAACAGCGAAATAGATTGCCTCCGAAACATTTATTTTTCCTGGTTCTGCATTTGATTCCATTCTACTCGCTGTGTTCACTGTATCTCCCCAAATATCGAATGCAAATTTCTTTTCTCCAATTACACCAGCGACAAGTGGTCCCGTATGAATACCGATTCGAATGTTCCAGTAAGGTAAACCCTCTTCTTCTTTTTTTTGTTTACGCTCTCTTAAAAATTGTAAAATTTCTTTTGCCGCATAACAAGAATTTTGCGTGTGAAGGGATTCTCCAAATAATCCGCCAACACACAAGTAGCTATCGCCTATCGTCTTAATTTTTTCCAAATTATATTTTGCGGTAATAGAATCAAAAGCAGAAAAGCAAATGTCTAGCTCTCGAATCAAATCCTGCGGATTCATATAGGTTGCAATTCTTGTAAACCCTGAAAAGTCAGTAAATAAAACAGTCGCAGAATCAACATGAATAGGGGAAGCTTTCCCATTTGCCTTTAGCTCCTCCGCAACTGAATCGGGTAGAATATTTTTCAGGAGTGCATCGCTCTTTGCATATGCCTCTTGCACAATCCCATCAAAGTAAGTGTAAGCACATTTTGAAATAAAATCACTTTGCTCTAAAATAATCTGATAGATCTCTTCTCTTGAAAAATCTTTATGAACAAATAGAGTTTCCCGAATTACTTCTCTCATATGACTTTCTCCTTGAAAGAAAAGTCCAAACGTAACTTTTTGCCCGAAAAACCTAGTCTTAGAAAGTTGAGCTTTCACAATTTCTTCTAGGCTCTTTCGACTATCGTTTGTCCCATCTCTCAAATCTAAAAGTCTTATATAATAATATTGGTTATAGATTTTATAACTCGAATTTTGATATTCAATAACAAGAGCCTCTTTAATCCTCCACTTACTATTCCATTTTCTAAACAAATTAAATTCAGGATTCGAAAGATTTTTAAGATCAGGAAAATCAATTTCTAAATCCTGAATCATTTTTTCTGTCAAGTCACGAAAGGGAATTCCTTCAAGAGTAATATGGTTTAGCAAAGCTTCACTCTTATTCAACTCTTCCTTGAGATGAAGGCGAAAGTAATTGGCTATTAAAAGAGAAAGTTTTTTTCGGAGCATAACTTAGATTTTCCAGAGATTGTATGTATGTCAACTAATTCAAGCTAAACTCATAAAATGCTTTTCAGGT
Organism: Leptospiraceae bacterium; assembly: GCA_025360185.1. GTDB lineage: Bacteria > Spirochaetota > Leptospiria > Leptospirales > Leptospiraceae > UBA2033. Next base: position 738 of record JANYCR010000227.1, on the reverse strand, counting down.
AAATAAACTTTTATTATTCTGACAAAATGAAAAACATTCTACCCGTTTTACTTTTATTTTATTCTATGAATTTTATTTTCGCCCAAGAAAATAAGGATGCACAAGTTAATCCAGAAAATAAAGTAACAGAAGACTCCAAGACAGAAACACCGCAAACCCCTGACTCGGATAAACATTCCAATGACCCTGACCAGGGAAAAGTTCGCGAAAAACGTAAACTCGTTATTTGCCTCACATCCAATGCTAGTGCAGAGATTCGAGCGGAATACAATCTGAATGCGCATTTTACGATCGGAACCCAATTCTACAAAAAACTTATGCAGGAGTCTCAAGATACTAATATAATAAGCAATACCTATTACGCAGAAGAAAACTTTTACAATCGAAGAGGACTCGAATTATTTGGAAAATACTTTTTATTTAAAGAAGGTCCGGTGTATCTAACATTAGGCGCAGGAAAATACTTAGACAGCGGAGTAACAAGAAATACGCTTCTCTTTACTCGTAGTGCAAGTAACACGATTCCTACTCCAGAAGCAATCACAAATACAACAACGATTAACCCCTACTGGTATGTAAAGTACGGAGTCGGTTTGCAATGGATCTTTGACTTTGGTTTACTCGTTAATTTAGAAGCCAACGCATTAACGCCAATTAACGGAACAAAAAAATCTTACACCCGAGTTGACGAAAGAAATTTTTCGTTAAACAACTACTACACCCCGGTTAATGTTTTTG
>JANYCR010000192.1 GCA_025360185.1 Leptospiraceae bacterium | reverse complement strand
GAAATTTATTCTTAGTAACTACGCTGTCTTTAAATTTATTCGCCTGCTCCTGCTGACTAAACGCACCGAGTTGAATCGTATAAAAATTCTTTTCTTCTAAAACGATAGGCGCAGTTTTTGCCGGAGCTAGTGGAGCTTTCTTAGCAGGAAAAGGATAAATTGGTTTTTTTACAGGCATTGATGGATTTACTGCGACTGGATCGACAACCGTTGGAGTTTTAGCGGGAAGCGGCTGAACTGGATTAACCGCTACTGGCTTTTTAGTTAAGTCTTCTTTTACTTCCTGAACAGGAGAAACGGGAACGGGAATTGGCTTAGTATTCTCAGTGGAAGGTTTTAAATCTACAACTTCTGATTCCTTTCCCTCGACTTTATCTTCTGCCGGAGCGGGAACCATGTTCTCTTCGGCTGATGGTTTGAGTAAAGATTTTTCGGATGATTTGCTTGCTTCAAGACGATTTCCATCTGCTAATTCTTTTGGAGAATTTTCTTTTGCGGCTACACTCTTTTTGCCCATAGCGTTCCCTAACATAAAAAAATAAGTTAGAAGTCCAATGAGTATTGCTACAATAAATACAATTCTTCTAATATCCAAGTTAATAGTATAAAATGTTCTTTCTTTCATTTGTTTCCTCTTATCCATTTCAGGATAATTTTCTATTCATTATTTCATTATAAATAGCATTGCATTCTGATTCTAAATGCTTTAAGTCTTTATCGTTTATAATCTTAAAGTCGGATGCTTCTAGCTTTTTCTTAATATCCATCTGATTTGCAAGACGACTCTGAAATTCCACTTCTGTAATCTCATCTCTTTTTTTCACTCGATTCCAAGAATCTTCATAACTCGCAGAAACGGTAAGCGTCGCATCGCAAATTTTCTCCCCGCCCGCTTCAAATAACAAAGGCGCTTCCCAGGCAACAATTCTTCCACTTTCTACCGATTGAATGATGGAAAGAGTTTTTTGACGAATCAACGGATGGAGAAATGCATTAAGCTTTGCGATGGCGGTTTTATCAGAAAATACAATTGCCGCAATCCTTTTCCTGTCCATATTTCCATTGTGATCTAGAATTTCATTGCCTAGTAATTTCGTAAGCTCTTCTTTAACTGGCGAATCAATAGCAGTAAATTGCTTCGCAATCTCATCTGCAGAAATTCGAAATGCGCCGAGAGTTTCAAATATCTTTGTCACGGTTGATTTGCCACCGCCCATAGAGCCAGTAATTCCAAGCACAAATCGTTCTTTCCAATTCTTAGTTTCCAAAATGCATTCCTGCTTTTAGTTTCGGTTGAAATCACCAAGCTTCCATAAAAAGTTTACTGTTTTTTGTATTTTCCGTCCGTTAATAAAAGAGAGATTGTTATTTTTCAAAAAAAATTATTGCTAGTAAGAAATGATACTTGAAACAATAGTTTTGTATTTTTAGTTTTATCTATAAGAGGTTTTATCCCAGTGAAAAATTTACCCATTATCGAATCCATTAAAGCAAGAGAAATTCTAGATTCAAGAGGCAACCCTACCATTGAAGTAGATGTTCATTTACAAAGCGGCCATATTGGAAGAGCAGCAGTTCCATCAGGAGCATCCACAGGGGAGTATGAAGCAGTTGAGCTCAGAGATGGTGACAAGAAACGCTATGGCGGAAAGGGTGTATTAAAAGCAGTAGCCAATGTAAACACAAAACTTGCCAAATCACTCATAGGTCTAAACGCACTCGAACAAACTTTTATCGACGAAAAGATGATTAAAGAAGACGGAACTCCAAACAAAGCAAACCTAGGCGCCAACGCAATATTAGGCGTATCCCTAGCGGTTGCAAGTGCGGCGGCTAAATACTGTAATCTTCCACTCTATCGTTATATCGGTGGGAATTTTGCACGTGAGTTACCAGTTCCTATGATGAACATTATCAACGGTGGATCTCATGCGGATAACAACGTTGATTTCCAAGAATTCATGATTCTCCCAGTAAGCGCAACTTCTTTTAAGGAAGGACTTAGAATGGGAGCGGAAGTATTTCATGCATTAAAATCAGTGCTGCACGGGAAGAAACTCAATACAGCTGTTGGCGACGAAGGTGGATTTGCCCCTGATTTAAAAAGTAACTCGGAAGGATTTGAAGTAATTCTAGAAGCAATTTCTAAAGCAGGATTCAAAGCTAAAGAAGATATTTTAATTGGTCTAGATGCAGCTTCCAGCGAATTCTATGACAAGAAAAAAAAGAAATATGTTCTAAAAGCAGAAAAAAACCCAGAGAAGACAAGTGAAGAGTTAGTAAATTATTATGCCGAGCTTGTTGCAAAATATCCAATCATTACAATTGAAGATGGACTGGATCAAAACGATTGGGTCGGCTGGAAAGCATTGACCGAAAAGCTTGGCAAAAAAATCCAACTTGTAGGTGATGATTTATTTGTAACCAATATTCAAAAATTACAGAAGGGGATAACAGAGGGTATCTGCAATTCAATTCTAATCAAGGTAAATCAAATTGGAACTTTAACGGAAACTCTTTCTGCAATCGAAATGGCTAAGCGTGCCGGCTATACG
>JANYCR010000219.1 GCA_025360185.1 Leptospiraceae bacterium | reverse complement strand
TTATCCTCAGTCATAAATGCAGACACCGTAACTCTCAGGTAATAGTAAATAGCAATTGCTGAATTAATCACACCTACAATCAGTAAAAAGCGATTTAGAATATGATCAGACTCTGCGATTTTTTGGAACAAGAAAAGCTTTGTCCAGAATCCGCCTAATGGTGGTATGCCACCAAGGGAAAAGAAAATCGCAAGTAGACCAACTGCGGTTAATGGCTTTTTGCCTACCAAATACTTAATAGAATTATAAGTGATGATATACTTTCCATTTTCAAGGTATGCAATAATCGCAAATGCAGCAATGTTCATGAAAGAATACATGATGAGATAGTAAATCACTTCCATCTTAGCACCGCAAACAATCCCTGCGACTACATAGCCTGCATGAGAAACAGATGAATAAGCAAGAACCCTTTTGAGATTGTCTTGTTGCAAAGCAAACACGTTACCGAGAGTCATGGATAGTGCTGCAATTCCACCAATGATATACATCCATACACTTGGATTTTCCCCAACTGGAATGTATTGAAAGATAATTAGCATTAACCCCATTGCCGCAGCCTTGGGACCGGATGCCATGAATCCAGTAATAGTAGTAAGCGCTCCTTCGTAAACATCAGGAGTCCAAGAATGAAAAGGAGCGAGAGCAACTTTAAAGCATACTCCAACTAAAAATAATCCGAGTCCGATCTTTGTAAACATTGCAAGCTCGCCGCCCTGTGTAAGAGGTCTAAGTGCAACGCCTAATTGAGTAGAGCCGCTTCCGCCAAACAGAAACGCAATACCCATAAGCATAAACCCGGAGGAAAAAGCTCCAAGTAGAAAATACTTTAGAGTAGCCTCTAAGCTTCCCATCTCGTTATGAGCCATTCCAATTAACACGTAAAGGCTAATAGAGAGTAACTCTAACCCCACAAAGATGACGATTAGGTCAGAGCCAGTCGTCATAAAGAACATTCCCGAAACAGCAAATAACATTAAAGGGTAAAATTCTGGAAAAGTAATTCCATGTTGATTTAATATACGGGGCGACGCAATCACAGTTAAAAATGCAGTCACCATATAGATTACATTTAGCCACATGGTAATATCGCTAATCTCAATTTGGTTATTGAAGAAAAGTCCTTTGCCTGGTTTTGTATTATAATTATAAGTTACAAAATACAAAGCTACAAGCAGGCTAATCCCTGTTAGGTAACGAATCACTCTATGGTCATTTGAATGATACACAAACTGAATCAGTAAAAAAAACAATCCAACACTACAAAGTATTAGTGCAGGTAAAATAGAAAGTAGATCGGTTGCATTAGGAGTAAATACCATTACTTCTTCTCCTCTGTTACTGGTGCTTTTGGTTCTGGCGTAGGCTCAGGGTGTTCTGGATTTACGTTCGCTGGAGCTGGTCCCAATTTAGGGTTTACATACATAAGCGCATAATGGCTAGTATACCCAGCAAGTCTCTCCTCAAAAGATTTAGGAGTCTTACCCAGAGAATTATAATCTTCTGTTAATACAAGTTTTTTACCTTGCTCTGGATTTGTTCTTTCGCCAATTGCCTGCACGGAGGCAGAGTTCAAATAAACTCTCGCACTAGGTTCCAAGTATTTCATGAATGTCTGTGGATAAACTCCAAACCAGAAAATCAAGATGACCATTGGAATTAGCACAAAAATTTCTCTAGCGTTTAAGTCAGATAATAATTCGTTTTCCTTGTTTGTAATTTCCCCGAAGAGGAAACGCTTTGTAAACCACAACAAGTAACATGCCGCCCAAACGACACCCGTTCCCGCAATAATGCCAAGAATAACATTTACTTTGAGTGTTCCGAGTAATACTAAGAACTCGCCCACAAACCCGTTCATGCCGGGAAGTCCTACTGAAGATAACATCGCTATCATAAAAAAGATTGCAAACATTGGAACGATCTTCGCAATACCACCGTAATCCGCTATCATACGGGTATGGGTTCTTTCGTAAATCATCCCGATCATTAAGAAGAGCATTCCTGTAGACACCCCGTGGTTAATCATTTGGATCATTCCACCGAGTACGCCTTCTTCTGTAAATGTCATTAGCCCGAGTAAACAAAATCCAAGATGGGATACGGAAGAGTATGCGATGAGTTTTTTTCCGTCTTTTTGTACCATGGCAACTAGGGCACCGTATACAATTCCAATCACGCAGAAAGTCATGATTAGCCCCTGATACTCAAGAGATACGATTGGAAAGAAAGGAATACAAAAACGAATAAATCCATAAGTTCCCATTTTTAAGAGAACACCGGCAAGTATCACAGAGCCCGCAGTAGGAGCTTCTGTATGTGCATCAGGCAACCAGGTGTGAACTGGAAATACTGGAATTTTAATCGCAAAGCTCAAAGCAAACGCGAAGAATAAAAATCCCTGTAGCTCAGGAGAGAAATTGGCAAACGATTTCGTAGAAAGGGATTCAATTGTAATATCGCCGGTCTTGAAGTAGATAATAAGGATTGCCGCAAGCATGAGAACAGAGCCAGCCATCGTGTAGATGAAAAACTTAATTGCCGCATAAAGCCTGTTTTCCCCACCCCAAACACCGATGAGTAAAGCCATTGGTATCAACATCAATTCCCAGAAAACATAGAATAATACTAAGTTAGCCGAAGCAAATACTCCGAGCACTCCGATTTCTAAAAATAAAAGTGCAATGTAAAATTCTTTGAGTCGTTTGTGAATGTATGTCCAAGAAGCTACACTCGAAAGAAAGAATAAAAAAGAAGTCAATACAAATAGAAGTAAAGCAACTCCATCGAGTCCGAAGTGGTAGTCTATTACCAATTTGCCG
>JANYCR010000128.1 GCA_025360185.1 Leptospiraceae bacterium | reverse complement strand
CTTTGCTAATGCCTTCCTATTTTTTCATTTCGATTTCTTGTTTATTTTTTTTATCGCAACATTATATAATTTTGAATCAAAAAAAATATAAAGATCCATATGATTATTATAAACAAATTGATTTGAGTTTTAAATCATGGGAATTCATAATCGTTTCCATTCTATTTCCAATTCCTCTTATTATTTTTATTATTTGGAGTTTAGTAAAGAAAAGACAGTTGCGCGTAGAGCCCAGGATTTGTCCCAAGTGCAACACTAATATGATCAGGCTCGATGAGGATAAGGATGATTTTTTCCTCAAGGATGGACAGAAAGTAGAAGAGAAAATTGGTTCTATTGACTATGATGTTTGGTTTTGTGAAAAAAGTAAAGATGTTAAGATTTACGCATACGAATCGTTATTCACTAGTTATTCTAAATGTTCTAGCTGTCATTATAAAACTTATTTTGTTGAATCCGATACAGTCACTGTTTCTCCTACCTGCACAAGCTCCGGCTCCGGTATACGTCATTATGCCTGCAAGAATTGTAGTAATACAAGCAGTTCAACTTATACGATTCCGGCGCGGGATTGCAGCAAATCTTCTAGTTCCTCATCCTCTTCTTCTTATAGTGGCGGATCTTCTAGTTCCAGTTCTTCCTTTGGAGGAGGACGCTCGGGTGGTGGTGGGGCGGGTGGTAGTTGGTAATTTTTTTCTCTTGCTACATTTGGGTTGTTTGCTAAAAAAGAAATATGGGAATAGATACAAATTTACTGAAAGCATTTGCGAAGCAGGGATTTAAGGCATTAATTACTATCTTACTTCTGACTGGATTTGGAGTTTTTACGAATTGGATACTGCTTGCTCTTCTTACACCTGAGTTAAAGACTCTTTTTTATGCGTCAGGTGCTAGAGGTGGACACGGTGGAGGTGCTGCTGCAATTCTTATGCTGGTTATGAATTGGCAGGCAAGTCTTTTATTTTTAACTTTCTTTTTTGTATTTCCTATCCTTCATTTTTTATTCGCTAAAAAATATGCGGTTACAAGTGCGATTACTGCTTTACTTGGAGAAAGAAAAACGCAATTCGTAGAATATCTTTTGCAAAAATTCTTTGAGCGAATGAATTCTAAAATGGAGTTATTGGATAAACTGAATTCGTCTGGAGTAGTGAGGACGGTAAATGAGTATTTGCCTGTCTATCTCAAAAAATTAGAAGGGATGCCATTTCTAATTAAAGGAATTGTAAAGTTTTTTCTTTCTCGTTTTGATTTTATGGGAATTGTTTCAGGTGTAATTAACGAAGAGGGGAAAATGGATATTAGCCAAGAAGAAATGATTCATAAAATTTCAAATAAGGTAAATGCAGTTCTAGATGAAAAAGTTTTTTCTCCTAGTTTTCAAGCAAACTGGATTTTATATGGAGTTAATGTCATTATTTTTATTGTGATCAAAATAATAGTTTAAATGAAAGAAGAAAATGTAAATTACTTCACAATTAATGAATTCATTGGCGGTTTCTCGGCTCTTTTAGTTGCTCTGCCATCAGCTATTGCATACAGTCTAATTATATTTTCAGGGTTAGGTGAATCCTATACTAGGCAAGCTGCTGTTGTTGGAATTATTGGGACGATTGTTCTTAGTATATTCGCGTCTGTTTTCGGTAAGACTCCCGGGATGATTTCAGCTCCCAGTGCTCCGGCAGGTGCAGTGTTATCCGCTTTTGTAATGGAGCTAGTCCATCGAAAAAATGTTTCTCTTGAATACATTCCTATTTTTGTGACGTTAACTGCTCTATTTGCCGGCATAATACAATTTGCCACTGGTAAGGCGGGTGGGGGGAAGTTAGTAAAATATATTCCGTATCCAGTTGTTACAGGCTACTTAGGAAGTGTTGGGCTTTTAATTATTATAGGACAACTTCCGAAAATTCTTGGGTTCACAAAGATAAAGCAAGTTCTCCCCGGCATATCAACATTATCCTCTCAGAATTATACTCACCTTTTAATCGGCGGGTCTACTATTCTTGCGATGATTCTCGTTATTCGTATTTCAAAGAAAATTCCTCCTGCCATATTCGCACTTTGTATAGGAGCGATTACTTTTTTTGCACTGGGATCTTTTCAAGAGGGATTATTTTCTCTTAAAAACAATCCTTTCGTAATCGGGCAAATCTCCGTTTCCCCCGCGGAATTTGCTCATAGTATTTCAAAAACATGGAAGCTTATTTGGGGCTTTGATATAGATCTTGTTCTAAATCTAATCGTTCCTGTTCTTACACTTGCTTTTGTACTTTCTATTGATACTTTAAAAACTTGTATTGTGCATGATACTCTTATGCAGACAAGGCATGATTCAAATCGTGAATTAATGGGACAGGGGATTGCAAATATTGTATCCTCTCTTGCTGGCGGAATTCCAGGATCAGGCACTATGGGACCAACGCTTGTTAACCTCAATAGTGGAGGTAGAACAAAGTTATCCGGTGCGCTAGTCGGAATTTTTGCCACATTCATTTTGTTTTTTCTTCCGCAAATTCTTGCTTGGATTCCGATTGCAGCGCTTGCAGGAGTTCTCATCGTTCTTGGATTCAGAATGTTGGATTTGAATAGTTTTAGATTACTTCGAAACCGTGCTACCATCATCGACTTTGGAGTGATTGTAGTCGTGATTATTTCTGCTCTAACTTATGACTTAGTAACTGCGGCTGGAACTGGCATTGGAATGGCAATCTTACTTTATATAAGAGAACAGGTGAGATCGAACGTAGTTCATAGAAAGTTTTTTGGAGATCAAAAATTTTCCAAGAAGAGAAGACTTCCCTCTGAAATTGATGTTTTAGAAAAAAGGGGCAAGTCAACATTAGTCCTTGAATTGCAAGGACAATTATTTTTTGGAACGACAGATCAGCTCTTTACTGTTCTAGAATCTTATCTTACAACTACAAAATATATTATTTTGGATATGAGAAAAGTTCTGTCTATAGATTTTACAGCGGCGCATATGCTTGCACAAATTCATTCCCGGATTGAGGCAAACAAAGGTTCTCTCCTACTTAGTTCTATTCCACGGGATTTACCATCCAGGCAGAATGTAAGAGAATACTTGCTTAACCTAGGATTTTCAGAGAGTAATACGCTTCGTTTTTTTAATGATATGGAAACTGCTTTAGAATTTGTGGAAGATGAAATTTTAACGGAAGAATTTCAAGAATCACTTGTTTCTCCTATTGAAATGAAATTGAATGAGTTTGAATTTTTTGATGGAGTCAGCCCTAAATTAATGACTAAATTGACTAAACATTTCCATCAAAAAATAATACCAAGTGGAGAATGTATTTTTCGTAAAGGGGACATCGGCGATCAAATTTATTTTATCAGAAGAGGTGATGTAAAAATCATAATTCCATTTGCGGCAGAACAGAGTTTGCTCATTACCATTTTTTCACAGGGAGATTTTTTTGGAGACATTGCATTTCTAGATTCTGATTGCAGGTCTGCGAATGCAGTCGCATCAGGTGAGGTTTCTCTGTATTATCTGTCGCGAAAAGAATTT
>JANYCR010000119.1 GCA_025360185.1 Leptospiraceae bacterium | reverse complement strand
GGCGGCATAACATTAGTATCCGTGTTCCGCTTTTTCAAACCCTAACGGAAAAAAAGACATTCTCCTTTATTTAAAACGACTATATAATCAGTGACACTTTCCATTATGAGCCTATATCTTTCTTCGCTCTCAATCAAAGCCTTTTCTATTTTTTTAAGTTCAGTTATATCTCTAACAAATTTAGAAGCTCCAATAATTTTTCCTGAGGAATCTTTAATTGGAGAGACTGCAAGTGAAATTTCTACCGGGCTATTATCTTTTTTAATTCGAACCGTTTCATAATGAGGAATATTCTCACCTGCCCTAATTTTACTTAAAATAAAATACTCTTCTTGATAGCGGTCTTCCGGGATTAATATCTTTATGGATTTTCCAATTACTTCCTCTTTCGAATACTGAAATAACTTTTCAGCAGACAGGTTCCAACTAGTAATAAACCCATTCAAATCTTTTCCAATGATAGCATCATTTGAAAATTCAACGATAAGAGCAAGGCGAGTAATAATTTCCTCAGTCTTCTTTCGTTTCGTAATATCACGAAAATTTGAAACGATCGCATGGATAGATTCATCTTTTAATAAATTTGTGATAGTTCCTTCTACCCAAAGATAATTTCCGTTTTTATGAAGAAGACGATTTTCAAATCCAATAGAAACGTCTGGCTTTACTAAAACTTCCTGCATAATTTTTTTAGATTTCTCCAAATCATCCGTATGAACGAATTGCAAGCCGATTCCTTCCAATCTTTCCTTAGCGGTAAATCCTGTTATCCGTTCATAGGATGGACTGAGATAAACGAGATTAAAATTTTCATCGTATAGATTGATAATGTCCAGGCTATTATCAATTAAAGAATGAAATTTAGCTTCTATGGATTTTTTTTCTTTTAACTGGCTAATCTCTTTTTGCCGCAAATCTGATGAGAGCTGACCATTTAAATTTTTAAGTCTCCCCAGTAGTATACTAAAAAGTATCCCCATTAGTAAAAAAGTCCCTGTTGTAATAAAAATCTTAGGGTTACCGAAAGAAGTTTGAAAATTCGGATCAATGAAGAGGTAAAACGCAAAAAATATTGAAATACAAGTAGAAGCAAGCCCCGTAACAAGTCCACCTATCCACGCGCTAAAAAAAAACTGCTGGATAGAAAAGAAACCAGATAAGAGGACTAATGAATCCCCAAAAATAAAATTGTATAGTAGCAGCCAAAAACGGCGGGAGTAGTGCTATTACAAACCGGGTTTTTCTCATATTTTTTCCTCGCTATGGCTTATCTAAGTGGAAAATAGAGAGTTTAGACTAGCTATCACGATTATGCGAAAGCTATGATTATTAGTCAATTGTTGTATTTATGAGTAACCAGTAAAATCCAAGATTACTCATTACTTCTGAAAATGATTCAAAATTCACTGGCTTAAACTGCAAGACTAAATGCAAAATTGAATATCTAGAATTCTTGTAGCGATTGGACAAAAATACCCAATAATCCAACCGGATAAAGTTGCGACTAATGTTATTATTCCAAAGGGTATATAGGTTCGCTTTATAATACTCCCAATCCAGTTCCCGGCACTAATATCCCGTGTGCTTTTCAAGAACCCACTCGCTAATAATGCTTCGAAGGCTACATCCGACATTATAGATGGAGCCTGATAAATAATAAAAATTCCGCCACCAAAAATAGCAATGACTACAGCACCAACTGCAATGATAATCAGAATAGGACCGGCAGCATCTCCATCAATATCGAGTGCGCTACCTAAATCGGAGAAGCTAGAGTCCGTTTCAGATGATACAGACATTGGTTGAATTGGCATACCAATATTACCCACAAAAGAGCTTGAAGCTACCGCTCCACCAAAGTTTCCACCTTGCCCAATTACCTCTGTCGCAGAACTTCCTCCCGTAGGAAAGCTGCCATCTATATCAATTCCAGACAAATCTATATTATCCGCAGACCGAGAAGAATTTTTTCCCGGATTGATATATATAAGCCAAAGCTTTATATAAATTAGGAAGAACACATAACAAGAGATAGCTGTTAAGAAGTAACGAATAGAAAGTGTATGTATTCCAAACTCGAACAGTAACTTTGATGTAAGCGTTCCCGTAAAAGAAACTGTAACGAGGATAATGCTCATATGAATTCTAGTTGGAATTTTATTCCTGATGAAGTTATTATACTTAGCTGCTAGATTAGAAAGCGGCTTTTTCTTTTTTAGTTTTTTCATCAAGGATTCCTTCCTAAGTAACGTGAGTTCATGTAATAAATTAAAGCTGTCATTCCCGAAATTCCACCCGCTATCGCCACAACCGCCAAGCGATGTCGGGAATCTCAACTTCTTGAGACCCCTGATATCGCTTGGCGGTCGAGTGAGCGACGCGAAAGGGTGGAATTTCGGGGGTGACAATGAGTTTGTCAAATTCACGTTAACTATATCTGAAAATAAAAAAGCCCGACTACTTTGCCGGGCTCTTTAAGAAAGTAAAGATTAAAATCTAAACTTTATTTCTTTTTAGCTTTTGCTTTCGCAGGAGTTGCTACTTTTGCTTCTTTGACAGTTTTAGGAGCTGCTTTTCTTGCTGCTTTAGAAGCTAACTTCTTAGCTGCCAATGCTTCGCTTTTAGCCATCTTAGCCTCTTTCAATTCTTCTCTTGATTTTCTCTCAACTAGTTCGAGAATTCCCATTTCAGAATTATCAGAAGGTCGATTCACTAAGCGGACAATCCTTGTATACCCACCAGCTCTACTTGTAAATCTTGGAGCAATGTCTTCGAAAAGTTTTACAACAACATCACGGTCCTTGATTTTTTTCATCACTTCGCGTTTATTGTGTAAAGCTGCTGCTGGTGCAACATCTCCAATATTTTTCTTTGCTTTAGAAATTAGTTTCTCAGCAAAAGATCTTACTACTTTAATTTTTGCGACAGTTGATTCAATTCTTTCATACTTAAATAGACTTGTCACCATGTTGTTTAACATAGCACTTCTATGTTCATGATTCCTATTTAACTGTTTTACTTTATTTCCTTTGTTCATTTAAAAATCCCTCATACCGAATGATAAACCAAGAGTTGCCAATTTTGCTTTTAACTCGTTTAAACACTCATCACTGTAGTGTCTTGATTTAGTCATTTCATCTTCATTTCTTTTCACTAGATCACCTACGAAATCAATCTCTAAACTTCTTAGAATATTTAGAGAACGAACCGACAGTTCTAATTCTTCCACATGTTTTGATAACGCTACTTTTAATTTTTGGTCAGCTTCATCTAATTCATCTACTTCTTCTTCAACTTCTTCTTCGAAGTTAATGAAAATAGTTAAATGCTCTTTGAGAATCTTAGCAGCTTGTGCTAAAGCATCTTCTGGAGAAATAGAACCATCTGTCCAAATTTCAAGGGTTAGCTTTTCATAATCTGATCTCTGAGCTACGCGAGTCTCAGAAATTTCAAATAAAACTTTCTGAATTGGAGAAAAAAGAGAATCAATAGGAATCGTTCCCAATACTTCAATATCTTTTTTCTTTTCTTCTGCCGGGTAATAGCCCTT
>JANYCR010000093.1 GCA_025360185.1 Leptospiraceae bacterium | reverse complement strand
CCCTTTTGGGTCGTTACTAAAAAAGGGGGTAAGTCCAAATTCAAACAATCTTTTTCAAATATTCGAGTGGAGACAATCCTCCTAGAGAACTATGTGGTCTCGAAGTATTGTAATGTTCTTTCCACTCTGTGATAATCTGTTTCGCCTCTTTTAAATTTTTAAACCAATTTTCATTTAAGCACTCGTTTCTAAATTTACCATTGAAACTTTCAACGCATCCATTTTCCATTGGACGTCCTTTATTAATGAATCGAATCTCAACCTTATTTTCTGCTGCCCATTTCAGAAACTATCTGTTCCGGCACATTTCTATTTGCCTTCAACTTATCTAAAATCATTATTACCCGCTCTGCTGTAATTGATAATTTAGCTTCGCTGGCAACACATTCTCTTGAAAATACATCAATGATACTCAATATTCTAAATCTTTTTCCAGAATAAAAACTATCTTGCACAAAAGCCATCGACCAAACTTTTCCTGAACTTGAAGGAATTTGTAAAGGAACAATTGGCATTGAAAGTCTTTTCTTACTTGGTTCTACCCTGTATTTTAAACCTAATTCGGTATATATTCTATATACTTTCTTTGGATTGATGACTATACGTTTTCTCATTTCTCTACATATTTGCCGGTAACCCCATCTTCGCCGACGATAGGTGATATCCTTGATTTCAGTTTGAATACTTTCCTCATTCTTATACTTCTTGCGCCGGAACACAGATCTATCAAATTGATGTAGCTTACAAGATTTTCTCTCACTTAAATGTAATTTGAAAATCTCTATGGCTTCTTTCTTCTGAGTCCGGCTTACCCCTTTTTTTCAAGCACTGCTTTAATCACATGGTTCTCAAGCATTGTTTCCGCCAATAATTTCTTTATCTTACTATTCTCGTCTTCTAGAGATTTAAGTTTCTTAATATCGCTTAATTCCATGCCGCCATATTTAGACCGCCACCGATAAAACGTATTTAGGCTAATACCATATTTGCGGCAAAGATCCTTACAAGGTTCTTCTTTATTTCTATGGGGTGGAGTTAAATGAGCGGATACTTGAGTTTAGATAACTGCATATATTTATTTTAGAAATAGAGTTTGCAAAAACAAGATGAAGAGTTTTAATGAAATTAGTAAATGAAATAGAAAAATTAGGACTAACACAATTGAGAAAAAAACATTTTAAAAAAATATCCAGCTATTTTATATTTAGCCTTATTCTTATTTTAAATATAAGCTGTATAACGGTTGGGATTTATAACGCTTCAAAAAAAGGTGATCTCGTAACTACCCAAAAATTCATTGCAAATGGGGTCAGCGTAAATGAACCAGACAGCTGGGGTATCTATCCACTTCATTATGCAGCCGAGAAGGGTCATTTGGAAATTGCAAAACTTCTTATCGAAAATGGCGCCTCTGTTCATGTGCTTGATGTGCGCGAATATACTCCTCTACATTTTGCAGCCAAAGAAGGTCGATCAGAAATGGTTCAATATCTATTAACCAAAGGTGCAAACAAAGAATTAAAATCTTCGACCACAGCTTACGAAAGAACACCACTTGATTTAGCAGTCATGGGCAATCACGAAGAAACTATGCAGGTTTTGTATAACTGGATTATAATAGAAGAAATTCCAAAAGATGTAAAGACCCAAACTACATTCAAAGGTATTTATAAAGATATAGTAACCTTACGAAGTGGAGACATACTAGAGAATGTAAAAGCAGTGATTAATCGTAATTCTGTGCTTGTTACGAATGCAAAGGGAAAAGCAACCGAATATAAAAAAGCGGACGTGAAAAAGATTTCTTTTCGAAAAATTTAGGATGAATTATTTCCTCTTCGCAAGAAGTCTATCCGCGCAACCTTCCAGTATTTTATTTAGATGCATCTGGTCGCGGATAAAGGCAACTTTAGGCCAGGTAGCGAGTTCCCCTTTACGGATATATTCTTCGAACTCTTCTTGATTTGGATTAGAAACAATTTTTGTGACTGAGCCAAGTGTCATCGGGTAATAGATGTTAATGTCTCCTTTATATTCTTGGTCGATCATAGACCTTGCTTTATCAACAATAGAAAGCCAGGGCATTTTTTCAGAGAGACCTACTCCTATATCCATAAACTTGAGAAGTTGAGTTTGTAGAGTAGAGGAAATTAAATCTTCGACAAATGGCAGTAAGCCCTGTTTTTTTTCTTCATTTACAAATGGAATCACATGTGGGTTTGCCTGCGATACTATCGAGCGGCTAACGTTATGCAATCTTATAATTCTTTGCATCGGTACATCTAAGTGGACTGAACCATCAATCCACTTTTCGGATTCCATATAAGGAATCGTATCTCCATTTTTATTTTTTGCGAGTAGCATCACAGGAGGAAATATTCCAGGTATAGCGCATGAAGCAAGTACACTGTGCTCGATTAATAAATTTGGTGTGGTTAAATGATTTAATACTCTCGGTCTCTGACGTTTACGGGTTGCGGATACAGAAATATTTAATACTCTTCCTGTTTTTTCAAATGCTTCTTTAAATGTATAATTTCCAATATTTTCGTGGATATGCTCCATTAGCTGCTTGGAATCCATTATAGATCCTTCACTAAATATTTCTCCTGTTTCATTTACTTTTATCGCAACACGGTGAATTTCCTTTGGATTAGCAAAGAAAGTTTTTAGTTCTTGGTCTGTTTTACAGCAAGCGGCGGCAGCTACAATTGCTCCCATACTTGAGCCAGAAATAATTTTAGGGAGTAAGCCTTGCTCTGCTAAAGCCTTCACTACACCTAAATGGTATATTCCGAAAGAAGCACCGCCACTGAGCATAAGAGCTGTATTCCCATGAATTCGATTTCCTTCTTGGAAAATTTTTAATTTATTGGCATCTGTTATACCGTTAAAAGTATTATCGCAAATAAAGTTAATAGAATCTTCAATCTCTCGAAAATATTCTGCTATAATAAACTTTGTTCCTGAATAAGCTTGTGTATAAAGTTGGGGTGTGTTTAATTCCCATGAGTGCCTAGAAAGACTCTCCTGCACAACATCAATTAGCCGCATTCCATCCCCACTAGAACGTAGATCTTGCATTGTATTTATATGTTCGCGGAGTAATTGAGAATGAAAAATGTCAGAGTCATCTTGCTTCCGCCAAGAGATGAAGCCTTCCTCTTCATCAATCTTTTTAGCAATTTCAAGCCATTCGTTATAGCTCGTTACCTGTGTTAAATCAAGTTCTGTGACTTCCGGCATATAGTAATTTGCCTATTGAATCTTACGAATCGCGTTATTATTTGTATCAAAAATGTATAAATTCAAACCGTCAGACGTTATACCTTTTGGACTATTAAATCTTGCAGTGGAAAATATACTAGAATTTACATAGCCCGAATTACTAGCCGTGCCAATAGTCTGACCTGCCAATGTGGTAACAACGGCTCCCGGAACAGTAATTTTTCGAATATTATTATTACTAGTATCAATTACATAAAGACTCGTTCCGTCTGTCGTAATACCTATTGGATTTGCGAACAATGCAGAAGTTCCAGTATTATCAGTATAACCAGAAGCATTTCCTACAAAAGTAGAAAGTGTCCATATTCCAATTGTTACTTTGCGAATCTTATCTGTCCCTGTATCTGCAATGTATAAGTCGGTTCCAATTAAAGTCATATTTCTGGGAGAACTAAGTCCTGATGCCATTACTGTAGTCACTACATTTGTAGATAGATCAATCTGAACAATCGAATTATTCGTATTATCCACTACATACAAAATATTATTGTATACAGCAAGTCCTCTCGGATCTCGCAACTTAGAATTATCCGTTGCAATTGTTTTTACTACAGTAGTATTTAGGTGAATTTTTCGAATTGAATTATTATTAGTATCCGATAGATAAATATAAGTTCCATCTGTAGTAATATAAAGTGGTTGACTTAGCGAAGCCGCTGTTCCGGTTCCATCGACCTTCGCATTCGTTCCATTACCCGCTAAAGTAGTAGTAGCACCTGTAGCAATCACTACTTTACGAATTCTATTATTGCTCATGTCTGCTACGTATAAATTTGTTCCATCAGTTGTTAAGCCTTCTGCTGCATTGTATCTTACAGAGCTAGCAGTGGCAGAATCAACGTAACCACTAACATTCGAACAGCCAGATGTATTATCCGCACAAGGGGAACCATTCAAAGTTGTAACGCCGCCAGTTAAAGTAAGTGGATTCAGTATAGTCCCACTACTTAAAACTCCTACTGAACAATTAATGTCAGCATCAGTCACACTTGCTCCGGAAATTGTTCCCGTTGGATTAGCAATTGCACAATTTTGATTTGTTGGTTGAGTCAGAAC
>JANYCR010000080.1 GCA_025360185.1 Leptospiraceae bacterium | reverse complement strand
TATCAAATTAATAATTATTAGATTTTGCTGCAAGTATTACCAAATCCCAAATGGAAATTAAATAATCAGGTACTTGCAATTCTTTTGCTTTCCTTCTTTCTATAAACTCTAACGCTTGCCCTTCTAAGCATTTATAAGTTTTATTCGGATTGAATTTATCCCAGAATATATGAAGGAGTGTAGATTTCTTTGAAATAAATGCATCTCTGATAGATAACAACCAGCGCAAATTATCACATTCATAATCTGTTTCTTCTAGAAATTCTCTTTTGGCACACAGGTATAAATCTTCGTTTAGCTCGGTGTGCCCACCTGGAAAAACCCAAAGACCGGAAGCAGATAGTCCTTCTTTCTCATCCCGCAGTTGAAGCAAAGCGTCGTTATTTGCATTCAGCATTACAACAGCGCAAATAACTTCCTCCCCTGATTGGTTACTTTGCATTATCCTCGAATACTTTAAACAAAGAATGATACTCGAATGCCGGGAATGCTATTCGGGTAGCACTGGCGTCAAATGCCCTGTATCCGTTATGCGGCATTTTTCCTACTCTTGGATTTGATATAATTTTATTTTTATTTCCTGAAATCATTACTAATCTCTCCGCAATTTCACGAAAAGAAACCACTTCACCAGTAGCAATGTTTAAAATTCCTGCACTTTGGTTCAATGTACACAGGGTAATAATCTCTGCCACATCTTCTATCCATACATGATCTCGACGTTCTTCTCCATTTCCAAATAAAGAAATATCTTCGCCATTTTCCAATAATCGCTTAAAGCGGTTCGGTCCGTAACCATTATGCGGATCACCATTACCATGAATTAAAGTGGGTCTCACAATACACAAAGATCCCTTAAAACAATTCGCAAGCATAACTTCTCTTGCTACATGCATAATCCCATGTAGAGAATCCGGTCTTGTTGCAGAATCTTCTGTTAAAGGTTTATCGCTATCGGAATAGACAGCATCGGAGCTAATATAGATTAGGTGCTTAGGAGGTAACTTTGCAATAGCCTCACAAACCGATTTTGCCATAATTAAGTTTTCAATCAGCATCGCTTCCGATTTTACAGGTGCCTTTGCTGAAACAAATAGCAAGGTGTCGTCTGGTTTTAAACTAGAAACTAATTTTGACGCTGCTAATTCATTAGTTAAATCTAAATCTTTTCTTGCTAAGGCTAATACCGGTATGCCTAAGATTAATAGCTTTCGTTCTACCGCTCCCGAAACAAATCCCCCTGCTCCGAGAATAACTACTCTCGTCGGTTTTATTGGTTGTGAATTTATATGACTTAACATTATTTTGATAAATTAGTTTAAGATAAAGGCTCTTTAATTGGTTTTCCAAGTGTAGCATATCGAAATCCATTTCTAAGAAGCTCAGCCTCAGAAAGAATTCCATAAGGATCTATTACAATCTTCCCTTTCATATTTGCGACTAAATCAGAAGTTTTTATATTTTTAAATTCAGCCCAGGGAGTCATCACAAGTAGCACATCTGCACCATCTAGAACTTCTAGTGCTGACTTAACGCGAGTGAAATTTCCTCCGAATGAAATTTCCTCTACAGCGGGATCATAGGCAACTATATGATTGTCGCTAATTTTTTCTATAAGTGCAATTGCTGGAGAATTTTTTATGGAATGTGTATTTTCTTTGTAGGCTAATCCAAGTAAGCCGATACGCGGACTAGAATTTTTCGTAAGCACTAACTCATTTAGTTTTTGCCAAGCCCAACCTTTACGATACTTTGAATTACTAACCCAGGAAGCCACCACTCCACCATCAGTATGATGCTTTTCAGATAATTCTAAGAATGTAGTTAAATCTCGTTCTAAATTTCCGCCCGAGATTCCAAGACCAGGAGTAAGGTAGGCAAAGTTTCCAATTCGCTTATCCAAACGTAGTGCTGGAATAATTTCAAACCAATTTGCTCCAATGTTTTCGCAGATTTCAGCGATGCTATTAGAAGTGCTAACAGATGAAACAAGAAACATATTGATTGAAATTTTTGCCAACTCGGCGCTTTCGTATTTCATTGGTAGAATCGGACAATTGTATGTCTCTAATAGTTGAGTAAATAATTTCGGAAGCGGATTATTAGGGTTGTCGCAACCAATGATATATCGTTCCGGATTTAGAGCTCGATCCATAGCCCGACCAAAGATCAATGTCTCTACCTGGTAAAAAAGTCGATCTTTATGCCAATTTAATTGTCTCGTAAATCCAGGCGGAACCTGGCATAGAATTACAAGAATAGAATTTTGATTCATTGAACCACTCGCAAGTGCAATCATTTGTTCCACAGAAGAAAGATCGCTTACTCCTTTATCATTTGTTGGAACATCGACTGCTATGTAGACAATATCGCAAGCGGATAATGACGTTATATCCGAAGTATAGGTAATTCTTTCTTTGTATTCAGCCATTGATTCCGTAAGTTGAGGCTCGGTTACATGCGGTATACCACTATTCAACTTTGCAATCAACTCGGGAGAATCATGAAATCCAATTACTTTAAATCCACGAGCCGCGCAGGCTACTCCAGAGTTGAGACCAAGATGCGTTAGCCCCGCAAAACCAATAACAGGTTTACTCATTGAATTGTTTTTTCTCCCATAGTTCGCAAATTTTTCTGTAACCAATAATCAGTAGATAAATCTGTCACAGTCGCTGTATTAATCAAGTGCTTAAAGTATATATACTCTGCTTCCCAGGTTGGATCTTCTTGTATTAAGGTTTCACTCTTTTCTAGTGGTCTACCAGATGGCAAGATACGGACACGATGAGTAAATGTACTCGGTCCCCATTTACAAAGAGACTCGATATGTGCTGTTCCTTTTTCTGCAAGTATATCGCAGGTAAAATGATTTCGCCACATGCAAAGAGTCATTTCGAGGCTAATGCGTGGTAGACTGCCTTCGGATTCTATTACTGCATGATCCGGTGCTAAATTTTCAAATCGGTGAAAGGAAGAAAGACTAAATGAGTCGAGACTATTTCCAAACCAAAATCGACAAGTATCCAGTAGGTGTGAACCTAAATCTGGTAAGACCCCTGCACCCTGATCTCGCCAATTGCTATCTCTAACTAATCGAGCAGTACCATTTCCATAAAACATTCTACAAGAATAAATTTTTCCTAACTCACCTGAATGAATCAAGTCTTTCATCTTCACAAAGTGAGGCTCGAAGCGGTGGTTATACGCTGTATAGCATACTACATTATTTTTGAGAGCCAATTTTTCTAATTCTAAAATCTGTTGATCATGGGTAGCCCATAAAGGTTTTTCAACTAGAACATGTTTTTTATTTTCAAGACAATAACTGAGCAAATCAAACTTAGGCTCATCAGGAATACAGGCAAGCACTGCATCATAACTAGCAAGTGGAACGTCGCGCAAATCCTTGTAATCCGCTTCTTTGTTAATTGGATCAACTGTAGCTATGCAGTCTTTGCCTGCGAACCTACGACGCTTATATCCCTGAACTCCTAAACCTACAACTATTACTTTCATAAATTTAACTTTGTGTGTTATAGCCGGCTAATTTCTCTACTGCGTCAATCTTGGCTAATACGTTTTCTAATTTGATCGGGATATTTCCATCTACTTCACACTCGCAGGCTGCCGCCATCGATCCTAAAATACTCGCTTGCACAATTGAACCAGTCGCCATCATAGCCAATGTAGAATAGGCTAACAGCGCGTCACCCGCACCAACTGCATCGACAACATTATTCGCGAATGAATCTACAGAAAAATAGGAATCTTTTGCGGAAGGATCATCGCTCGTACAAAAAATACCTCTATCGCCTAACTTTAAAATCAAATTGCGATAATGACAGGATTCTTTTAAGAGGCTAGCCAAACGTCCTACAGTTGAATCTTGGTCTGCCATCGCAAACCTGGCTTCTCTCTCGTTTGGTGTAATTAAATCGAAGCCTTTAAATTCGGTAATGTTTCCCCAGCGACTTGCAACCTGGCTATCAGCTACGCGAAATGCGTTAGGTGGAATTGCTTTTGTTAAAGCTGGTAT
>JANYCR010000060.1 GCA_025360185.1 Leptospiraceae bacterium | reverse complement strand
CTTTGCTCGGTCGGGTATTGTTAAGGTTTTTTATTTTCTGTCTAGCTTTTTTGCTATTTTATTGCTTTTACTCTAATTTTTTATTTCATTTTTATTATTTACATCAATTCTTATTTCTTCTACATATCCCTCCCTTTCATGTCGTTTGTTTTATTTGTTCTCTTTCAATTCTTATTTCTTAAAATAATACTTCACTCTTCGAATCAATCTTTACTTGCTAATATCGCTCTTAAACAACAACTCAGAATCCTTCGTTCCCGACACAGAAAGAAAATCAAACCAGGTTTTACTTTTATTCTATTCTGGATTTTCTTAAAACGATTTCTATTAAATTGGAAGGACTATCTCTTCATCGTTCAACCCGAAACCGTAATAGGCTGGCATCGTAATCTTTTCAAAGTCTATTGGTCGTTTATTTCAAAGAGTCTATTTCGTAAGATAGCGGGGAGAAAGTCGATTATCCGAGAAATCAAAGAACTTATTATCAAAATTAAAACCGAGAATGCTTCTTGGGGCTCTCCGAAAATTCATGCCGAACTTCTTCATCTCGGTTTTAAAGTTTCCGAAAGAACCGTTTCCCGTTATTTGAAAATACTTTTCCCAAATTACAAAGCTAGACAATCCTGGAAAACTTTTCTTTCTAACCATGCTGATAAAATCATCGCTATGGACTTTTGTGTTTCGTATACTTGGAATTTCAAGACTTTGTATACGCTTTTTATCATATCACACAAAACAAGAGAAATCATCTACTTTAAATCAACATACAACCCAAATCCAACTTGGATGAAACAACAGATTAGAAATGCTTTCGGCTTTGTAGAAGTTCTTCCAAAATACCTCATCATGGATAACGATTCGAATTTCTCGAAAGACTTTCGTTCCTTCTTGCGGCAATTCGGTATTTGTCCTAAGAGAACAGCGTTTCATTCGCCCTGGCAGAATGGAATCATCGAAAGATTTAACGGGACTGTTCGAAGAGAGTTACTCGATCATGTGATCATCTTCGATGAAGATCATTTGGATCGTCTTCTTAAAGAATATATTCATTACTACAATCATTCGAGAACCCATCTCTTTCGAAATAAAGATTCGCCGCTCGGTCGAGTCTATGAAAATCTCCCTTGCAAACTTTACTCACCAGATTCAATTTCGGTGTTAGGAGGGCTACACCATGTTTACCGATGGCATACCACCTCCATGTAATCATTGCAGATTGCATTTTGGCGAGCGACAGCATTAAACTCGGTGTAAGTGGGGCTAGGCTCAGAAGTTTAGATTGTATTGTAACCGAGTTTGATGCCCCATTTGAATCGCACAATAGTAAACGTCTTCTTATAGAAAGTGTATACACTGGGTTATCTTACTTTCTCAATTTCAAAATATACCCCTCTACTTTTCGAAAAGCCTCAGGCGAGGATTCAAATAACGGATTACTGCGATATACCACTTCTTTTTCATTCCCATGCATTTTAACTAGAATCGTCGAAGGATAACTTCGCTCACCCTCGGAAGCGCCGTAGGAAGCATTTAAATCAAAGAACTTGTTATCTTGGATATATTTAATCAAATCATAGACTTCTTTTTTTGTGAGAGTGTAATTTTTATCCTCGAAGGTTGAACTCGATGGGATACTGCTGACTGGATTTTCAAAGACATCTTTCTTTTCTGTAATTACAAGGGAGGTATCCTTTATTTCGATAGATTTATTTGGACTTTTATATTGTAAGTGAATCTGTTTTACTTTTAATTTTGGTGCCACCTGTGATTCGATTGTTTGCAAAACAACAAATCCCATTGCTAAAAAAATAAACCATGACCTCATAGTTTCTCCTTAATTAAAAACATTGTCTTCAAAACTTCATCTACTGCTTTCTTGGTAACACTTCTTTGTTAAATTTTTATTCTATCCAAGCAAGTATTTTATTGATTCTTAATGAAATAGGTTAAACTCGAAGGAAATTCTTATTCTAAGATCAGATGGAAGAAGTAATATACAAGTTTGGTGAGTTAAAAGCTTATTTGTCTTTATTGCGACTATCATTTCAAGAGTAGGTATTTTATTAGCACAATGTTTAGTTTGCATTTCCGTCTGCGGCACACAAAATCAGCCAAAATGCCCTTACTTCCTAGAATCATTACATAAAAAAGAATTTCTCAATATCTTTGATTGAATTTTTGCTTTTGCGTTTTCATTCCTCCCATTGTCTTTTTTTACATAACTGCGTATAAGAATAATTTTTTTGATTTACTGAATCCATTTAATTTGCTTTTGTTACTCAAAACATATTAAAATTAATCTAAGTTTGAAATTTTACAAAAGGGTCTTAAGATGAATGTAACAATCAGGGAAAATCAATCTATACCAGTAATTGATATTCAGGGTGAAATCACAATGTATGATATTGAGCCTATCAGTGAAGCAATCGGCAAGCTCATTCAAGAAAAAAAATACAGAGTCGTTTTTAATCTTGCCTCTGTTCCTTTTATAGACTCCTCAGGAGTCGGAATTATACTTCGTTCCTTGGTAAGTCTCTACAAGTATGGCGGGATTATACATATATGTTCTTGCGTTAGCGCTGTTGAAAATATTATCAAAGTCTCCGTAAAAAATACTACTGCCAAGCTTTTTCCGACTGAAGAGGAAGCTGTGCAAGCCTGTCTGAATCTTAAATAGAACTTAAAAGAAAAATCAATGGAACAATTGAACGAAAAAGACTTTTACTTCATCTACGAAGATGAAAAATTTGATGAAGCAAAAGAAAAAATTAGTATAAGTGAACAAGTCCGCAATAAGAAAGGGCTTGTCATTATCGTTTATTCGTTTTCACCGGAGATTGAGGAAATAATAAAATATGGGCTTAGCACTATTCTTGAATCTTACGGTAAGCCAACATTAGTCAACACTGTCTATAATGTTCTATTTGAATCAGTATTGAATGGTCTCAAAGCAAACGCTAAAAAACTTTTCTTCCTAGAAAACTCACTTAATATTGATAATCCAGAGGATTACGTAAAAGGAATTCTCCTATTCAAAAAAGATATCAATAAATCTAACTTACGTCAATCGGGTGAGCGTAATCGTGCTAAGAATATTTTTGTTCGTGTTAAGTTTGCTTACGATGATAATGGGTTAGAGATTGAAGTCTTAAACAACACTGAGCTTCTTCCAGCCGAAGAAACTCGAATCAGAGAAAAACTTGCCCTCGGCGAAAAATACGATGACTTGATGAGTTACTATATGGATAATTCTGATTCTACAGAAGGGGAAGGACTTGGACTTGTCCTCAGTCTGATTCTCCTAAAAGCAGAAAACCTAGATCCATCCCTATTTAGAATCGGAACAAAAAATGGTCTCACATTTGCTAGAATCGAAATTCCATTCAATACTCAATTTATTAGTAAGCGCAATCATCTACTTTAATTTCTCATGAAGATAAGCATGGTTATCCTTCCAGCTATTTTTTTACTTGTTCTTTCTATTTTATATTACCAGCAAGAAGCGTTAATTTTTAGACCTTACCCTTTAGCGCCTAATTACATTTACTCATTTCCATTTACATTTGAAGAATTAAATTGGGAAGTAGAGGAAGGCGTTACAATTAATGCACTTCATTTCAAAGTAAAAGACTCTAAAGGAGTTGTTCTATACTTTCATGGGAACGGAGGCAACCTCGCTGGATGGGGCGGGATCGCAGAAGATTTTCTTTCACGCAAGCATGATTTAATCATTCTAGATTACCGTGGATATGGAAAAAGCACTGGAAAAATTCGTTCCGAGGAAGATTTATTAAACGATTCCTTGTATGCTTATGAATATGCTAAAACCCATTACCCAGAGTCTCAAATTACACTTTATGGTAGATCTCTTGGATCAGGGCTTGCTATATTTCTAGCGAAAGAAAAAAATCCCAAAAGATTAATCTTAGAAACTCCTTATAATAATTTCATAGATGTAGCTAAGTATCATTATCCTTATATTCCAAGATTTCTAATGAAATACAAATTAGATTCAGAAAATTTGATTGGCGATGTTCGATGTCCAATTTTTATTTTTCATGGAACGGAGGATTTGGTAATTCCATTAGAGTACGCAAGGAAACTAGAATCAAAAATTCAACGAGATCATAAATTTTTCTTGATTGCGAATGCAGGGCATAATGATGTTTCTGAAACGAAAGAATATTTCTCTGAACTAACTAAAATTTTTTGGTAAATATCATTTAGCCCCATTTGTATATTCAACTAAGAGCAAAGTGGAATCGTCGTTAATTTTCTTGTTTCCTCGAAACTTTACCCATTCAGACTTTATAAACTCTAAAGCTTCTTCAAGCGGCAAATGATTAGAACGAGCAAAGACTTCTTGTAACTCATCGGAGCTCCATCGTTCTTCCTTTTCATTGAATGCATCTATAATTCCATCTGTAAATAGTAAAATTCTATCCCCTGCATCAATGTGACCTTCTTTCTCTTCGAAAGTATCCCCTGCATAACTTAGCATTCCGATAAATAGTCCTTTAGTAGAAAGCACTTCTATTTTTTTAGATTTTTTTCTATACATGAATGCAGGTCTATGTGCGGCAGAGCTAAATCGAAATTTGCCGCCAGGCTCAATAACTATGATAAGTGCGGTTAAATAATCATGTGTAGTCATGATGCTAGAAATACTTTTATTTACTTCTTGAAAAATTTTCACAGGAGAGCTAGTCCGACGAGAAGCATTCATAAAACTAATTTTATACATTGTGGATAAGAGCGCAGCAGGAATTCCATGCCCCGATACATCTGCAATTAAAATTCCCACTGAGTTATTTTGTAATGGAACTATATCATAAAAATCTCCACCAACTTTCATCAAATAATCATAATAGCCAACAAACTTAATATGAGGATAAGGAAGATCATTCGAAGGAAATATACACTTTTGTAAATCAGATGCAAGGTCTAACTCTGAATCAATCGTAAATTCTTTTGCTTGTAGCATTCCCAAGACGCGGCTAAGCTCTCTTGTGCGCTCTTCTACTTTTTCCTCTAATTTAGTATTTAATACGACAAGCTCTTTT
>JANYCR010000058.1 GCA_025360185.1 Leptospiraceae bacterium | reverse complement strand
ACTGGACGAACTGCCCCAACTACTCGATCTTCCTGAACGATTTATCCACCATATGATGATTAAAAGAATCAGGATAAAGCTGATTAGCCCAATGATAAGGAGTAATCCAATAGAGAAATTTCGAGAAGCTAATAATCCCATTTCAATAATTGCACCGATTAACGCAAATATTCCGCTCACCATCCATTGACCGAAACCATTATAAGAAAATCCTGAGGTAAACGAAGATCCAAAGATAACAACTAAAAAACCTATTAACGCTATTTCACTTAATGTATCTCGCAATGAATGTGGATCTGTCTTTGATTCGGAGACTGGCGTTGGTAATGCTTCCCCGTTGATTGCTTTAATTACACTTTCTGTTGCACTATCAATTCCTTCATAGAATTTCCCAGCTTTAAAATTGGGGCGCATCTGTTCTGAAATAATTCTTTTACAAATAGCATCAGGTAAAGCTCCTTCTAATCCATAACCGACTTCAATTCTCATTTTACGATCATTCTTTGCGACTAATATGAGTATACCGTCATTTATTTTTTTTCTACCGAGTTTCCATTTTTCTACAACTCGAAGAGAAAATTGCTCAATAGACTCCCCGTCTGTAGTCGGAATAATTAAGATTGCTAACTGTGAACCTTTTTCAGACTCGAGGCTTTTTAGTTTATCCGCTAATTGGTTTTTTTGTTCTATCGTTAGCGTATTTGTCGAATCCATTACTCTGTCTTGGAGTTCTGGAATAGGTAATTCTGCATAAAGGTGTAAGGAAAAAAATAAACTAGAAACTAATATGAGTCTATAAAGACGTTTCATAAGAAATGCTAATACTCAATAACCCGAAGTAGTTGGATTTCCCGAATAACCACCAGTAGCCGATCCTGTTGCAGGGACAGCCGCAGGAGTTCCAGCAGCACCAGCAGTTGTGTTACCTGCCGCGCCAGAGGAGTTCGTGCTACTCACCGTGCTTGGTTGACGATAGGCATTTGAGGTAGCATTTGTTTCGTTATTATCAATCAAATCTCTGATGGGTTGATTGCTGTTAGTCGGACTTTCTAGTTGCATATTATCATTACAACCGCTAATAAAAAAAAGGAAAAATAGGATTAGAATTTTCTGAATCATTTTGAATCTCCTTTAAGGAAGGTCTTTATTTTCTGGGTACTTCTTAATAAGATAATCACGGTTTTTCTCTCTTAGAATGTTAACGTCTGGAGTAGTATCTTCTTCTTGCGGGTAATCTCCAATTAACACTCTGTAATTTGTCCCGGCTGGTTCTTTATCAACCTTGATAAATATTTTGCTAAAACCCATGTCTGTGACAATTTTACAAAATTTCAATGTATTAAATATATGAGAAAAAGAACCAACTTGAATTCCATAGCCTTTAGGGTTTTGAATCATCCCGTGTAGATTATAAGTATAACCCGCTTTAAAAATTTCAGAAGAAGCTTCTTTTAAATCTACAGTTGGCTTTTCAGGTTCTGGTTTTGGTAATTCAGTAGTATGCGCAGCGATTGATTTACTTGGGTTTGTGTCATGAGAAATAGTTTTAGCACTTACTTCTGGTTCGGTAGTCTTTGCTTCGTGTTTCGTAGGCTCAGCCTTTTCAGATTTTGAATCTGTCTTCGCTGGTAAAATAACTGTATCCGCTATTGCAGTTTTATTCTGCTTAGTTGTAGAGGTAGGAGTTGCTGTAGACTTTGCATCTTTTACCGGCTCGTTTGTTGTTTCGACAACTTCGATTGTTACATTTGCAACTCCCTGTGAAATCATATCTAATTCTTTAGCGGCAGCCTTTGAAACATCTAGAATTCGAACATGATGAAAAGGACCGCGGTCATTGATTCTAACAACTACTGTCTTATTGTTCTTTAGATTAGTCACTTTAATTTTTGTATTGAGCGGTAAATCTCTATGAGCCGCAGTAAATGCATTCATGTCATATTTCTCACCGCTATTTGTTTTGGCACCGTGAAACCTATCATTGTAAAAAGAAGCTTTACCAGTTTGCGTAAAACCAACCTGTGCAAATATTTGAGAAAAAGAAAGAAATAAAATTACTATTAGATAACGCATATTAACCTCATATTAAAGAATTCGCAGTTTGACTAATTCCTTAATCACTGCTTTAGTAGCATCGCCGACAATCGGAAGATTCCAAAAGTAAGGAAGTGTAAAATCTACAACGATAGTATCATCTTCCGTGCGACTTCTACCACCATCCACAAAGTCCTGCCAGCGAATCAAGTCTAACTTAAAACGGATATGAATTCCTTCATTGCCTTTAAAGGGGGTAATAGCGTTTATCTTCTTAAGCTCAATTGCTTTGTCTTGAATGTTCCTGTCAATATTATCAATTACTTCGAAAGCACGGTCTACTTTTGCTTTGGGAGACTTCACAGTAGTAGCCGCTTTTTTAGGCTTAGGTGTTTTCTCCGCAGCGGGCGTTGCGTCTACTGAAGGTTGATTTTCCATCATGACCGTTGGTTCAATGGAGCTATCTAGTTTTTTTCTTTTCTTAGGTACTGTCATGTGTTTTCTCCGTTAATTTATGCATGATAGAATGAGCGATACATTCAATGTCTTCAATTGCACGCGCTCCTCCTACATATAATCTCTTGTTGTTTTTAATCGAGTCTACATATTCGAGAAGGTTCATTCCTTCGCGGTTGAAATTTTCATAAATAGAACGGAAAGGATAAACTACTTCGAGGCAACCCACGTAATCCGGTAAAATGTCTTTAAAATAATCAATGACTTTATCTTTATTGGACTGAGCGTTTGTAAAAGTAGGAAGTATAAAGAAGTTTCCTCTTTTGATCGGATAAGAGCGAATAATCTCTTTGATAATTGGAAGAAGATTATCTGCAAACGCAGACTCGTCGTTAGTCGATGTTCGCATTGGAACTACGATTATATCGGAGATAGCGCAAGCAAATTTTGTATGAAGCTTACTCGTGCTCTCGCCAGGAATATCTAAGACTAATAGGTCGTTATGCGTAGCGATGTTTTTAATTCCATCTTGGATCACTTCTTTTTGTGTGCTCGAAATATGATGAAAGGAAACGTTATCTGAATTGCGGTTTTCTTCTGTTCTTTCTTGCCACCAGTTTTTTAGAGTCCCCTGTGGGTCTAATTCTACTAGCGCTATGGATTTGAATTTGTCATGGAAGGCTTTAGAAAAAGTCGTATTGACTGCGAGAGTGCTTTTTCCTGTTCCGCCTTTGGTTTGCACAAAGCTGATAATCATAATTTATGTATCCGAGAGTTTATTTACAGAATTTCATTATTACAGCCAAAGTCAATGAATTAAATACTAGTTGCAGAATCTTTCCCAATCTGAATACGTTATAAAAAAGTCCTTTTAAAGAGAGCAAAGAAATGGAAAGAAAAATTTCGCCTACAAAGAATACTCTATATGAGTTTATGAAAGATGCAAGAACGAAAAATGCTGGCATCACAGCGCAAATGTTTAGAGCAGGTGGACCTAGTTTACAGAATTTAAGCTTCCAAGAGTTATATGAAAAAATCCAATTGATTTCTTTCGGGCTGATTAAACTCGGAATGAAGAAAGGGGATAGGGTTGGTCTAGTTGCTGATAGCGGTCCTAAGTTTATGTGGCTTGCGATGGGAATTACAAATATAGGTGCGGTGGATGTACCGCGCGGAACAGATGCGACTACTGAGGATTTGCTCTATATTTTTAATCATGCGTCATGCAGGGTAATCATTTTAGAAAATGTGAAAGCATACCAAAAAATCCAACCGAACTTGTCAAAGCTCAAAGACTTAGAATACATTATATTCTATACCGATCCAGGAAAAATAAAATCTCCGTCTAAAGTAGAAATTTTAACCTTCGACGAATTGCTATTATCCGGTGAAAAACATCGTAAAGCAAAGCCAGACGCTTTTGAAAAAATGGGGGCAGGTATTGAACCAAAAGATTTAGCAACTATCATTTACACATCGGGAACAACTGGAACTCCTAAAGGAGTAATGCTTTCGCATAATAATTATGTATGGATGTCTGGAAAATTAGAAGAGGCACTTAGAAGCACTGGACTCGAACTGAAAGGAGATGAGACTACTCTTGGTTATCTTCCACCGTGGCATATCGGAGACCGTTTATTCGAAAGTACCTGCATCGGGATCGGGGTGACGATGGCGTTTACAAGTATTCCTAACCTCGCATCAGATTTAAAATCAGTCAACCCTACTATGATGTTTTCGGTTCCACGAGTATGGGAAAGTTTCTACAACAAGATTTTAGAAAATGTAAAAAATGCTCCACCGATTCGCCGCGCCTTATTTAACTTATGCTCAAGTGCAGCAATGAATTATACGCAAAATCGTGATTATCTGCGCGGCTCTTCATTGCAAATAGAGCCGGAAAAAACTGGCTCAATGATAATAAATAAAATCAAGTCTTTAGTTTTAGCGACTCTTCTATTTATTCCTTATCAATTATCAAAACCAATTCTAGCAAAAGTAAAGGGCGCACTTGGAAACAGAATCCGCTTTGCATTTTCCGGTGCAGGAGCTTTGCCATATCATATTGATCGATTTTTTTATTCCATCGGTCTTCCTATTTTAGAAACTTATGGAATGAGTGAAACTACAGGCGTTTCTTGTTTGCGTGATTTTTCTCGCCCTGTGATTGGAACTCTTGGAAAAAACCTAACTGAAATCGAACTCAAGTTAGTAGACGACAAAGGAAATATTGTAACCGAGCCAAATGTAAAAGGTGTTGCTCATCATAGAGGTCAACATATTATGATGGGATATTACAAAGACCCCGATAAAACAAAAGCTGTATTATCCGCAGATGGATGGCTCAATTCGGGAGATATTTTAATTCATACCGCAAGCGGGCAATTCAAATTTGCCGGTAGAGCAAAGGATACTATCGTTTTATTAGGCGGGGAAAACTTAGAGCCGGAGCCGATCGAATTTGCGCTCGTCCAAAGTGAATTTATCCACCAGGTAATGGTTGTTGGTCAGGACAAAAAAACTCTCGGTGCTCTTATTGTTCCGGCATTTGACAAATTAGAAAAACATTTCAAAGCGCAAAATATTGCTTTGCCCGCAAGTCGTGAAGATTGGAAAACAGATATGAAAATACTCAATCTGTACAAGGCTGAAATTAAACAGCGAGTCTCTTCTGAAAAAGGTTTTAAATCTTTTGAAAAAGTAACCGGCTTTGCTATCATCACAAAGGAATTTGAACCCGGTAAAGAATTAACTCAGACACTAAAGCTCCGCCGCAATGTTATGTTTGATTTGTATAAAAAGGAAATTGAGGATATTTACAAGTAGGCGCGTTTGTTACTACGTTTCATTTTGTATCATAATCTATAATGCCTTCCCACTCCGGAGGAATTCCATTTGCAAGAAGGTAATCTGTTCGTTGTAAATAAATGCTTGCAGCTTTATCGTTGATATTGCTTGAAAGAACTTTTATAAAATATTCTTTTGCCTTCACTAAATCATGCATAAGATAGGAATGAACTCCCCGCTCAAAGTCTGGTTTTGTTTTTGTGAATAGCTCAATTATAAAGTCAGGCTGTCCATCAATGACCTCTATTACTGATACAGTATTTTTTTTTCCTTTCACTCTAACTCGATCCAATACTCGAAAATTATATTTCCCGGGATCGTGAATCTTCATTAGCGTTTCCTGGCTAATCAGAATTGCCGCTCCATATTGTTTTGTTAAACCTTCCATTCTAGAAGCAAGGTTCACTGCATCTGAAATGACAGTTCCCTCCATACGATCTTCGCTTCCGATTGTCCCGAGCATTAAATTACCAGTATGAATTCCGATTCCGATACTAATAGGGTCAAGATTTTTGCTAAGTCGTCTATTGTTGTAAACTCTAACTTGCTTTTGCATTTCAATAGCAGCTTTAAGAGCATCCTCTGCGGATAATGCGAATAATGCCATAATTGCATCACCAATATATTTATCAATGAATCCATTATTATTCAAGACACAGGGAGTCATTGTTTTTAAATAGGAATTTAAAAAATTAAAATTTTCTACAGGACTCATCTTTTCTGACAAATCAGTAAACGATCGAATGTCGGAAAATAGGATCGACATTTCTTTTTGGATTTGATCTCCGAGTCTAACGTCTGTTACATGCTCTTTTTCTAGAAGCGTTAAAAATTGACTGGGAACAAATCGTTCATATGACAAATTTAGTTTTACCATATTCTGATAAAGTTTTGCATTTTCCATTGAGATCGCCGCTTGAGAAGCTAAGATATTTAGTATTTCTACTCTATCAGGCGTAAATGCGCCTGTTGTTAAATTGTTTTCCAAGTATAAAATTGCTATAAGCTTTCCTTGATTTAATATTGGTAAGCATAAAACAGATCGAATAGATTTCTGGGTGATATATTCGTTTGTCGAAAACATGGGGTATTTGGTTGCATCCGCTATCACAAGATATTCTTTTGTTCTATGAACATAATTCACTATAGCCTCGGGTAAATATTCATCTGAATTCAATGGAATTGACTGTAATACTTTTATCTCAGAATCTATTTCTCCAAAGGCTTCAATTTTTAGTATATCTTGATCGGGTAATAGTAAGTATCCCTTCTGCGCTCCTGCATTTTCAATTACGAATTTCATAATTCTAGAAAGAAGCTTATCTAAAACGATTTCACCGGAGATTGCCTGCGATGCCTTTAAAACAGTATTTATATCGAGCGCATTACTGCTAGTAGACGAAGCAGTGACGTGAACTGTAGAAAGGGAAATATCATTATCTTTTTTATTATTTATGTTTTGAAGATAAGAATATTTTTCCTCTAATTTTTGAATCTTCGGTAAACATCCCCACCTTTTATAAGCATAATATGCTTCTATAAAATG
This sequence comes from Leptospiraceae bacterium, assembly GCA_025360185.1. Lineage (GTDB taxonomy): Bacteria > Spirochaetota > Leptospiria > Leptospirales > Leptospiraceae > UBA2033. The sequence goes on along the minus strand of JANYCR010000058.1, from coordinate 8,013 downwards.
AATTTTAGCATACTTTTCTCTTTTATTATTCATCCAAAATTTTGCACAAAGTTCATTCCCGATTGCTTCTTCTAATAAATATTCATGTTCTTTGGCGAGATTGATTCCTTTCTCAAATGCTTGCAGGGCTTCTATTCGTTCGCCGGTAATTGCATGAAGCTCGGCTTCAATGATATAATATTTATGACCGAAGTTTGCAGGACAACTATCTGCCCATTTCTTCATTCTCTTCTGGTTCTTTTTAATTCTTTGCAGGTAATTACCATTATCTTTCTTTTGATTGGAACTTAAATTATTTTCATACCGATAGCATAATGCAAGAGATTCAAAAAAGACATGGTCTGGAATAAATAGGGTTCCAAAATTTCCATTCTCATGCACAACGGCTAATGCCGCATATTCTAATACTTTGTCTTTATCCCCTAAAAGATATTCTATAATAATTTTCATTAGATAATATGCGTTTAGAGTTGTGGAATTTTTTGATTCGATCCATTTAGGAATCGTAATTCTTTCATCAAAAATTTTTCCGCAGAGCATAAACGTATCAGAGGAAAGTCCGCGTAAATTATAAGTTGCTTGCTCTACCAGTGCAAACATATCTTGCACATCGTCTTGTTTCAACTTTACATGAATTGGATGATACTTCTCAAATTTTTCTGAAACCAATGCTAGATTTTGGCGCATCGAAAAAGATTGAAAGACGATATGATTCACAGAGTAGGCAGCATATAGAATATCACCATTTTCCATTCCGCTTTGGATGGATTCAGTGAAATACTTTTGATTTGTTCGCGCATGAAATTTAAAATGATTAATTGTAAAGGCAAATATAAAATAGACTCTAGATTTTATAGCATCGAACTTATATTTGTCTACCATATCTATTCCAAGTTTCCCTAATTCGTAGCCCAAAGCAAAATCTCCTAGACCGGAGCCCTGGATCATTCCGAAGGCAACAAAAGCAAAAGGGGATATAGGCGTTATCCCCTTTCGCAAAGTGGAATTCACCATCTTTAATACTATTATGGGAAATAGAGCTGGTTTGGAAATATAGGCTGGAGCAAAACATGCATTCAATAAGCGCATAATGGAGAGTTGTTCCTGATTATTTTGGATTGGAAGATTCAGTAGGCTTTGAATTGTTCTGTTTCTGAGTTTCAGTTTTACTTTCAAAATTTCAGGCAAAGGGGAAAGCGCATTCGGATTTTTAGGAAGAGAAATATTTAAAGCAGATAAGGCTTCTGTTGCAATATCTAAAGCCTCTCTCAGCCTGTCTTGACTTGTATAAAGCATTATTTTGATTTCTAGAATAGCTATTTTATCTAGAGTAGTCTTCGCATAATGCAGAATTACCGCAAAAGTAAACTCGGCTGATTCATAGTTGGTTGCTAAATACTCTGCTAATGCCTTCTTGGAAAAAATATCTAAAGATTCCTGGTAGTTTCTTGTCCAATGGTCTCTTGGTAGAGTTTCTTCTACAATCTGGAAAAATTTTTCTGCTGCTTCGTATGCGCCCGATGCGAGGGATTTATTTCCCGCCAGAATATTCAAAGCAATGAAAGCCTCTTTTTCTTCTTCTTTAAGTAAAGCTCTACCCTGGTTTAATTGGTTTATAATCGGAAATAAATATTCCTCTGTTTTTTCCTCACCGGCTAATTCTAAGTAGACTCTTCCAATTTTATAATGGTTATAGACTCGTTCCTCTTCTGTGATTAATGTATAAGTAGCCTCTCTTATTTTATCATGAACAAATCGAGCGTTGTTTTCCCCTATTAAAAAAAATCCTTCATTTGCTATGTAAGCTAATTCTAAATTTGAATCTTTTTCCGTTATACCTAAAACTTGTGCAAATACATCCATTCTAAAATGATTTCCGATACAAGCAGCAAGTTTTAAAATTGAAATCCTGGAGTCTGCCATCCTTTCTATTTTTTCTACCATCAGCTCGATGACATTATCCGCTATTTTGACTTCTTTTATTTTTTCAATATCCCAATTCCATTTCGCGTTTCCTTCTCTTGAAATAGGTGACAGGATTAAATTCTTTTCATAAAGATTCTTAAATACCTCATTTACAAAGAAAGGGTTACCTCCTGTTTTGGAATGGATTACTTCCGCCAATTCAGAAGTATCCTCTTTTTTACAAGAAAGTGTATCTGAAATTAAGTGATTCACATCGAATAAAGACAATGGATTTAATAAAATATGTTTTATTTCAATTTCTTGTTTTTTAATATCCTCCAGAGCTAAATAAAAAGGATGTGTCGAGTTAATTTCATTGTCACGGTAGGATAAAATAATAAGAAGATATTTGGAATCTGGATTTAGAATTACGGATTTGATTAAGTTAATGCTGGGTAAATCTGCCCATTGCATATCGTCTAAAAATATTGCTATTGGATGATTTATATCGCATAACGCATGAATAAAATTTTGAAATACTAATTCGAACCTATTCTGCGACTCACCCGGACTTAATTCTGTAACTAATGGCTGTTTGCCGATAAGGAGTTCCAATTCAGGAATGATATCAGTAATGACTTTTCCGTTATTTCCAAGAGCAATGTCCAATCTCGCTTTCCATGCAGTTAAAGATTCAGAACTTTCTGTTAGTATCTGGTTTAGAAGATTTTGAAATGCCTGTATAATTGCGCGATAGGGAGTATTCCTCTTATACTGGTCATATTTGCCTGTAATATAATAGCCTCTATATTCAAGAACAGGCTTATGAATTTCTCCGACTAATGCCGATTTTCCGATACCGGATCTACCTGAGACTAAAAGAACTTTTGCATTTCCCTTTGTTGCAAGGTGAAATGTTTTCATTATTTGAGTTACTTCTTTGGCACGACCATATAGCTTTTCTGGAATCTGTAATTTATTTGAAAAATCTTTTCGTGCAATAGGAAATGGTTTAATCTCACCTGTGTTTTTTAATCGTTTCCAGCATTCTTCAAAATCATTTAGTAACCCGTCGCAGGTTTGGTATCTATCTTCTGCATCTTTCGCCATTAGCTTTAAAATTATCGAAGAAATAACTTCTGGAATTCGATTATCAATTTGATGCGGCAACTCTGGTTTCTTCGCTATATGGGAGTGAATGATTTCAAGAGTGTCATTGCTATTGAAAGGTAGCACACCGGTTAAGATTTGGTAAAAGGTAACCCCGGTCGAATAAAAATCACTTCTATAGTCGATAGTGCGATTCATCCTTCCACTCTGCTCAGGCGAAATATAATGAACTGTTCCTTCTAAAAAATCGGATGAAATAGAGGATGGATTTTCTTTTAGAAGCTCAGTCGCAATTCCAAAATCTATAATCTTAATTTGCCGCGTCTCTGGATTGAAAACTATATTGGCTGGATTTATATCTTTGTGAATAATGTTTTTTTCATGAATCTGATTTAAGATTTTTATAATTTTAATAGCAATATCTAAAAACTCTTCCAAATATATTTTATCATTTTTAATATAATCTTTTAAAGAAAGTCCGACAAAATCTTCCATAAAGAAAATTGGTCTATCGCCTAACTTCTCCATTTCGAAAACTTTTATAACCCCCGCAATATTTATCCGGGTCATTAGTTCATATTCAGATTTAAAGCGAAGTAAGGATTCAGGACTTGGATACTCTCCACTTAGAGTCTTTGCTAGGACATCCTGATTATTGCTTTTGCGTTTTCCTTTATAAATAATTGAGTTTCGACTTTCATATATTTTTTTTGTAAGTATATAGTTATCAGTAGTTAAAAATAGCATTGCGACAAACTAACGCCTCTACTTAGAAAAGCAAACATTTTTTGAAAGGAAAGCTGCTTTATTTTTTCTGATAAGGACAATGACGACAGCCATTGCCACAGCAACATCCTCTCTTCAAATGAAATTTTTCAGTGAAAACATAAAGACCATTCTCGATATAGTATAAACCGTCAGGTGAAATATTTGGGTTATCCGCAGGAGTTTTTTCATTGGATGATTGGTCTTTCCTGTTTTGCATGTTTACCTAGTAGAGCGGTAACGCGCTATTACCCCATCAATATCCGGACCACCACTGAAAGCACCCGTATCCTGTAAAAAATTTGCACTAGTATCTGCATTCGTGCGAGCAGTTGCGGCGGTTAATCGCAAGTAAACAAAGCCTTCTGATTTAATTTTATCTCGAAGAGTAGTGCTGCATCCAATGCTATAGTCGTTAGTCGCACTTAGATTGTCGAGATCAAATGCGTCGCCGCCTGTCTTTGTAATGTCATACAAGTCGCTGCCTGAGAATACGTTAGACTCTATATTATAAAGCACCGGCGTGATTCCGGCGAAGCGTTTCCAATAAGTTGGGTTTGTGCTGTATGTTGTTTCGGGAGAGAAAGTATAATCGGGGGAAAACCCGCAGTAGCTTACATTATCTTGGCTTACTTCTACAATTATAGCTTCCATGAAAACAGTTAATACATTATTGTTATATAAGAATGGATTTTCAAATACGATAAAATCTATTCCACTTCCGTTTAATACTCGTTTGCCGCTCCATTCCAATACAATACTTGCTGTGGAACCAGTTGCAGTTAGAGAAAATACATCACCAGAACCTGAACTAAGACCAGCGCCCCTTACACCGTTAATCGCTTTAGTCTTATCTTGAAAGCCTAAACCTGTATGATTTGGCGCAGAAGTAACAGTATCCGCAGTGTCTGCTGGAATGGTAGCTGTAATAGTTGAAGAAGATGTTGATTTTGAAGATTGAGAAAGTATTAACGCTGCGGCTAATACTGCATTGCTTTTATTTGTTTTTCCTGAACTACAATGCATGAATGCTATTATACTAATTAAAGTTATGATGGTTTTATACATTACAAACTCCTATTGATCGTAACGAAGTAGTGAGTAAGGACTTGATTAAATCAAGTCCTTACTCAACATTATTTTAATTCCAAGTCGTAGTATCAGTTCTTAACAGCGCCCTAGACCAGCCGAATCCATTGCAACCGGTTGTTGTAGTTTTCGTTGAATCAGCTACTGCAGTATCATTGATTGCTGCGGTAGAACTTGATTTGCCGCTAGCAATTTCACAATAGCTAAAACATGCAGTTGCACTATTTTCGCAACCACTGGTAGATAAAGCAGTTACAATCATTTTGGAATAAGTCGCACGGTTATCTACAGATGTAAAATTAAAATCACAACTTGTAGATGTTTGTAAAATCAAAGTCAAGGTCGTTGTGTTATTTGTAAATTGAGTGATTCTATAGAAACTATCGCTCCCGCCAGATGTCCCGCCACTTGCAGTTGCACCAGCTCCACATTTTCCAAATGTCCCGCCAGTTGTAGGACTTGCAGATGCCCAACTACCTACACCATTTGTACCTGCACTGACCACTAATTTACTTGTGCCTGAGGAAAAGGTTCCACTTGAATAGAAGCCAGTGTCATAGTATCCTTGTATGGACAGCAAGGAATTATTTAGTGTTGTCAAACGAGCATTAGCTGCATTTAGGTTTTGTGTCTGAATAATTGCAGCAAGAAGAGCGTTATTTTTATCTGTATCATCAGTCTTGTTGATATTCTGACAATTTCCTAATGCAATGACCACATAACAAAGTGTAGCCGCTAAAGTGATTTTTTTAAACATGTTTTTCTCCAAGAAAAATTTATTTCCTGAAGGAGTTATACGAACCTCTAAAGAAAGATTACACCTGCTTGTTCAAATACGTTAAAGCAAAATTAAAAATCTTTCAATGAAACTTTCCTTTCCACGAGAAAGTAACACAAAGAGGAGTATCTGGCTTTACAGTTGCGGGACAGCGAGGGAATTACACCCTACTTCCTCCATTCGGATAAAGCCATAGTTTTAATTCTAGTCTCATTGTCAATGATAACTCACCTTGCGCAAGGAGAGTTATCAGCGTTCCCTTCGCTGAAGGTGGGGTTTGCACCTAACGGTGGGTTTGCTGCCGCAGGCTTATGACTTCATTAAAGTAGCCTTTACTTTATTCATCTGCATACGATGAGTTAAAGTTTAATCGTTATTGCGTCTGCAACTTTAATTGCTTTTCGTCTTGCATCTTCTAATGTATCACCTAAAGCAAGGGCTACTCCCATTCTTCTCCTACCTTTTACTTCAGGCTTTCCAAAAAGTCTAAGTGCTGTATCGGGTTCAGAAAGTGCCTCGTTAATATTTTCATACACCGGCTCATCAGAATTACCCTCTGTGAGAATAGCGCATGATGCGGCGTAACCGTAATGACGAATATTTGGAATTGGCAAACCAAGAATAGCCCGAACATGTAGTGCAAATTCAGAAAGATTTTGGGAAATTAATGTTACCATACCGGTGTCATGTGGTCTAGGAGAAACTTCACTAAAATAAACGGTATCTCCTTTTACAAAAAATTCAGCGCCAAATATTCCGTATCCGCCAAGTCCGTCAGTGACAACCTTCGCGATTCGTTGTGCTTCTTTAAGTGCAACCTCTGACATTGGTTGTGGTTGCCAGGACTCCACATAATCACCGTTAATCTGTAGATGACCGATTGGATCTAGAAAGGTTGTACCTCCCGCATGACGTATTGTGAGTAAAGTAATTTCATAATCAAACTCGATAAAACTTTCAACGATTACTTTTCCTTCGCCCGCCCGTCCGCCTTTTTGCGCATACTCCCAAGCTTCCTCAATTTCCATTTTATCTTTAATTACACTTTGTCCTTTACCGGAAGAGCTCATCACTGGCTTTACAACGCAGGGAATTCCGATTTCTTTTACGACCCTGTAGAATTCTTCTTTATTGCCCGCGAATAAATATTTCGAAGTTCTCACTCCAAGTTCTTCTGAGGCATACTTGCGTATGCCTTCCCGGTTCATAGTAAGTTTGACCGCCTTTGCAGTCGGAACAACATTGAAGCCTTCTCTTTCTAATTCTACTAGCATGTCCGTTGCAATTGCTTCGATTTCCGGGACGATATAATCAGGATCAAATTCATGGACAACTTTTCGTAATTCGTTTGCATCTAACATATTGATTACACGATGTTCGTGAGCTACGTGCATTGCCGGCGCGTCCGAATACTTATCAACCGCCATCACATGGATACCATATCTTTGTGCTTCAATGGTGACTTCTTTTCCTAATTCCCCTGAACCGAGTAGGAGTAGTTTCGTAGCTGACTTTGATTTTGGAGTTCCAATGTTTACCATGGCGATGTCCTCTTCTGAAGATTTCTCTACTCTACCAAAAAAAATAATCTAAAGCATTAGTCATTCTTGTTTTTGACAGATTTGAGTTTATGCGTATGAGATAGAAGTTTATTACTCCTTCAGTCAAAATTGGAGTTTATTGAATTTATCTTTATTTTTTCTTCTTTACATTTTAAATATATAATTGAGAATGATTCTCAGTATTAAATAAAGGAATGAAAACATGATACAAGGGAATCAAAACTCAATAAATAAAGCTATGCTTGCATTGATTTTACATACATTGCAGGATTGTGATTCAGAAGAAATTTTACCTGCTAAAGAACAGGAAAGCGAAGAAGGAAGAGAAGACGAAGGCGATTGAGTCTACGGCACAGACTGCATTTGCTGTTGCAGGAATGGCATTGACCGGCGGGAAACAGGGAGCAGCCGCTGCTTTAATGAATGGAGTAATCAACTCAGTAGCTCCAGTTAAAGTAAATGACTTACCTGTTGCACTCAATGTTAAGTATGACAAGAAAAATGGTTGGGGTGGAGGAGTAGCCCTAGGGGGTAATAACGGTAATGTGTCAGTTAATGCATCACAGAGAGACGAAGCTCCGAAAGCATCAGCGAAAGGAGCTGAGGTCTGCTAGACCGCTCCGTCAGAGCGGGGGGCGGCTAGAGCACAGATAAGTGTAGGAACGAAGTATGGGTCTGTGAATTATGATACCTCGAATGGAAGTTATGGGGCTAATATAACGGACAATGCATTCTTAGGAGAAAAGACAAAGAGTGCTGCATTTGGAGGATTGTTGTCGAGTCTCGGTGCGAACGTTGGTTGGA
>JANYCR010000048.1 GCA_025360185.1 Leptospiraceae bacterium | reverse complement strand
TGTGGGCAAATGAAAAAGCCGCAGGAGATTGGTGGAACGAAAGTTTCTTTGATCGGGTGAATAAAAAATATGGAGGAGATAATAAAATCCCTCTTAAACAGGCTTTATTTATTCATAGCATTGAGAAAAGAGAAAAAGTAGAAGTAACAGAGCGTTGGATATTAACTAAGAGATATACAATTCCTTCCGATTCCATTTCTAATATTCAAAAACATTTTGAATCCAAGATTTCCAATTTTCGAAATTCAAAAGGATACACTTCCCTTTGGGTCGCAGGTTGTGAAAATTCTCAAATCGAAATTATATCTCTCTGGTCAGATAAAAATTCTATGAAGGAAGCGAATTTCGCAGAATTAGTATTACCCGCTTGGAAAGAAGAAGATAAAATTGTAACTAGAACTCCAATTCAAATCAATAACGAATATTTTTTTTAAAAGGATATTAATATGCAACGATTAGAATTTATCAGAAAGAATCAACTCGAATGGAGAGAAGTTTCGACTCCTATCATATCGGGATTAAACCAGGCAATCATTCGACCTCTTGCTGTATCTAGATGTGATTTGGATTTGCCAATTCTCAGAGGACAAACGCTATTTCGCGCTCCCTTTCCTATCGGACATGAATTCGTTGGGGAAATTACTGCATTAAGCGAAGATGTAGCAGTAGATTTTAAAATTGGAATGCGAGTCGCAATTCCCTTTCAAATTTCTTGCGGTCACTGTCATTATTGTAAAACCGAGCGCTCTAAAAGTTGTTCTTCCGTTCCTCATGCTTCTGCTTATGGAATGGGTAAATCCGGAAAAGACTTCGGTGTCGCTTTAACCGATGCTGTCTTAGTTCCTTACGCAAAAGAGATGTTAGTTCCTATTAAAGACTCAACTGACCTAGTTTCTATTGCCAGTATCAGTGACAACTTAGTCGAAGCATGGAAACTCGCCGGAATATTTCTAAATGCTAATAAGAATCAGTCCGTATTAATTCTTGGTGGCGACGCTGCAAGTATATCTCTATATACCGCTTCTCTCGCTAAGTTTATGGACGCCCCTGAAATTTTATACATGGATACCGACGTTAGCCGCTTGCAGTTAGTAGAATCAATGGGCGTGAATGTCGAACAAATAAAGGAATTTCCTAAAGCTACTTCTAAACGCTATGACATCGTTGCCGAAGCAAGCGGAACGAAAGAAGGTTGGTTCTGTGGTCTTCGCTCTCTTGATGTTGACGGCAAATTTGGATCTGCCTCTATTTTTTGGTCAAATGATTTTCCGATTCCTTATTTGGATTTATATAACAATGGTGCTAGCATTCACATTGGTCGTGTTAAATCTCGTGAATGGATTCCGGAAATTTTATACCTCGTGGAAGAGAAAGGATATGATCCTTCTTCAATTGTTACTCGCACCGCAAAATGGGACGTAGCCCATGAAGCTTATTTAGAGAAAGAGACGAAGCTTGTGATTGTGAGGTAGTGTAGTAAGATTGAAACGGTTATTGCATTCTTTTTCTTTCTCTTGCTAGACTCTCACGCAATAACCTCGTCCAAAGTTATCCATAACTCTCTCTACTTTCCAGAAAATCTTTAGTTCTAAGGTCGGGAGTGTAGGAACTACTGTGTTCATCCGAGTTTGAACTAAAGCGCCCCACAAACCCAGTAAGTCTAGTTTCAGTAAATGAACGAATACCCAGCAGCGGGATTTCCCGAATGCGAGAGCCAGTTCCCCGAGTTCAATCCAGTCCTTGTTGCGAGGACGAAAATTTACTTTTTTCAGGTTGAGTTTCTTTTGCTGGTATTCAGTTTTAATCTTACCGGGTTCGGGGAGCATGCCAGTGTGGGTAATGCTTCTAAGCCTCCGGAGTAAACTTCGAAGATAAATGGTAACATTGCCATTACGCCTACCTATTTTTAAAAGAAAATCATCCATTAGGTGTTCTGGAATTAGTAGGGTTGAAACGGTATTATCTTCTTTACTAATTTCTTCTCGGCAAAATTCATTTTCATTTTGAAAAATAATCATACTATATTAGGTAAAAAAAAGCATTCGTTGTGCGGAAAATTCCTTTTTTTATAATTTGAAATGTTTTTTTCTTGTATTTTTTTTCTTTAATAAGTAGAATGAATTTAATTAATTTTTAGAATAATTCTAAAAATTAATTAAAAAGGAGGTAAAATGAGCTCTTGGGATGATTATAAAAAAACAATGAAACTAGAGAGTTCTTTGTTTCAATATGCTAGAGAAGGCAATTTTGAGCAAATTAGAAAACTCCTTCCTTCTATCACCGATATAAACGAAAAGGATGCCAAAGGTTACAGTGCCTTAATGCTCTCAGCTTACAATGGGCATTTTGAGGTCTCAAAAATTCTTATCGAAAATGGAGCCGACTTAAACACTGCGGATAATGGCGGTAGCAGTGCTCTAATGGGTGCTGCATTTAAGGGTTATCTTGAAATAATAAAATTACTTTTAGAGAAAGGAGCAGACCCGTTTCACAAAAATGAAAAGGGGCTAACAGCGCTTAACTTCGCACTCATGTTTGGTCGAAGTGAAGTCGCTGATTTACTTTCGAAGATAACGAGCGTTAAACGAAATCGCATGCTCCATGCGATACAATCCTGGATTCAATATATTTTTAAAAAACAAAACAAACAAGGAGATTCACATGTCAGCGTCTAAGAACATATTAACCACAGCCGGCGGTCAGCCTGTAGGGGAAAATCAGCATTCCCTGTCTGCAGGAAAAAGGGGACCAGTTTTATTGCAGGATACACATTTAATTGAGAAGCTTGCACATTTTGATAGGGAGAGAATTCCTGAACGAGTAGTTCATGCAAAGGGTTCTGGCGCATACGGAACATTTACCGTAACGCATGACATTACAAAATATACAAGGGCAAATATTTTTTCTCAAATTGGAAAGAAGACGGATTTGTTTCTCAGGTTTTCGACTGTTGCAGGGGAAAAAGGTTCTGCGGATACTGACCGTGATCCGCGTGGGTTTGCAATTAAATTTTATACAGAAGAAGGAATTTGGGATTTAGTTGGAAATAATACTCCTGTGTTCTTCGAGCGTGACCCTTCTAAATTTCCTGACTTCATCCATTCCCAAAAACGAGATCCACAAACTGGCTATAAAAATCCTAAGCGCATGTGGGATTATTGGTCTAAATCGCCAGAGGCTTACCACCAAATTACAATTCTATTTTCGGATAGAGGAATCCCCGACGGCTATAGATTCATGAATGGATATGGAAGTCATACATTTTCTTTTTGGAATAAAAACACAGAAAGGTTTTGGGTAAAATTTCATTTCAAATCTGCCCAGGGAATAAAAAATCTCACAGTCGCAAAAGCAGCCGAGCTAGCAGGGACTGATCCTGATTATGCGGGACGAGATTTATTTGAAGCAATTGAACGTAAAGAATTTCCGAAATGGAATT
>JANYCR010000611.1 GCA_025360185.1 Leptospiraceae bacterium | reverse complement strand
TCTTATATCGAATTCTTTATAATAATACGCCTACTCCATATTAGCCAGTTCTACTTCCAACCGATCAAAATTTTGCTCGTTCGCATCAACTGCATAAATCTTCACCTTATCGCATTCTTCTTTAGAATCAAATATCATTTTGAAAGTAAGTTTTGTTTTACCACTGTTATCCTCAAAAGTTGTAACCACGCGGAAAAAATGCATTGTTAAATGACGAAACACAAGTCTTTCCGGTTTTACAATTTCTTCAAATACACTATGGTTAAAGTAGTCCTGTCTATCGGGGCTACGCATTGTAAACTTCCAATCGCCTTCTGGTTTTAAGTCAAAAATATGAAAAGTATTTGTAAATCCTTTCGGTCCCCACCAATTTGCTAGATGCTCTGGATCAGTCCAGGCTTTGAAAACTACTTCTCTTGGTCTGTCAATAATGCGGCTAGTTACTATTTCCCGCTCTGAAGTATCTGTAAGTTTCGCCATTTCTATTCTCCTGTTTCCTTCTTATCATTCGCTTGTAACTGTTTTAAGTATTCATCCAAACGATCAAAACGCTCTTCCCAAAACTTGCGATACTGGTCGATCCAGTTGTTCGCTTCTTGCAAAGGTCCGGCTTTCAACTGGCAAGGTCGCCACTGCGCTTCCTTACCGCGTGTGATTAAACCCGCTTTTTCCAAAACTTTCAAATGTTTGGTAATCGCTGGCATGCTCATTGCAAATGGCTCTGCCAATTCAGTCACGGAAGCCTCACCCTTAGAGAGCCTTGCCAGTATTGCTCGACGAGTTGGGTCAGCTAATGCCCCAAAAGTCAGACTGAGTTGGTCGGTTTCTTCCTTTTGTTTAACCATTTAGTTAATTAACCTTTTGGTAAAATAAAAAGAATTGATTTTTTTGTCAAAGATTTTAAAATCTTGAAAAACCTTTAATTAGGTAGGAGATACAATGAAAACAATTTTAATGATTATTATGGCAACTTTACTTGCCTTCACTTCCATTTCTTCTGAAACACAGCAAGAATGCACAAAAAAAGCAACTGATAAGCTAACTGCTGCAAAGCATTCTTGTGCTGAATTAAATAAGAAAAAATAACGCTAGCACAATTAAGGCGCTTGGACTTATCTAAGCGTCATCTACATAAGTTCAAATTTTTCTATTACAAATTATTTAACCATCGAACCTTCATTAATCATTCAGGCTTGATTGGTTTACAAACTTTGAGAAATAGCTACATTCTTTTAAAATTTCCGAAAAATAATTTGTGTCAGAATATTTTTTCTTCAAAATTCTAAAATACTTTCCTGAATTAAAATCAGCTTTAGACTCTTTTGGTTTTGATAAAAACCATTGCTTTTGCTCACACTTTGCTGCCATGAATGTCGCTTTAGCTTTGAACTCGTGGTCTTTACTATTTTTTTTTGCAAGCAAGTAGTATTTTAAAGCATGAGAGACATCAAGATCGGGTGATGATTTGTCCTCTGGATGAATACAACAATAATAGTGAGATGAAAAATCTGTATTTTGTATTTTATTATAATGAAAATAACTTCGATTCCCAAATTCTCCTATATTATAAAACGCATTTGCTAATAGAAAATAATTTTCTGCTGATTCTTCTTTATTTTCTTTCGCTCTTTTTTTTAATTCGATCATCTTCTCAATTAAACTAATATCAGAATAAATCTCATTTTCTTTTTTCGGATCATACCGAAACCAATCTCTTATAAAAATAGAAAATGGATTTATATAAGTTCGTTCTAAATTTGGAATTCTTTTAAAAGTTTCAAGTGCCTCTTCTAACCTATCAGCTTGCGCATAACGTATTCCAAGAAGAAGAATATAATCTTCTATTTTAAATTTAGTTTTTTCTAAAAATAATTTTTCCAGGTCTGAATGTTTGTCAGTTTCTAAATAAGAAAGCCTAGCAACTAAATTTTCAATAGTAAATCGTTTCTGAACTGTTCCAAACCTAACCATATCAGCTTTTTCTGGTTGGTTACTCTTCACGTATAATTCTGCAAGTCGTCCCCGAATCCAATGCTCATTATCATAAAAAGCGAGAGTCAACTCAGATGTCTTGAGAGATAAAAGAATTTTTAGATCGGGAAGAAATTTTTTCTCTATGGATTCATCTATTGTTTGTTCTCTATGAAGATTTCCATACAATTGCAACAAATGAAACCTAGCATAGTAAATAGAGTTTTTTTGTTTAGCCTTCTTTGTTTTATTTAAGAATATATCACCTATCATAAAATTACCGGCATAATAATTTACATAAGCTGCTGCAAAATTCCAGGCAATAGAATTTTGTGTTTTATTTTCAGAAGCTATTAAAGTAACTGGCTTTACAAATTTATCATTTCCCCATTGCTTTAATCTTCGAACAAATAACACTTCTAAAAATTCAGAATTAGGGGATAATTTATAAATTTCAAGTAGTGCTTTAGGTGCATCAAAATACATTCCAAATAAATACCAAAGTATAATTTTTTCCTTCTTACTTTTTGTTAAAGCTAGACACTCCTCCCAATCTTTATCCTGCTGCGGATGAAAGGATAAATAAGCAGATTTTCTCTGCTCCATAGAATTAAAATAAATAAGCGAATATAGATAATTAGCCTCTGAATAGTTTTTATTTTTATAATATGTACCGGCAGCATATCCCATTGCTCTCCATTTCATACTATTTCCTGTTAGAAGTTTCGATTTATTTTTTATATAAAAATGAATAGCCTTATCATATTCCTTATTAAAATAATATAATCGAAGAAGTTGAAATATATACCTTTCTTTTATAAAAAAGCTTTTTTCTTTTTTGAAAAGTCTTAGACCTCCTTCTATTTGTTTTGAAATGGTAATATCCGAAATTTCTGGTTTTTCTACTGGATCTTTTCCTCTCCATGTATCGATGTCATTTAGAACAAAAACTTCATTTCTTTTGGCAAATCCAAGATAAAATAGAAAGGAAATTAATTTATCGGTAGATTGCAAATTTACAAGATTGTATTTTATAATAAATTTCTTTTCAGTCTTTTTCTTTGTCAGAGTAAAAATCATTTCATCTACATCTTTAAGTGTTGCGGTATATAGCCAGTATCCCAAAATATCGAGTGAAATTTTTTTATTAAAATAACCTTCCCATTCCTTTAAATTCTTATCTTTATAAACTGTTCGATAATTTTCAGCGAAATCGTTCCAATCGCTCGTCCATGTAAAGTTAGATAGAATCAAATTTTTCTCTTTATTTTGAATCATTACCTCTGGTGGTATAAAAGAGCTTTTATACCATGACCTGTAATCATAATCATCATCTCCACCACATGCCCAGAGAATTGTTAAGACTGAAAATAGAACGCCAATCAATAACACCAATAATCGAAAAAAATATTTCATAATCTTCCCTCTATTAAACAATGCAAATCATCCGCCTATATTAATATAATTCGCAATTACTCCTTTAACATCTCCGCTCTTTCTTCGACGGAAAGAGATTTTAATTTTTCCATCTCTTCGTGAAATTTTTTAAAATTGCGACCAACTTCTTTAAACTTATCTTGAAATAATTTTGAACCGGAATGATAGCGCAAAATACCGATAAAGTTCTCGTTATTCAAATGAGTTTTCTTAAATTTTTCAGGGTTAAAATTTGTAAACTTATCCGCGTTAGCCAGAATTTCAGTTCGGTACGCTTCAATAATTTCCTTTTTCTGTTCTAATTTCTCTACATCAGTTAAATCCTCTCGCTCATACATAGCTTTTAGTTTAAAAGCAGTATCTTTTACTTTAGAGATGATTATATCAGATTGTAACTTTGCATTTTTTCTTTTAACTAAAACTTCTTTCGCCTTATCTGAATTATGCGCTCTGTAAAAGATTTCAGTTCCTTCTTCTTCTACGAAGCTTGCATAGGATTCATTAAAATTGGAATCCCCCGGAAAATAAACTGTAGCGTGTGACATTTCATGTATGACTAGAGAAACTAATTCATCCTCTGTCATACGAAGCTGCGGAGATAATACCGGATCAGAAAACCACCCCAGTGTAGAGTAAGCAGCCGTTATCCGCACGCGAGTATCAAATCCTTTTTCAATTAGATTTTTTTCTTCGTCTTTTGCTTTCGCTAAATCAAAATATCCTTTATACGGAACAGTCCCGGCAAAAGGAAACCACCAGGTATAAGATTCAAATTTAAGCGGGTAAGATGCACTTACATTCCAACCTACTTCTTCTCTATCTAGATTTGTAAAATACTCAAAGCCGCCCTTTGGGTTAAGATGAATTTCTTTTAACGCAAATTCTCTTACAGTTTGAATGAGTCTAAGTTTACTCTTTGTTAGGCTCTCTTCCTTTTCAGATTCTACTACTTGGGAAATCTCTTTTCGATTCAAAATGATTTTTGCCTGCTCTGTACTTACATGATAAAGATAAGGGATGCAATTTTGAAGAAATAGAATGAAAAACAAGATCGGTTTTTTTGGAGAAAATTTATTCATATTAATTTTCATTCTCTTCACCACTGTATCTTCGTGGCAAATTATTTTTTTATTTTACTTTCTAAGCGCCCAGACACCGTCCCAGTTCTTAGGCGGATTCTTCAATAGAAAATCACATCTAATGGCATATACACGAGATGGATTCGTAGCCCTACCAGGATAGGCTTCTTCTAATTTATTTGCTTGCACAAAATAATTCTTAGCCGCAAGAAATTTACCCAGAACGTATGCATCTTTTCCTAAATTATAAATTTCTAAAAGTTCTTTCTGTGAATCAGTAAGTTTTCCTTTTTTTCCTAAAAGCTCGTAGACTACGACCGGAATATTTTTTCCATATACTTTTATTTTATCAATCTCGCGAACTTCAATCGAATCAGATGTAAGTGCATAAGTATATTCGGATAATAGTGATTCAACCCCGTATTGTTTCGAAGCTGATTCTAATCTTGCTGCAAGGTTTACGTGGTCTCCGATAACGGTCAAATCTATACGAGCCTCAGAGCTTCCTATATCACAGAGTATAATTTCGCCCGAATTCATTCCATACCGAATTCGAATTGGATCATTTGTTAAAATTTCTGATTTGAGATTAGCCTCTGTAATTTTATCTCGAATTTCCTGCACAGCGTCAATCAACTTAAGAGCGGATGACGCGCGTTCGTCTCCAATCCAGTATGCCATGCAGGCATCTCCCATGAACTTATCCACATCCCCATCGTGTTTGTGAATTGTTTTCGTAATGAGTTCGAAAATTGTATTGATTTGTTCAACTACAGAATCAGGCGGATACTTTTCACAACGCGCTGTAAAATTTACTATGTCTGTAAATAATAGAGACGCATATTTTTTTTCTGACCTTCTCCCACCTGCTCCATTTGTTAGAATCGCTTTCTCTGATGCAATTTTTGCCGATGACTTGGATAAATATTTCAAGAGCTGTTTTCTTTCTGCTGCTGTGCGTCTATCTGCGAGTAGCCTCTCAACCGAAGCAAGGAGTGTGTCCATAGAAAAAGGTTTACTGATAATTCCGGACACTCCCATATTCATAATCATTTTATAATCCGCGTTATTATCTCGTGAGGTTAGAATTAAAATAGAGGGATGAAACCCAGCGTTGGCATTCTTCAAAGAAAGACACAAATCCATTGCGGTTTCCGCGCCCAGTTCCATTTCACTGATGATTAAATCGAATGGATATTTTTGAATCAAATGAATTGTTTCTTCAATGGTAGAAGTAGATCGCACAGAAAAGCCCTGCTTGCGAAGCGACTTAGTTATATTTGCAATAATATGTTCATCCTTTTCGAGGATAATAATGTTTTCCCGCCCACTTAACGATTGTTTAAAATGTCTATTTATTCGCTCGAGTAATTCTCCAATCACAACTGGCTTTGTAATATATTCATCAACTCCCGCGTTAAATCCTTTTTGAATATCGGATGCCGAGCCGAGCGTGCTAGACATGATAATATAAGTGTCTTTTACATCCGGGTGCTTTCTAATTTCTGTGCATACCTCAAAGCCATTCATGTTTGGCATTTCAATATCACAGATAATTAAATCTGGCTTGTATTCAATAG
>JANYCR010000588.1 GCA_025360185.1 Leptospiraceae bacterium | reverse complement strand
CTAAAAGGACTTTGTCATTTTGCAGAGCCTAATTTACTTTTCATTTTAACAAAGCACGAAAAAGAATTTTTCAAAGGTCTTAAATCATTGGGATACGTAGTCTCACAAGATATTTTGATTTAATTTGTTATGCATAAATTATGAGAAACAAAAAACTTTCAGATAGACTAAAAGCATTTAACCACTGTCCTGAGTGCAAATGCAAACTAACAAATGGAAACTCCATTGTTCTGAACGGAGGCTCCATGGCGAAAATTGGGAACAATAAATACAAAGGTGATGAGAGTTTATTGCCATTTCTAACTTTAATTTGGCATGAATATTCACCGCAGAAAAAAACAAAGAAAATTAAAGAATCATCTGTTCTTTTAGAAGTAACGGATAAGAGTAATCATCTCCTTGGTCAATTTGAATACAATTTTTGTTCAATTGAGTGTATTAGAAATTGGTTTAATGGAAAGTTGGATGAATTGGTATTAGCCGCAAAGGATCGAGGCTTAACAAGACTTAAAACTAAAAAGGAAATGGTAAACCACAGGGAAAAGAAAAAAGCAATATTTACAAAAGCGGAGGTAGAAGATAAAAGGTTAGCACTAATTAGAGACAATCTAGGTATTTCTCCTATTAGTGTAGACCAAGAGGGATATATCTACGACGGAAAGGAAGTATTGGATAAATTAATTGAGAAATTGCAAAGACAAGAATCTGGAAAGAAAAAAACGCGGATTAAATAATATGAAACAAAATGTACTATGTATGGATAATTATGATTATCCTGTATCACTTACAAAATATCGAATCTACGAATTGATTTCTGAAAAACGTTTAGAAGAAACTGGGATGTTTCGAATCATTGACGACTCGGGAGAAGATTATTTGCATTCCAAAAAAAGATTCATTCATATTGAATCTTTTGATTATGATAGAGAAGCTGATGTAATGTATGTAAATCTTAAAAAACCACAGAATGCTGTAGAAACACTACCACAAGAAAACGGAATTCTTTTGCGGTATGACAAAGATGAAACGATAGTTGGAATTACATTTATGAATTATGAAAAGAATATTTTAAAAAGATATGAAACCTAAATTCGAATTAGCCCCGCAGGAACAATTATTGTTCGTAAAAAACCTTGTCCCAATTTTCTTAGACAAAATTCTTGGACATCCAGAAGCGTTAGTTACAGATCTGACCAAGATTACTCATTTTACAAATAGAGATATAGAAGATTCTATCGGAAAAGGAAGTAAACCTGGGCATTATTTATTTAAAAGAAAGGTCTGGAGAAGAAAAAATCAAGATGGAACTGTTAATCTACATGAGCCGAAGTCAATGGACGACTACAAAGAAGAAATTTGGGAAAGAAAAGCAATCCACGAAAGAAAATGGATCATTCGAAAATGCAAAAGGTTTTTTGGCGTAGATATAACGGATTGCTACGATAAAGAAATTCCAATTGTTTTGAAGCATATAATGGCAAATATGTCAAAAGAAAAAGCAGTCGAATTAGGTTTACTTGAAAATAAAAATGCTTGAACGTTTTTAAAGAGAATTTTATAAAGACCGGAGTTAAGTTTATGCTAAATTTATTACACGAATTTAAAATTATTATAAAAGCATTAGAAGAGGAAAATATTGATTATGCGGTTTGTGGTGGAATGGCAATGGCGATTCATGGGTTTTTACGTGCTACTGTAGATATTGACATTGTCATACTCCAAGAAAATGTTAGTAAAACTAAAGATGCATTTAAAGCATATGGTTACCTCCTCGAATCAAATCCGATGAGTTTTGGAAATGGGGACACAATCATTCATCGAATTACAAAAGTTGATACAGAATCAGAAGATTTTTTAGTTTTAGATATTCTAGAGGTTACTAACGCAATGAAAGATATTTGGAAAAATCGAAAATTTATAGAAACAGATTTTGGATCTATTTCGGTTGTGGAAAAAATGGGTTTAATTCAAATGAAAAAAATGAGAAATAGTAAAGTCGATCAAGAAGACATCGAGAGGCTACAGGCAAATGAGTAAAGTAGATATGAGTCCAAACGCAGTTACAATGCGAATCGAAAAGCTTTCTCAACTAAGAGAGCTTTGTTTATTATTAAGCCAAGCTGGAAAAAAAGCAGGACTTCACAACGATAAACTGCAAGAAAATTTAAAACCGAATTTTATAAAAAATGGTTGAATGGTCTGAATCTCAAATCGTTCCTATATCGGCAATAAGTCATCACCTGTATTGTCCAAGACAAAATGCTCTTATCCACACCGAGGGAGTATTTAGTGATAACACCCTTACTATATCGGGAAACATTGGACATCAGTTTGTAGATGAAGAAAAAAGTTATCTCGATCATGGATTACGTAAAGAGACTTCCTACCGAGTATTCAGTGAAGAGTATGGAATCAGTGGAATAGCGGATATTATAGAGTTTCCGCCAGATGCACCGCCTCTTCCAATTGATTACAAAAACGGAAAAATTTCTTCCTGGGAAAACCAGGAATCACAAGTATGCGCTATCGCGCTTTGTCTCGAAGAAATGCTCGAGGTGAAAATAACGATTGGAGCAATATATCATATTCAATCGAAGAAGAGACATGAGTTTACGATTGATGATTCTCTAAGACAAAAAACAATCCAAGCGATACAAGAAATACGAAACAACCTAATGAACAATATTGTTCCAAAAGCCGAATATTCCAAGAGAAAATGCGATAATTGTAGTCTTTATTCTTTATGCCTTCCCAAACTGGACTCTTCTAAACAAAACAAAAATATTTTTACACCGGTAGATTTTAATGGCTGAAGTCAAACTGAACATTTTATACATCACATTAGAAGGGCTTTATCTTCATCATGAATTAGAAAAATTAAAGGTAGAACGAAAGCACGAAACTCTTTTAGAAGTTCCACTCCATCACTTACAAGGAATTACAATCTTTGGAATTTGTTCGATTAGCCCCTCTTTGCTGCAAAAATGCTTAGAGCGAGGAATCTTTGTCTCCTATCTAACCCAACGAGGAAAATTCTTAGGGAGACTAGAAGGGGCTAATTCTGGGAATGTGCTGCTTCGAAAACAGCAATTTAAGAAGTCAGAAATTGAACTAGAAAAATTAAAACTTGCCAAGTCTATGATTGCTGGAAAAATTCAGAACTCTAGATTGAATTTACTTCGTAGTGCAAGGGAATTAAAAGATGAGACTAAAGAAAAAGAAATTAGAAATGTAGTTTTAGATTTGGAAAGAAATTTAACTTCTCTCGAACAAGCTGGCTCTGTGGAGAGTGCGAGAGGTTACGAAGGAAATTCCGCTAAGGCATATTTTTCTGTTTTCGATCACTGTATTGTGCAACAAAAAAAAGATTTTGAATTTACCAAAAGGATGAAACGCCCACCCAGAAGTCGAATCAATGCACTTCTTTCTTTCGCATACTCCTTATTAACCAATGATTGTATTTCTGCGTGTCAGGCAGTTGGATTAGACCCATTTGTTGGATTTCTTCATACAGAGAGACCTGGAAGACCTTCTCTGGCTCTCGATTTAATGGAAGAATTTCGACCTTTTGCGGATAGATTTGTTATAACAATGATTAACCGGAAACAAATCCAAGCAAGTGATATTATAGAAAAAACAGGCTCTGTTTATATGATGACTGATACTGCTCGGAAAGACTTTTTAACAGCCTATCAAAATCGAAAACAAGAGGAAATTACTCATTATCTGCTAGATCAAAAATGTAGGATAGGAGAATTATTCATATTACAGGCAAGAATTTTAGCCAGAGCCATTCGCGGTGAAATGGATTTATATATGCCTTATATATGGAAATAGTTTATGTTTATATTAGTTTGTTATGATGTAGAGACGCTCACAAAAGAAGGTAAACGTAGACTTCGAAAAGTGGCAAAACTTTGTGAGAGCTATGGACAACGTGTGCAACATTCTATTTTTGAGTGTAAGATGGATAAGGCGCTCTATTTGACTTTTGAAAATAAAATTCTATCAATTATCAATATTAAAACCGACAGTCTTCGTATTTATATACTTGACGAAGATTCTATTCGTAAGATAAAGAATTTTGGAATTGCCAATATCATTGATTATGAAGAACCCCTTATTCTTTAAAAGTGCGCGAACCTATTTCTCCCATAAAACCCACCTAGTTTCGCAAAATAAAAATCAACCTGTCATTCGCTTATCCATTGACAGATTCGACAAAAATATATTTAGTCTTTTAATAAGTGAAAAACTCCGTTTCGCAATATTCATTTTAAACTATGAGTATCAGGCGATTCTAAGCAAAATTTACACGCGGAGAAATCCGCTATTTCTCTCTTCAGTGATGGAGAGAGTGGATTGAAACAAGCTATTATTTTATTTATAGCACTTACAACGTCAGATTTCTCTCTTCAGTGATGGAGAGAGTGGATTGAAACGAGTCAACTACCCCTTCTCCAAATTCAACTCCAAATTTCTCTCTTCAGTGATGGAGAGAGTGGATTGAAACTCTTTCTACGTCTAGCCTAAGTGTAATCTCTGTTATATTTCTCTCTTCAGTGATGGAGAGAGTGGATTGAAACGGGATTGTTTTTTAGCTGAGATTGCATTTTTTTTTATTTCTCTCTTCAGTGATGGAGAGAGTGGATTGAAACCCATTGTTTCCCACTTATAAAAGTATTTCTTTAGATTTCTCTCTTCAGTGATGGAGAGAGTGGATTGAAACTCTCTGTCTTCAGTATCATTGTCTGAATTATTTTTTATTTCTCTCTTCAG
>JANYCR010000090.1 GCA_025360185.1 Leptospiraceae bacterium | reverse complement strand
AGCCTTTGATCAGCTTTAAGTATTTTAATCCAATGCAAAGATCTCTGACTGTTTCTTCATGTACGGCTAAGAATTGTTTGCATTGGATTAAAATACTTAAAGCTGATCAAAGGCTCGGTAGAATCCATTATGGAAAAAGGTGATTACCGAAAATTTTACATGCACAAGACAGGGCATTGGTTGGGAATGGATGTGCATGATGTTGGAAAATACTTTCAGAAAGGTGAAAGTCGACCATTAATGGATGGAATGGTTACGACTGTGGAGCCGGGGCTTTATTTTGATCCTAGTGATAAAACAATTCCAAAACATTTTCGCGGAATCGGGATTCGAATCGAAGATGATATTCTGGTTAACGGGAAGAAGCCTATTAACCTCACTGCTTCGATTCCCAAAGAAGTAGAAGAAATCGAAGCAATTAGAGAGACGGCTTTCTAGTTTACTTACCCGTGACTTTCTTCCACATATTTCCTACCAGTTGAATTACCATTTTTCTGGGAAGAAAACGTGGAAGAATTTCACTCATATAATTTTTAAATCCAGAAATTACATAGCTTTCATTATTTAAAAATGCCGGCAAAGCAGTATTTACCACATCTTGCGTAGATTCATATGCTTCCTTTGGAACTTTAATTTCTGAATTAGCGACGTTCGCAAAATTAGATTCAGTTCCGCCGGGACATAGAGTCATTACAGTCACACCTTTATCATTGTATTCTCCATAGAGTGCTTCGGAAAAATATAAAACGAATGCTTTAGAAGCAGAATAAACCGCTGCATAGGGAACAGGTACGAAAGATGCTGTGGAGCCAACATTGATTATCCCCCCATCTTTCTTCTTTAACATTTCGGGTAGGTATAAGTGGCATAGCTCTACGAGAGAATTAATATTAAGTGATAACATGGAAGTATAAGCTTCCAAATCAAACTCAAGAAAGTCGCCCCATTTTCCGAATCCCGCATTATTAATCAATACATCTACCGACAAACCAGCAGTTTGCGTTTGCTGAAATACTTTTTTTGCAGAGCCTGGCTCACTTAAATCACTTACAATTACACCGACTTGAACGGAATATTTTTTTTCGAGTTCGCTCGCCTGTTCTTTAAGTTTATCGCCTGACCGTGCGACTAAAATTAAATTAGCACCTTTTTCAGCAAGTGTCTCGGCAAATGCTTTTCCAATACCAGACGATGCACCAGTTACTAAAACTGTTTTTCCTTTATATGATTTCATTTCATGACCTCTTTGCTTCAAATGCAATACGAAAAAGATTCCGGTCAAGAATAAATTTTACACGTGATCCTTTAAATACAAATAGCGAAAGATGTTCATTGCGGATATTTGCCAGTATTCTAAAAACCCAAACTAAATTTAGAAAATAACATTGACTTTTAAAACCTGACTTTTTTCATAGACTTCTCAAATAATTTGTAAAAGGAGAATATTTTGAAGAATATATTCTATAAATTTTCTATACCATTTCTATTCATTTTGGTTTTAAATGCTTGCGGAACACCGCCGGTTAAAGCAACTCCAGATATGAAAGGTCTATCACTTTCCTCGCCACCGGATAAGGTTCACAAAGCGGCGCTTGACGCGTTAGCAGCCATTGAATGTGAAATCAATACAAACACTGCACCATCGTATGTTGATTGCAAAAGACCAAATAAAGTTGGTCTAGCGGTCGGTTCGGGTGGCGAAACTATCAGTGTTTACATAGAGGCGAAATCTGCGACATCATCTGAGGTAAAAGTTAATACTGCAAAATCTTTTGTTGGCTTT
This sequence comes from Leptospiraceae bacterium, assembly GCA_025360185.1. Taxonomy (GTDB): domain Bacteria; phylum Spirochaetota; class Leptospiria; order Leptospirales; family Leptospiraceae; genus UBA2033. The sequence goes on along the minus strand of JANYCR010000090.1, from coordinate 4,750 downwards.
GCCGGGCAAAGAAATTGGGATGACCAAGTAATTAGTGAAATAGAAAAATCTTTAACCGCAGAACAATCAAAAGAAGTAAAACCTATAAAAGCTAAGAAATAAAATATATACAAATGTCAATTCGAGTAGCCGCGTACAAACTTGCTATAGTCAAGAAATGATAAAATAAATGACGCTTTTAACTTCTATAATTCTCGACACATTCGATTTACCGCTATCGCTCGAATTGACGCTACGCTATTTATGCTATCTAATTTTTTTTAACAACTCTAATACATCTTTTTAATTCCAAATATTCTAGCAATACTCATTATTATCATCTTACTAAAGGCATACAGCCATTTGTCTAATCCTCATAGTGGTTAATACCTATTAACCAAATTCTATATCTATGTAAATTACCTATGCCATTTAGTGTAAAGCACCTATAAAAAAAAATCAAATTAGGTAGTACCCGTTTGTTCTGTTTTCACCCATAGACAATTACAAAATAAAATCCTACAATCAAAACAACTCGAATGGGAATTATTTTTCCGCATAAGAGAATTCAAAAAACTTCTGGAAAATCCAGATAGAAAGGAAACAAAAATGATACTTCAAAACAAAATTAATTATATAGTTGTATTTACCCTGGCTCTTGGAATTTTTATTTCTTGCTCCAATTCAATCAGCCTGAATAAATCCAATCGCAATAACAAAAACACGAATACGATGATGGCTGCCGCAATCATTACCGCTAATCAAAGTAAATCAGCAACAGGGACTACTGAAATAAAATTTAGAGCAGTAGCTGGCACTCAAGCAACAGATTTAAATTGTAGTGATACATTTAAAGGTCATGCTTCTATTCAAGACCCACTATTTCATATTTCAGAAAGTACAAATATACATCTAGTAGATTTAAAATTCTATATCCACGAAGTAAAACTAATTAAGGCAGATGGGTCTAAGACTGATTTTGCGCTATCGGCAGATAATGTCTGGCAGACATCTAGAGTAGCATTCCTTGACTTTGAAGATGGAACAGGCACTTGCGTGGGTGGAACAAAGGAGACAAATACTAGTATCCGCGGAAATGTTGCGACTGGCTCTTATACAGGAATAGAATTTAAACTGGGAGTTCCTTTTGATTTAAATCATTTAGTCAACACTACACAGGCTGCCCCTTTGAATAATTCAACTATGTATTGGTCATGGCAATCCGGGTATAAATTTATGAAGTTTGAATTTAATGCAACCGATGGAGCAGGTACAACAAATCAAATCCATCTTGCGAGTAACGGTTGTCCGAGTGAAAATGCGACAGGCTCAAACTCAGCTTGCACTTATCCGAATAGACCAACTATATCTATTACTAAGACTAGCGGCACATTGTCATTAGGCACAGACTCTATTGCTCTCGACATTAAAAATCTTTTAAGTGGAACTAATTCCAATTTATCGAGCGGTGGCTCTCAAATCACTTGCCATGGTAGCGCAAATACTACAACAGTTTGCCAGAAGATTATGACGAATATTGGTCTAACTCCATCTACGGGGTTATCGTCAGGAACACAGACTGCATTCTACATCAAATAGACATTATCCGCCGGGGAAATTCTCCGGCATTGGTAAAGGAGGATAATATGAATTTATTTAACGTTTACAAAATTTTATTTTTAATTACAATGTTTTTAGCGGTGGATGATTGTAATAATCTACCACTGAATCAAGAAGCTACTTATCAAAATAAAACAAGGCAAGTAGGTGCGCTTTTCGCAATCAGCTCAAGCATAACATCAAACTCGGGGTATAATTGGGATTTGCCTGTAAGCTTTCCCACTCCAAAGGTTTCTTCAGAGAATCCGATGACTACCGAAAAAATAGAGTTGGGAAGGTTCTTATTCTATGACAAAAAACTCTCAGCGAATCAAACTCAATCTTGCAGTTCCTGTCATATCCAGCAGTTCGCATTTTCTGATAGACAGCCAGTAGGCATTGGCTCTACAGGAGAGGCTCATACAAGAAACTCACAGAACCTTGCCAACGTAGCATATAATGCGCGTTTGACCTGGGCGAATAATAAAATGACTTCGCTCGAAACGCAAGTGAGAGGTCCAATGTTTGGAACGACGCCGGTAGAGCTTGGACTTTCTTCTGATAACTATGTAGATAGATTTAAATCAGAAAGTAGATACCGGGATTTATTTTCAAAAGCATTCGGCGGTGGTTTAGAAAATATTAACGAACAAAATATTCGATTTGCGGTGTCCTGCTTCCAGCGATCCATGATTAGCGGCAAATCGAAAGTAGACAAGTATTTGAATTACGGGGATAAATCTGCTTTATCCTCATCTGCAATTAGGGGGATGTCCATTTTTAATACAGAAGTCGGTGACTGCTTTCATTGTCATGGAGGTTTTAATTATACAGATACCGTTTCTTATGTAGGTGGAGGTGATACTGTAGTCTATACAAACAATGGGATTAAATCACAAGCCGAGTATTCGCTATTAGCCGATAACCAAAAAGGTCTCTATGATGTAACTAAGAATCAAAGCGATGAAGGAAAATTCAAAGCACCATCTCTTAGAAACATTGCACTCACCTATCCATACATGCACGATGGAAGTTTTACCTGCACGAGTGCGAGCCCTGATGATGCAGAAGCTTGCGCAACAGAGGCGCTCGGAAAAGTCGTAGATCATTACGCTTCTGGTGGAAAATCTCATCCGAATAAGAATTCACAATTCATACGACCACTTTCTCTCTCACCACAAGAGAAAACAGATTTAGTAAATTTTTTAAAGAGCCTGACGGATGATGAGTTTATTAAAAATCCGAAGTTTAGCAATCCATTCAAATAGGGAAAAGCAATGAAATATTTTTTGATAATAGACGTGTTGCAAAATTGTCACCCTGAGGTTCTCGAAGGGCGACTTTACTCAATTAAGCAATGGATTCGAGAGCCTCGCTTAGGCTACCATGACATTTTTTTGAATTTTGCAACAACTCTAATAAAGTCCATGTGGGTAATATTGATTATCTTTTCTTTAGAGTTTTGCACCTTCGGATCTACCGGAAATAGTCTGACTGATAAAAAAATTATCGTAACCCAGCTTGCGCTTTTACGTGCATCTATTAAAACTAGTGCCAGCTTACAATTTCTTTTCTTTGACGATAGAGGTGACAATGCTCTTGAAACTTTTCAGTTAAGCTCTGGCACGAACTCTGACATTTATACTATAACTCTATTGGATACATCAAAATTTCTACTTACAAGCGTAGATTTTTATATCAGCACAACGAGTCTTAGCATAGAAAACGGAATCGAAATCGAATTTCACACAGCAGATTCTGGATCTACTGCTCAGGCAGGTACGGTTACGCGTATGTATTCAACAGCAAAGAATTACTCTACTTCTAATTTCATGAAGACAAACGGTTTAGATGAAAATGGCTCCTTTAGTGCGTCTGAAAATTTTTCGCTCACTGGATTGCCGCAAGGTATGCTCAAGCAAGTTATTCTAAGAATGGGGCAAACAGTATTATCCGGCACAATTAAGAACCAAACTCAATCAAAGCCATTTACAATTGAGTTTAGCTCAATGGATATTTCACTTGCACAACTTTGCTCCGCGAATCTTGGGCTTAATCAAACTATAAATTTAAAATTAGATATTCAATATTCGAACCTATTCAAAGATACAAACTCTACCACGACGATTGACAATACAAAAATTCTACGGGCTATTAACGATTTGCCTATTATGAATCCAACCATCAGCGCAACACAGAATTCAGGGATTTATTCAGAAATAATTAAAAATTGGAATTTAACTGGAACCATAAAAGAGCACGGGTGCGCAAAATGAAATTTTATATGCAAAGTTTAAATAAATTCTTACGAGTTAGTCTTTTCATTATAACAGCAATTCTTTGTTATCCACAAAAGAGTATTTTGGCTCATTATATTGCTCCTGACTTTGATACGAGTCCCTTTTATGTTCGATACTTGGATAAACCAAACGAAGATAAGAACTCTCCTGCAAGTTTTTTAATTCTAAATAACGAATTCAATCGCGGTGCTCTAGACAATCGAAACACCAACACGACAACTCTTTATGGAGAAAGTTTTTTTAACGAAGGTTTGTTTACTCTTAATTTTAACGTAAATTACATTTACTTTGATCAAAAGAATAGGCAAGATGCAGCCCGCTATGGGAAGCCTTATATCGGGGGAAAATTCTTTCCGTTTCATGAAACACAGGCTAATCATAATTATTTCTTTTTCTTGGAAGCTAGACTCGGTCTTCCTATAAGCGCAGAAACTTCTAGGTTTATAGATAGCAATTACTATTCTACGCAGGGAAATATTGCATTCGGCTATAAATGGAATGTAATTTCTTTCACCGGAAAAATTGGAGGGGAAATTCCAATTAGCCCCAATCGACCTCACGATGAACACGAAGACGGCGTTCCCTACTACCTCCGCCCACAAGAGCCGATTCTATCTTATTTTATAGAAGAAATTCAGCTAAAAAAATCTACCAATGCTGTAGGAAATATTTTTTACGCGTTTACATCCGAATTATCCCTATTTGCGGGTTATACGTATAAGACGCCTTTCTATGGAGTCCAAAAAGAGACATCTACTGGAAATAAGGTCCCACTTATTTTCAAAGAAGCATCAATCGGTATGCACTATCGCATAACAGAGAAATAATTATTAGCCCCTAAAGATTAATTGATAGTGCTGCATGCATCGACG
>JANYCR010000524.1 GCA_025360185.1 Leptospiraceae bacterium | reverse complement strand
CATGCGTATCTGTTCTCCATCTTAGATTTGTTACGTTTTTTGCTGTCTTATGATCAATAACAAACATGACCAGTCTTTCATCGGCTTTTATTTTTCCTCTATTCTTAGTCATATATTTTTCCCCATCCTTGACTCTTAATCGCTTGCTATAGTTAAAATTCAAAAGAAATTAGAGATTATGGGAAAAATGAACAATTTTGTAGATTTGAACATTTTGAACAATCAGGCTCAAAAAGAAATTTTAGATTTTTTTGCCGGTTCCGGCACGACCGCTCATGCTCCCTGAATAGAACTCATAATCCCCATTTAGATAAGATGGGGAATATTTTTCCATCCTCTTCCAAAATTAGAAGTGATTTATTAAGTCGAACCAGAAGAGGATTTTTAACCGAAACGCAAAATCCATAGTTATCCTTCTCCTCATATATTTCAACAATCGTAGTATCGTCAATCGGGTTTTGAGTTAAGTTGTATTTTAGAATCGGGTAATCAGAAATAAACGCATCTGCTTTTTTCTCTTTGATTTTATCAAAGCCTTCTGCAATATTTTTTACCGGTAGCAATTTTCCTTTATACTCTTTTACAATGTCCTCTCCGTTGCTACCAGAAATCGCTGCTACCTGGCGACCTTTCATCGCAAGAAGTGAATCAATCGAAGAATGTTTTAAACTGGCGAGAGTAAACGAAGTAGCAATTCCTGCAGTCAAAGAAGAGGCTGTAATCATACTAACAATCATCCAGGATGCAATAATGAATCGACCGGCACGCGTTTTTACAGTAAGGTCTCCGTAACCTACCGTTGTGAAGGTAACAATGGATAGCCACATTCCATTCCCTACGCTAGACCAATAAGGCAATTGATACGGAGGATTATTCTCTTTTTCCGCCAGTCTAACTAAATTTCCCACTAAAAATAAAAGAGAGACGAGTAGCCCGATCCCATAAAAAAATGCTTTTTGTAAAAAAGGTGCAATCGTTTCGAATATAGAAATAGAGTCCGCCCTTGCAAGAAGCGCCTTATGACTGGAGTAATAAGGCTGGGTAAAGGAAACTTTTTCGATTCGCTCCGAGGTAATACTAATCGGTCCAATGCCTACTTCCACTTCGCCTTTTGTTACCGCATCAATTAAACCGGCAACAGTATCATATTCTTTCAGGGAGTATTGAATTTTTTCCCTATCCGCAATTTCTTTCCAAATATCCAAACTAATTCCCGAAACTTTTTCTCCCGAAATCCGAAACGGGTTTGAGCCGCTTATTCCGACGCGAAGGGACTCGCTGTAAATAACCGGCGGGGATGAAAAAAAGAGCAACGCGATAAGAAAGAAGAATATTCGATTCATTTTTTTACTCCGACTCCAAAGATAAAGGTTGTCAACTGAATAAAAGGCAACTTTTTACATTGAATGGAACTATAAGAAAAAATCTCCAAAGAGTTTTTTAAAACGGTTCAGAATAAAATGCATTGGGCAGTACACGGGTAATATAAATTAACCACCCGCAGATCGCTTGGAATTGATGCTCTTCCGTAGTTTAAATCTCTACATCACAAAGACAAGAGACATCGTCGTCATGTTCTTTCTGTTGCTGTGGAGTGAGAGTTTTCCACCATTTTGCATATTCTATTCGATCCTGTTCTACGGCTTCATCCATTCGTTTATTAAATCGAACACGTTCTGCTTCTGAAATAGGTTCATATTTTTCTTCCGGTTGCTCTTTATATTTATTTATGTGTGTTCCCTTATTATTTTTCATATTTCAATCATCCTTATTTCATGGTACCCTTTTCTTAAAAAAACATCAACTATTTTAAACTTCGCACTATGCATAATAATTGCTTCATGAGTATCCGTTCTCCATCTTAAATTTGTGACATCTTTAGCGGTTCTTGCTTCTATTAGAAATAAAACCATCCGCTCCTGTTCTTGCATTTCTCCACGATTTTTAGTCATATACTTTTCTCCATCCTCAATTCTTAATCCTACAGAAGTAAAAAATCCAAATGTATACGGCTCTCTGATTAAACTTTTTTTCCTTAAATCATTTATCTGTTCATCAGTTAATGTTGTTCCATGATAAACTGGATTTTTATTTGCGGGGTAACTTGGAAGTTTGCGCAATGCTATAGAAAGAATATTTTCATATTCTTTTGTATATTGAGATAAGGTTTTATCTTCTAAATCAGTATTCAAAGGTCGAACTCCCCATTTTAAAGAATAGTGATAAATTGAAAAAGCCTCTAATAGCGAAAGTTTTCCTAAATGTTTTATATATTCTGGATGTTTTTTTAAATGCTCTCTAAATTTTCCAAAG
>JANYCR010000520.1 GCA_025360185.1 Leptospiraceae bacterium | reverse complement strand
ATTTGGAAAGAATATCATCAAAGGTCGGGTTGTATTCTTCACCGGTGAGATTAACGTAGAATGGATTTAATTTTTCAATCTCTTCATCGATCTTGCGCTTGATACGACTGCGGGCTTCGCGCATATCATGCGATTTGATATAAAGGGGAAGCCTATCTTTTAAGAATGTAGTATCATATTTATAAGAAATATACCGAATATCCTTATCTTTTAATAATTCTGCCGTAAGCTTGTCCGCATAACGCTTGATTTTGCGCTCGTTCTTAGTGTAGTAATCTAGATTGTCTTGCTTGATCTTTTCGGCTTCTGCCATCTCAGAGGCGAAGAGTTCCATATTGCCTTTTTTCTTGGCATCGACTGCGGATAATACTTTTTTGTCTCTACCCTTTTCATCTTTGATTTTCATGGCAACTATATAAAAACCATTTCCACCAATCATCTCGATTACTTCTTTTGCTTTAACAACTTCCATGCCATCAGCAGGAAGCAGGTCGATCTGGTTGCTATTTATGCTAAGTTTAAAAGCCTGCTGAATCGAAAGTCCTATAATAATAGCTAGAATGGCTAATGTTAAGAATGGACGTAGTAAAAAAATATGAGAAAGAATTGAAATTATATTTTTCATTTTTATTTAGAAGCTTTCTTGATTAGGACAATCAGTTCCTTCATTCCTTTTTTTTCATAAGTCGGTTCCATTTGTTTTACGCGGTTTACCTCAGATGCGAGTTTTCCTTCTGCGAGTAAAAAATCGCTTACTAAAAATTTGCCATTAGTCTCAGTGAATATCCAGGAGAAGGTAATTTTTTCGGAGCCTTTGTAAAGAATAGATGCGGGTAATTCTGCTTCTTTGCCTTTTACTTTTGCTTTTTCGTAGTTGATGTCAATCTTGTCGAAGTATTGAAGCGCCATTGGAAAAGATTTATTCTTGATGTATTCTTTCATTGCTTCTTCAAATTCTAATTGGTCTTTAGGATCAATTTTATCCCAGTGATTCAAAAGAAGATTTTTAGAAAATGTTTTTGTATCAATTAGCGCAAGTGCCTGGTCGTTTTTTTTGAATCGGATGTACCCGACTAATTTCTTTGCGGTTGGAATAAGAGTGCTTTCATCTGCAGTTGAAACAGAATTAGATTTAGTTTCTATCTCTGTATCTTTTTTATAAGCATTTCTCTTTACCTCAGCAACTTCCTTTTTCTTATAAACAGTTGTCTGCCCGTCATTTGTATTAACCACTAACGAGTCTTTCGTTACAGTTGTTTTAACACCATTTAATATATTCCCATTCTTCAGAATTACAATATCAGTAAACTCCTTTGATTGAGCTACTAACTCTGAACAAATTAATAATATAATGATTGAGAAGATTGCATTAAGCTTTTTGAATTTCATTTTTTACCTCTTTCTTCTTTGCTAATTTAATTTCCGAGCAAATTCCTTGGAACTAATTTAAGACTATTAAAAAGAATTTACCTCGGTTAAAAGATAGACTTATCGAATAACATGTAAGGTCAATCTTGTTTTTTCGGAAAAGGACTTTTAATGATTACTTAAGTTGAGTCTTATTCAAAATTTAATTTGAATCGAGATCCTTGCGTCATCCCCGAAATTTTCTATCGGGGATCTCTACATCTTGAGATTCCCTATAAAAAATTTAGGGAATGACAATCTAAAATGTATATGCAGGTTGTTTGAAAAAAATAATTGACATGCATATGCATTTAGATGCAGGATATTCAAAGGATAATGAAAATGAGAACTACGATAGAGATACCCGATCCTTTACGAAAAAAACTAATCTTAGAAGCCGCTGAGAATAACAAAAAAGGATTTTCAGATATTGTTGTATACGCTCTAGATGAATATTTCAAGAAAAAAGATTCCAAAGAAAAAAAACTGCGAGGCAAAGACTTAAAAAAAACTAAGCTCGCTGGTATTTGGAAAAATAGAAAAGATATGGATGACAGTGTAGAATTCATTAGAAAAATGCGCGATGCAAATCAGTATAGAGGCAAATGATTTTCTTAGACTCTGATATCCTAATTGATTACTTTCGAAATTTTCTACCTTGCTTAGAATGGTTAGACAGTCAAGAAGATACAATTTTAGTTTCAGGGTATACTTGCCTAGAACTTTATGCCGGTTGCGCCAATAAACTAGAAATTCAAAAATTAGAAAAAACTTTTAAGAAAATGCATGTCGTTTGGTCTGATGAGGTTACTTCCTTTAAGGCGATGAATAGCTTTAAAGAATTTTACAACAGTCACGGCATTGGAATGTTTGATTGCTTAATTGGGCACACTGCTTTAAAATTAGATATGCCGATTTACTCTTTCAACGAAAGGCATTTTAAAAAAATTTCGGGGTTAACAGTGATTATACCGTATAAGAAGTAATTTTTTTTGGTTGCTTGCTAGCTTGATTTCAAAATTCTGAACAAGAAGTGTTGTATACTATATGTTAGTTGAATCTCGAGGAAAAAGAATGCCATCTTATCTAAAAATATTCTGCACTAACTTCTTACTTTTTTCGACTCTACTGTATTCTGATGAACTCTTAGAAAGAAGAGAAGCCTATATTCTAACAAAATCATCGTGGTTAGAAGTGAAAGCCCAGGAAAAAAAAGCATTTCTCGAATCCAAAAAAGAAAAACGCAAATTTAAAAAAGAAGTTTCTCGAAAAATTCAATTTGCTGGAAAAAATTCAACCCGATATGTGTCGCCTAACGGTGAAATATTTGTAAATAGGCTATATAACTTAAATATTCCAAATGAATTTAAGGGTAAAGTTGTATATCGTGTGGACGATGAACCCGAACAGATTCTCTCTCCGGACTCGTTTCTATTAAGAGAAGGCAATCATACAATTGCATATAAACTATTCGATGAAAATGGGATTCAGAGAGATCAAAAAAAAGAGACCGTGTACTTGGATTTAACCTCACCGGAAGTCCTAGCACAACTAGAAGGTGTATACTTCGAGAAGAATTCTTTTTATTATTATAAACCCGGCGTTAAACTTTTTTTACAAGCAAAAGACAAAGAATCCGGAATTGATGAAATATTTCTAAATCTAAATAAAAAAGGTTACTTACCTTTGGGTAAGATTGATAAGCCGGTGGATAGCCCCGGACCCAAAGAAATTAAAATCCTAGCTACTGATAAAGTTACCAATTTATCGCAAGAAGTATATCTTCGATATACCGTTGATTCAGAGCCTCCTGTAATAGATATAGAATTAAACACGATTCCAGAACTTCATTCACAGCAAGGACTTCTATGCGACAGTATAATTTCGATTCGCCTGAATGCCTTTGATTTAGGTTCCGGCGTTTCTAAAATTGAATTTAGAAAGCGTGGGCAAAAAGTGTGGAGAACTTACAGAGATTATCCGCTTGTTCCTAGAAAAAAGAAAAAAATATCCCTAGAGTATAGAGCCATTGATAATTTGGGAAATGAATCCGCAATCAAGCATTTTAAGTGTAAGGTGAAAAATGAACCAGCGTCAGTTTTGGAAGAATAGTTTTATTCATTGCACAGTATATCTTTTTTTATTGTTGACTAATGGCAGTTATGCGGTTGAAGAAATAAATCATCCTGGTTTTCCTACTTTTGCTATTTACACTGGCAAGACTCCTGTTTATGCAACACTTTCTGGAGGGTTTACTTTTTATCCAGAAAAAGAAAAGAATAAGGCGGAAAGTTTTTTTAGAGGCTTAAAGCATTTTAGCAGTGTTGCTTCTGGAACTTCTTATCTCTCCATTAAATTTGAAGACAAGGTTTTAAAGTTTAGTGAATTAAAAAATATCAAATCAGAATGGAATATCGAGGATAGTTCCGTCACTATCTCCGGACAAATACCAGTAGCTGACGTTGATATTTTCATGGTCTTGCGAAACAAAAAGAATCGCGACGGATCTTTTTTTGTTACCTATAGCGCTGTTAATAGAACCAACCGAATCATTGATATCGGGTTTAGAAGCCTGGTTGATATAGGAACAGAGGCTAGTGATGGTATTCCGCTAAAAATTGCGACAGATAACACACAGGAAAAAGAAATTTATTCTAACGAATATAAATTTACTCCGTTTAAAAGCGGATACTGGGAAACATACGAAAATGATTCAGACTCTGTTATCGGAATTCGAAATCATTTGACTGGATTCGATAATTCTCCACCAGACCAAATCGCTTTTGTAAATTGGGAAAGAGCATTTGCAACGGATTGGAATTACTTTACCAACAAAAACATTACTACTTCTCTTGATTCTGCTGTTTTAATCTGGTGGAATCCACAACCTGTTAAGCAAGGTGAGCGTAGAGATATAACCACTGAATATGAAATTAAAAAAAGGAAAGACGGAATTTCATTTGAGCTAATAGACCCGGATACAGGCAGCGGTCGAATTCATTTAAGGGCAACGAATAATACTAATTTGCCACAGGAAATTTCTTATCAACTAGATGCAGGCAGCAATGCATTTCTTTCGTTGAATCATGATAATCCGCTTAAATTTACGTTGGACAAAGATTCTAGCTTGGACAAAATAATTTCCATTACTTTGCATGGTAAAGGAAATGTGAATCTAAACGTTAAGGAGAAATTCGGTCAAATGGTGACTAATCACAATTTGCCGGTAAGATTAACTCAAGAAAACCGAGACCAAAGTCCTAAGTTTTGGAAATCTTCCAAATACCCTATTATCTACAACTCTGATAAAGATGGACTTAAACTAAAAGGTGTTGTTCGTGCAAAGGACACGGGAAGAAAATTAGGCGAAACGGATCTTATATCTGTCAAATCTGTTCAAAATAGTTTTGTCTATTTGGGCGAGGTAGACCTAAGGGAATTTAGTGGAGAGGTCTTCGTAGAAATTTTTAAACAATAAGAAAAATGCTTGAATAAATAAAATTATTCCCTACAATATTTTGATGCTTTTCCTAAAAAAAATTCTTTTCGTATTACTAGTTTTTCAAATTCAACTTGTTGCTTTTCCTATTTCCATTCGTGATAACTGGTTTGTAAAAGAGGGTAAGGATTTACAGTTTCAATCTGACCCCTCTTCCTGGCAAAACTATAAAGAACTCTCAGTAAAATCGACGGAAGTAAAAAATCTAAGCGATAAGAAAATCATTGTGCTAAGCTATTTTAAAGAAGTAAATATTTCACAAGAAGATTACTCACAATTAACCGAAAGCGTTTCTATTTTAATTCCTTATATCAGCAATGCATATGAAATTTATTTTAACGGAGAAAAAATTGTATCAGGTGGTTTAGTGGTAAACGATGAATTTGTCCGCTATGAATTTCGGAGGAACTTAATTGCTAAAATTCCAACTTCACTTATAAAAGTTGGTATAAATGAAATTTATATAATTATCAAAGGAGTGCAGGGAGAAGAAATAGCGGTTTACGGTGATTCGTCTACGGCAATTGATTTTCATGGAAATAATCTAGCTAAAATCTCCGAAAGAATTCTTCTCATGCTTTTATTCCTCTACGCCTTCATTGGATTTTACCATCTGCTACTTTTTATAAAAAGGACTAAAGAGAGATACAATTTTTTCTTCGCCTCTTTTTGCATTATGTTTGCCATATATTTATTCACTAGAGGCACAACAGTTTATGAGCTCGGAATTGACAGTATGCTCATCACGAGGGTCGAATATTTTTTCCTATTTTTCTTTCCCCCGTTTTTTATTGCTTTCTTTGAACATTTCATACAGGGGAAAAATGGAATTATTACAAAAATTTCATTTAGCGTATCATCGCTATTAGCCTTTCCTATGTTCTTTGTAGGAATTGTAATTGCATACAAACTCCTTTTTTTCTGGCAATTAACAATGCTACTGGCAAGTGTTTATTTATTTTACTTAATGATTTGGGGGATAATAAAAAAACACCCGGATTCAAAGAGACTTTTTGCTGGGTTTATGATTCTACTTATCTCTGGAGTTTCTGATATAATTGGATCTATGGCTATTATAAAAGGCTTCGGAAATTTTGGATTAATGCAATATGGATTTTTTACTTTTATTATTGGGATTGCAGTTGTTTTAGCAAATAGATTTCTCAGAGTTCATAATCAAGTAGAAGAACTAAATGCAAGTCTCGAAAGAAAAGTAGAAGAGAGAACAAGAGAATTACAAAAAACTTTAACGCAAGTGCAAGCTCTAAAGCTGCAACAAGACGGCGACTACTTCTTAACCACACTTCTCATTAAGCCTCTCATGGTGAACCAGGCTAGAAGTAATAAAATTAAGATTGAATTCTTTATTAAACAGAAAAAAACTTTCGAATTCAAAAATAAAACTTATGACATTGGTGGTGACATGTGCATCGCCAATAACATAAAACTCCGCGGAAAAAACTATTGTGTATTCATTAACGGGGATGCAATGGGAAAATCTATTCAGGGTGCAGGCGGTGCGTTAGTTCTAGGCGTTGTATTTCGTTCTATCATTGAAAGAACAAAAATATTTAAGCCTAACATGGAGTTGTTTCCGGAACAGTGGCTTAAAATTTGCTTCATCGAATTACAAAACGTATTCACATCTTTTGATGGAAGTATGTTAGTCTCCATTGTGATGGGGCTAATCGAAGAAAACACCGGAGCTCTTTTCTTCTTGAACGCGGAACATCCTTGGACTGTTTTATACAGAGATGGAAAGGCAGACTTCCTTGAACGTCAATTGTATTTGCACAAAGTAGGAATGCTTGGATTGGATGGAAGTCTGAAAATTCAAACTTTTCAAATGCATCCAGGTGACTCGGTCATCATTGGCTCTGATGGACGAGATGATATTATGCTAGGTATGGATACAGAAGGAGTGCGCGATATTAATGAGGATGGAGACCAATTCTTAAAGCACGTTGAGCAAGGTAAGGGTGAGCTTAAAGGAATTACAGATGCAATTTTGAAAATGGGAGAGTTTACTGACGATTACACTCTAATTAAGTTGGCGTATATTGAAGAAGATAAACCGCTTGTAGAAATTCCATCAGATTTTTATAAATTTGTGGATAATGGTGATTTACTTTTAAATCAAAAGGATCAGAGTCATGCCATAGAGTCTTATAAAAAAGCACTTGAGATTAAAAAAGACAAAGAAGTATTTCGTAAGGTTTTAGACATTCATTATTCTCAAAAAAACTATAAAGAATTTATTCCTCTTTGTGAGGAATACTTATCTTTTAACCCAATGGATTCAGATTACTTTTTTAAAATTTCTTATGCTAATAAATTTGAAGGAAACTTATCAATAGCCATTGATTATGGGGAATGTTTAAAGCTAAGAGAGCCAACGAATATCAGTAATTTATTAAATCTTTCTGATCTTAATCGTAAAACGGGAAATTTTGTTCGTGCAAATAAACTTTTATCAGACGTTATGTATCTAGATCCTGGTAATCTAAAAGCGCAAGAGTTACAAAGAATGCTAGAAGAAAAATAGGTTTGCAAGAATCTCTCCAAGAAAATGATTGAAAGTTAATATCAATCCTTGGAGAGAGGAATGCTTAACCCCAGAGAATTAATTTACGAAACTACACTGAAGCAATTTTTCTTTCGACTTAATCCTGAGAATGCCCATGAATTATCAAAGAACTTATTGCAGATGGCAAATTCCCTTCCATTTGTATTTCCTATTTTAGAAAAACTTACAACCTACGAAAGTCCGAGGCTAAGGGTAAATGTAGCTGGAATAGATTTTAAAAATCCTCTCGGCATGGCAGCAGGATTTGATAAAACTGGTGAGTTATACCCTTTTCTTGCGAGGCTTGGTTTCGGGCATGTGGAAATTGGAACTATAACTGGAGAAGAGCAACCCGGTAATCCAAAGCCGCGAATTTTTAGATACGAAAAAGATTCAGCACTTGTAAATAGAATGGGATTTAACAATCCAGGCTGTGATAAAGCTTATGAAATGATCGTTAAGCAAGAAAAAAAAATCCCGAGAGGAATCAATGCCGGCAAAACAAAATTAGTCCCTGTTGAGAATACGATAGATGACTATGTTCGCACATTTAAAAAATTATCTAGTCTTGGGGATTATGGGGTAATTAATATTAGCTCTCCAAATACTCCGGGACTCAGAAATTTTCAAGAAAAAGATGCATTTGTTGCCCTTATCAATGGAATAAAGAAAGGATTAGGTGGAAAATTTCTAATTCCTACTTTCATTAAACTTGCACCGGATTTAGATGATTCTGTAATTGAAGAGTTACTTGATATTACCCTCGATTTTGGGTTAGCGGGCGTTATCCTTACTAATACAACGATTGATAAGAAAAAAATTTCTCATTATACATCAGTCGAAGACGGGGGAATATCCGGTGTGCCGGTCAGAAAAAGATCAACCGACGTGATTCGATTAGCTTTTAAAAAACTGAAAGGTCGAGTTCCTATTATAGGTGTTGGTGGAATTGATTCAGGTGAAGCAGCCCTCGAAAAAATTCAAGCAGGCGCAAGTCTTTTTCAAATTTATACCGGATATATTTATAAAGGTCCACTTCTTCCTTTTTCGATTTTAGAATACTTGGATAAATTTATGAAACGGCAGGGAGTTGTTCATATTTCTGAGTTAGTAGGAACGGAAGTAAAGTAGACATTCGAATGATTTATGTAAAAGAAATAGAATCTTCAGAGTTTCTGGATATTGCCTTTAGCATCAGAAGAAAGGTTTTTATTTTAGAGCAGAACGTTTCTGATGAGGAGGAATACGACGAATTCGAAAGTACCGCGCGGCATTTTTTGGCTTTCGTAGATAACGAGGCTGTTGGAACTGCAAGAATGAGAATTACTCAAAAAGGAATAAAGCTCGAAAGATTTTCTGTTCTCAAAGAATTTAGAGGAGTGCAAGTGGGTACAAATTTAGTAAAAAATTTATTGACTAAATGTAAGAATGAAATACAATCTCCAGTCTATTTGTATGCTCAAATTGCTGCACAGAAATTTTATGAAAAGTTTGGCTTTAGAGCTAGAGGAGAAATTTTCCTGGACGCCGGTATCGAGCACATCGAAATGCAATACCAAGAAAAAAGGTCACAAGAATAAAATTTATATTGC
>JANYCR010000198.1 GCA_025360185.1 Leptospiraceae bacterium | reverse complement strand
CATTTTCGAAATTTTAAAATGGGATTCGTATTTCAGGCATATCGTGAATACTCTCACCGGAAAATAAAACTTTACCGGAAGTAATTTTATCGAGTCCACTCAGGGCGTAGAGTAATGTTGATTTGCCGGAGCCAGATCTTCCAGTGACAGATACAAATTGTCCTTTCGGAATTTGAAAATTAATGGATTTCAAAATTTCTAACGGTGGATTTCCGAAAGATCTATTGAGGGAAATGCAATCAATTCCTGTATACATTACGACCCCCTTATAATTTCAATCGGAGAAATTTTAGCAGCAGCGCGAGCGGGAATCATACTCGACACAAGTGAGGCAAATATGGTGAAACTCATACCTTTGATATAAATTAAAATATTATACGACACCATCAAATGATTCGTTCCAGTCACCATGTTTTTTCCTTTGAATACTTCAATCGTGCTGACATACTTTGCGACAAAAAATCCCATTATACTTCCTGC
This sequence comes from Leptospiraceae bacterium, assembly GCA_025360185.1. Taxonomy (GTDB): domain Bacteria; phylum Spirochaetota; class Leptospiria; order Leptospirales; family Leptospiraceae; genus UBA2033. The sequence goes on along the minus strand of JANYCR010000198.1, from coordinate 1,811 downwards.
CACTGCCCCTGTAATTCCTAAAATAAGACCCTGGATTAAAAATAAAAATATGATGTCTATTTCTTCGTACCCAATGGAGCGCAGAATAGCTATATCCCGCTTTTTACTATTGACTACCATGTTTAGAATATTGTAAATTCCAAAAGCTATTATTAAAATAATTATGACTGTGATCGTGTTTCTGATTATATTTTGGGTATTAAAAACAGACATGATACTTTCATTTGCCTGATCCCAACTTTCAACCTTATCACGAGTAAATTGAGACCAATCTTCTGCAGTCTCTCTTGCACGACTAACGTCTGTTACCTTTACTACTATATCGGAAATTTCCCCAGGTGATTCAGTGATTCTTTGGAGTGTAGTGATAGATGTATAACAGAGAGAATCATCAATCATTCTATTTCCTGTTTGAATTACTCCGATTATTTTAAGAGGGGTAATTTGCTTGCCAGGAATTCCGACCTGGACTACATCATTTAACATTATACCCATTTTATTTTTTAGATTCACGCCAATAATTGCTAGTGAATCTCCTTCGCTTAAATTTTTAAGCTTCCCTCCCTCTATAATATACTTATCTGTGTTCGTAATTTTAGTTTGTGAGTCAGGCATAACGCCTATTATCTTCGCTGGAAATAAAAGTTTTCCTTGAATAAAGGTAACCTGTCGAACGAGTTGTGGAGAAAATGCTATTACGTTTTTATCGTTCTGTAATTTCTCATTCCACCATTGAATATTATCTAAGCGGCTATTATCTGTTTTGCCCGAAGGTGGCTTAATCCATTTTATAGTTGATCCAGGAAAAAAAATGTCATGAAATGTATTTTCGGAAATGGTTTCATCTCTAGGGGAGATTCTAATTTGCGCATCACTGTTTACCAACTGCTCAATAATGTATTCTTGAAAGCCGAGCATTATACTGGAAAAAACTATATATCCAACAGATCCAATTACGATGGCTAGAAAAGTAAGAAATGTCTGTTGAGGTCTAGTGAATAATTGCTTGAGAGCGAGAAATATCATTATTCTTTACCAATAAGAATTTCATCGTCGGGTAAAATTTGACCATCTAGAATTTCCGCCAACTCTCCATTTACCGCTCCAATTTTTACATTTAAAGTAACTGGGTTTCCATTTCGTAGCATACGAATTTGACCACGATGAATTGAATTAGCCGGAATTAGCATTGCATTATCACGCTTAGCCACTTCAATCGCAACGTCAGCCGTCATGCCGGGAAGAATCCCAGCGGGTAGAGATTCTGTCTCGAGGCGAACGATAAATTGTCCATCGGAGGGATAAATCTTTTGGACTTTTCCAATTATCTTTGTTCCACGTAAGTTTTCAAAACTCAATTCTGCTTTCTGATCTTTTTTAATTCTAAGTGCGGAGGATTGGTCGAGAGATATTTGAATAAATGTCTTGGTCAAATCCATAACGGTTAACACTGATATGCCAGGCATTACAGTTTCTCCCTTATCGAGGTAAATACGAGTAACCGTTCCCTGTATCGGAGAAGAAAAATCAGAGGACTCTGTGGCAATTAACTTTTGCCCCTTTTCGACAAGATCTCCTTCTGTAACATAAAGTTTCGTTAATCCAGAAGTAATCCCCATTTTTAAATTATAAATATCATCTGACTTCACAGTTCCAAGAGCATAAATCGCTTCGACAATCGAACCGACTTTGGGTTTTACTATGTTAGGTCTTTTAAAGAAAAAACCATATGCTAAAAATGCAACTATAACGATTACAATTCCACCTGCTATAAAAAGATTTCGTTTATTCATAAACATCTAATCCCTCTA
>JANYCR010000503.1 GCA_025360185.1 Leptospiraceae bacterium | reverse complement strand
GGATACGGAGAGGTTTATAGCTATATGCCGTATCCACTCAGTAGAATTTATGCGGATGACGAACTGATCCTAGAAAAATTTATTCCGAAAAACTAATGCTTAATAGCCACACGATCACCAAAGATTTTGAATGCTAGTATTTTAATACCTTCAAAGAAATGAATCTTATAGAGAAATGGATTAAGCCAACCAACTGTAATGCAATAGTATTTATCAAAAGGCTCTGTATGATGAATCATATGATGTACCGGTGAAAGAATTAAATTATTTCGTTGGAGAAATAAAATTAGCCTCCCCGGATTTTCCATATGCGCCCATTTATGAATTTGATTGGTATTAAAAACTGCGATCATAAGAAAACTAAAAAAACTATAGAACGAATAGGCGAAGAGACTCACTCTTATATCAACGAAGTAGTATACCAATAGCAAAAACGGAATGGAAACAATACAATTATTTCCACTTGTCTCTACAAAATCATGTTGCGTCATTCCTTTGGGATCAACATGGTGTTCACGAAAGGGTTTAATGAATGCTTGCCCCAGGACAGGAGTTTCTTCTGTGCCAAATGTATCCCCCAGAAAATGTACAAGACCGGAAAAGAAGTCCGCCCCGATATAACCTACGAAGATAGGAAAAAGAGCGAGAGGTATTACAAGATAACTTATATTATCCGCAAGTCGAATCGTTTCTTCACCTATTTTAGCAACTAACATGACGCAGTAGACGACGAACACGAATATGCTTGTGATTTCTAAATGCCTGTGTTTATATTGAAACATTTTATTCTCCTTTTTCTTTGCGCGGGATATTTATGCCCGAAATGTATATGATATCAGCATATTTTTTTAATTGGTCTTGGCTCGGAGGTTCACTGGAGCGATGCACAAACATGGAGATCGTAAGAACTTTGAATCCAAGTTGGGTTAACCTGTGGGTAACACCCATATACTCGTCACTATGAAACCTACCATTTATATGAATTACCTTGCTTCGTTTCTTGTCGATTATTTTTTGAATAGAATCTGCCATTGTTGCGTCCCATAGGTTTTGAGCGAGGATCATATTTTTCATTCCTTGCTTTTCACCCCCATGCCCTGCAATAGACCCAAAGATTTTATTCTCATATGTTTCCTGTCTATAGCGCTCAATTGTATAGATAGGTGCAAAGAATTTCCTCGAACTCGCCGGGAATTTATATATTTCATCTAGACCATTTCGTGAAAGCATTCGCACATAACGTCTTGGAGCGTTAGCCGCTAGAATCGGCAATTTATTCTCTTTTGCAAATAACACAATCGGCTTATAGTCTTCGTAATTATTCCAGAGCTTTACATCAGTCTGAAATAATTTCTCGTCGATTAACCCGGCGAGGTATTCGTTTAGAACGATTTGTTGGTCTCGCTCAAACATTTCCATGGAGATAATAAAGTTTTGCCGCTCTGACAGAAACCGAATAAGCTTTAACTTCTCTGCATGACCGACTTTATCGTCGTGCTCTTCGCCTATTAATATTACATCTACTGATTTGAATTTTTCAGCAATTTCTTCATGCCCAATTGGATTCCATGTTGTCGAGTCGTAGATTTTTGGAAATGTGTCTTGTGCGTTTAGAGTAAGGGACAATAGGATTGTCACGGAGACACGGAGACACAGAGGTATGAGGTTTAGTTTTATAATTTTCATTTGTTTTTTATATTTGTGCCTGACCGATGGTGTCTGCTCGCGTTTTTGTGTCGTCAATATTCTTTGTGTCCAAGTTGCTCGATAAGTTTAGGAATAAAAAATAGAGGATAAATTAGTAAAAATAAGTTTGGTAGCCACCAAGATAACTCAAAGTCTTTGGCTAAATACCAATATGAAATGGCTTGAAGCCCTGAAATGCTAGTTAAGATTAAGGAAATAAAAGCATAAGGTAGCCATTTTGAGTTTCTTTTTTTGTCTAAATAAACGCTATATAGCCCTGTGATTGGAATTAAAATATCTAAGGGAAAAAATGACCAATTCCAATTTACTAACATTGGATTTTTATAGTCGTTATACAAATATTCGTCTGGTATTATATGCAATGCAGTAATTGTCCAATAAATTATTACAGTGATGTCAATGATTAGGAAAAAATATCTAAGTGTTTTCATTTTGTTATTGCCCAAGCTTGAGTTTGATAAAATAACCACGAGTATCCCCATACCTTCAGAGTATTATTGTTCGTAAGCCAACATTCAGGCTGTCGCTCTTTTATTAAATCGAAAAAAGAAAAACCCATTTTAAAAAAAGGAATAAAATTTTTCCTTTTACTATTTTTTTCTATACACGCCTAATTTGTCTTGCCCCCGTTTATACTATAGAAAGCATTAACTCGAAATATTGGGGGAAACTCGATGAAACATTACGAAAATTTTACAAATTTATACTCACTTTCTAAGACGCTTCGGTTTGAATTGAAGCCGGTTGGGAAAGACGGAAAACCACTGTCGGCTGATGATGCCCAAAAGATGCTAAATGGAATTCTAGAGCAGGATAAGAAAATTAAAAAAGCATATACAGCTTTGAAACCTGTCATGGATCAATTACATGAAAATCTTATTAATGATAGTTTGAATTCGGATGAAGCAAAGAAGATTGATTTTTCTACTTACTTCGATGAGTATAAAAAAGGTAAAGAGAAGAATTTAGAGAGTATAGAAAAATCTTTACGCGATAAAATTGGAAAAACCTTTGAAAATACTGCGAATGAATTTGCTAAAAAAGTTGGAAATGAGGAGAAAGAAAAAAATAAAAATGCTACAAATACGAAATCGAAAAAAGAAGAGAAAGACAAGCCTATCTTAAAAGAGAAAGGAATCAAATGTTTAACTGAGGCAGGAATTCTAAAGTATATTGAAAAAGAAATTCATAAACTTATCCTGGATGAAAACCAAAGAAAAGAGTTTCTTGATACCAGAGAAATTATTGACAGTAAAGGAAAAAAGCAGATCGAAAGATATGGTCATCTAGAAACTTTCAGTGGTTTCTTCACCTACCTCGACAAAGGATACAATAAAAACAGAGAAAATTATTACGTTTATAATAAAGAAGCAAATACTGCTATAGCCTCGCGAATTGTCCATGAGAACTTACCTAAGTTCTGTGATAATATAATTCAATTTTCATCTGATAAAGAAATCAAAGATAAAAAAACGCGTCAAATGGTTATTATTCCCTCTCGAAAAAAAGAATATCTAAATGCTTATCAATATTTGAAAGATGCTAATAGGAATACGCAAATTAAGGATGCCGAAACAAACAAAATGATTGAAGCTTATAGAATTGAAGAAAAGATTTTTGAAATTAAATATTTCTCAGAATGTCTCGCTCAATCTGAAATTGAAGAATACAATAGAGTCATCGGCGATTACAACTATTTAATAAATCTGTATAACCAAGCACGTGAAAAAGACAGTGATTTTAAAAAGCTCCCTCAATTTAAAACTCTCTATAAACAAATTGGCTGCGGAAAAAATAAAGCACTCTACTTCGAATTAAAATATGATACAGTAGAACAACAAAAGGAAGCAAGAGAAACTACATCAGAGCCACTGAGTGTCCAAGGAATTCTTGAATTGGTTTGCAAAGCAGGAGAAAGGTATTTTCGAAATGTAGCGGATAATGATGATTTAACCACAATTTATAAATTTACAAAATGGTTAAAAGAAAATGAAAATTGGGAAGGTGTGTATTGGTCGAAATCAGCCGTTGATAAAATTTCCAACCAATATCTTGCCAACTGGCACGACATAAAAGATCGGATTCAATACATCCTTGAAAAGGGAGATAAAGAACAGAAAGAAATTTTGAATCCTGTTGCTTCCTTTGTTAAAACGAGAGAAGAACAATTAAAAATAAATGACGCAGTAGAATTATTGGGGCTATTCGAAATATTGAATCAAGATAACAAAGAAGGTTGGAGTAAAAGATTTTTCAAAAATTCTATTCTGGAAGATGAAAATACAAAAGATTTGATTGATGAAAAACTTCTTCCAAGTCAAAATCTAATCAACTTAATCTGTGCGGATATTGAAGATTTGGCGAAAGAATTTTGCAGTAAATCGAAAAGTATACTGAACATTGCGAATGAATACAAGGAAGAACGTCAGGAAAAAGAAAAGAATAAAACTTTCGGTTACAAAAAGGAAGAAAATATCTTAGCCATTAAAGAATGGTTGGACACTGCAAAATCAGTTTTATGGGTCATAAAATATTTCGAAGTGAAAGAAAGCAAAGTCAAAGGCAGTTCAATCAATTCTGATCTGACTAAGATGCTTACTGTATTGCTTCATGATGAGGATAGTGACTGGTTTGGTTGGTATGATGCTATTAGAAATTATCTAACTAAAAAACCGCAAGATGATGCAAAGAAGAATAAGCTGAAATTAAATTTTGGATATGGGAATTTACTTAATGGCTTTGTTGATAGTCATTCTGATTCCGATAATGCTACTCAATATGGTGGGTATTTACTCAGAAAAAAGAATAATTCTGAGTTTGAATATTTCTTAGGAATAAGCAAAAACGCGAAATTATTTAGATGTCATTTACAAAATCAAATACAAGAGGATGACAAAAGTGAATTTGAACGGTTAGAATACTATCAGGCAAAAAGTACAACATATTTTGATTTTAACTATAGCGATAATAAAGAAAAGTTAATTCTCACAATAGAGGAAGAGCTTAAAAGTATTGTTAGCAAAAATCTGAATTTGAAGGATCAAGCCGATCTTATAAAAAAAAGAGATAAAAACGATCAGATAACTCCTACTACGCTAATTGAAAGGATTAAAAAAAATGTATTTTTTGAATCAATCTTAACCAATGAAAATATTATCAATTTGATTGATAAAACAATTCGAGACCTGAAAAACTCTTGTGAGATTTTCAAAGAACGAGCTCCAGATTTAGAAAGTATTCAACAAAAAGAATATTTTAGTGCTAGCGGTTTAAAACAAATCATTGAAGATTTACAAAAAGTAGCTAAGGAGAATAAAGTATTTAATTTTTTTAAAATAAGTAAAACGGAATTGGAAAGTTCTTTTGAAGATCAAGGAAAATCTTTTTATCTTTTTAAAATTTCCAACAAAGACCTAAGTTTAAAAGATCAAAAAAATAATCTCAAAGGAATTGAAAACTTACACACTTTATTTTTCAGAGCCCTGATGCGAGAATACAATGGAGTATCGAATATTGATCTAGGAAGTGGTGAAGTTTTCTTTCGCAATGTTGCAATCAAAGAAAAGCAAGTTCATCGTATCGGTGAGAAAATAGTTAACAGGAAAGAAAAGGTTTCTGGAATTACAATTCCGGAAAAAGCGTTTAGAGAAATATTCTTATTAGCCAATGGCAGAATAAAAGTTGAGGAATGCAAAGATATAAAACCGTATCTCGATCCTTACAATCAAATTGATACCAGTAAAGTAACTGTAAAAGATGTAAAGCATGAAATAATTAAAGACAAACGTTTTACTGAATCAAAATTTCAACTTCATCTATCAATTTCTCTGAATTTTAATGCAAATAAAAATGATGTTACAGAGTTAGTTAACACCCATTTCACTCAAGCAGACGATATTCAATTTCTCGGAATAGATCGAGGGGAAAAGCATTTGATTTACTATTCACTTGTAAGTGCTACAGGTGAAATTATTAAACAAGATAATTTTGATATAATCAATAATAAAAATTATTTAGATGCTATCAATGAGGCTGCAAAGTTACGCAGACAAAAACAGGAGAACTGGCAACAGAAAGGAAATATTTCCAACCTAAAAGACGGATACATTTCTCTGGTCGTTCATGAAATCATCGAAAAAATGAAAGATGAAAATGGTAACTTTAGACCAACATTTATTGTATTGGAAGATTTGAATTCGGGTTTTAAACGAGGTCGTCAAAAATTTGAACAGCAAGTTTACCAGAAGTTTGAATTGGCTCTTGCAAAAAAAATGAACTATCTCGTAGATAAAAAAGCTACGTTAGGAGAAATAGGATCTGTTTCAAAAGCCTTGCAACTGACTCCACCAATAACGAATTATCAGGATATTGAAAATCGAAAGCAAATCGGAAT